>JAQWMV010000281.1 GCA_029246605.1 Pseudomonadales bacterium | reverse complement strand
ATCTGTTGGTATTTGGCCCCGAGACCCGTGGGCTGCCTGATGACATTTTGTTTTCGGTCGCAGAGCACCAGCGAGTACGCATCCCCATGGTTAAAGATAGCCGAAGCTTAAACCTGTCAAATGCGGCGGCTGTTGCAGTGTTCGAAGCCTGGCGGCAATTGGACTACGACGGAAGCTATTGAATCTTGTTATCCCGGCGGGCCTGCTCAGCAAGACTTTGCTGATACAGCGCTTCAAAATTCACAGGGCTCAACATCAGTGGCGGGAAACTTCCCTTCAACACAATGGAATCCACGAATTCACGCGCGTATGGAAATAAAATATTTGGGCACGTGCTACCCAGTGTTTGCAACCGTGCGTCTTCCTCAAAACCCTGAAGCATAAATATACCGGCCTGCTGAACTTCAACCAAATACATCACTTCATCTTCTTCGGTTTGTGCCTTGATGGTAGCGTTGAGCACGATCTCATACAAATCACCCTCAATATGCGAATGTTTTGAACTCAGTTCCAGATTGATCTTTGGCTGCCACTTCTCACGAAATCCGTGGGGCGCCTTTGGCGATTCAAACGAAGCGTCCTTCACATAGATGCGTTGCAAAGCAAACTGGGCTTTATCAGTCATGCTGATGTGCCGCCAGCAAGGAGAGCGTCGAGTTCACCGTTGCGTTCCAAATAATAGAGTTCATCACAACCGCCGACGTGGGTTTCACCAACCCAGATCTGGGGCACTGTACTTCGTTTAGACCTAGTCATCATTTCTCGACGTTTTTCCATACTACTGTCGACCGGGATGTTCTCAAAATCGACTCCTTTGCTCTCAAGCAGTGCCTTTGCGCGCATGCAGTACGGACAAAATCGCGTACTGTACATAACCACTTTCTGACCATCCATCATATAAACTCAGGTCTTAACCAGCGGCAAATTGCTGGCACTCCATTCCGCCATACCACCAGAGAGTCTTCTCACATCTTCAAAACCGTGCGTCTTCAGCTTTCTGCCAACGCTACTGGAATGCTGCCCCATTTTACAAACCAAAACCATAGGCTTTTCTTTATGGGCATCAAGCTCCCCGATTCGAGAATCTATAGCACTATGTGGAATATTTACCGCACCAGCGATATGCCCTGCACCAAACTCTTTACTGTCGCGTACGTCTAAAATGACCGCACCTTCACGATTCACCAGCGTGACGAGATTAGAAGTACTGATAGCAGCACCGCCCTGTTTGCCTTCATTAATGAAAAAGGCAAAGAGCAGAAATATAAACACTGCAATTAGGATGTAGTTATTTCCTACGAATTCAAAAAGTTGATCCATAACTATCTGTAGATTTCAAAATCGCGAGTATACACCAACATATCCAAGACTTGGCTATCGCTGCTAGAATCTCGTTTTACCTTAAGTGACGATCAGATGACTACACCCTATGTGTTGATAATTCTCGATGGTTGGGGCCATCGTGATGAAAGCGAAAACAACGCCATTGCGTTAGGCAATACACCCACCTGGGACAAGCTCTGGCAGCATCAACCACATAGTCTGATATCGGCTTCAGGACTCGATGTAGGCCTTCCTGAAGGTCAAATGGGCAATTCAGAGGTCGGTCATATGAACCTCGGTGCCGGGCGGGTCGTCGACCAGGACTTCACCCGCATCAATAAGTCCATCGCAGACGGCAGCTTCCGGCACAACGACGTGCTGCTGGATTTGATGTCGACACTCCAGTCAAGCGGCGCAAGCCTGCATGTCTTTGGACTGTTATCTCCCGGCGGGGTACACAGCCACGAAGATCAGATTACAGCCGCCATTGAATTGGCCTACGATCAGGGCGTCAGCAACGTCTACCTACATGCTTTTTTGGATGGTAGAGACGTGCCACCGAAATCCGCCGGACCTTCCCTGACTAAAATTCATGCTTTGATGAAGTCACATGGTGGCGGTGGCGTTGCAACAGTTATGGGGCGCTTTTACGCTATGGACCGTGATCAACGCTGGGATCGAACGGAACAGGCGTTTGATTTGCTGAGCCAGGGCGAGGGGCAATTTACCGCCCCGGATGGTGAATCAGCACTCACGGAAGCTTATACACGCGGTGAAACTGATGAATTCGTAAGACCGACTGCGATTGAAGTCAATGGCAAGACGACGACAATACAGGATGGGGACGCAGTGCTGTTCATGAACTTTCGTTCTGATCGAGCACGACAGTTAACAAGATCCTTCATTAACCCGACATTCGATAGCTTCAAACGTCGATCTCTACCTAACTTATCCAGATTCGTCACACTCACACAATACGCAGAAGACATTGACACACCTTCAGCATTCGCACCTTCCTCGCTCGACAACGGGCTTGGGGAGTACCTCAGCGGGCTTGGCAAATCACAACTTCGCCTCGCGGAGACGGAAAAGTACGCACACGTCACCTTCTTTTTCTCTGGCGGACGCGAAGCACCTTACCCAAAGGAAGATCGAGTATTGGTGCCATCCCCAAAAGTTGCTACGTATGACCTACAACCATCCATGAGTGCCAAAGAAGTCACCAAAGCGCTAGTCTTGGCGATCAACTCAGGGGAACATGATCTCATTGTCTGTAACTATGCCAACGGTGATATGGTTGGCCATACCGGCATACTAGAGGCTGCTATTAGTGCAGTTGAGTATATCGACGACTGCCTTCAACAAATCGTCGCAGCCATCGAAAAAGCCGGTGGGCACTGCCTGATCACTGCAGACCATGGGAATGTGGAACAAATGAGCAATTTAAGTACCGGTCAGGCTCATACGGCGCATACCACCGAATTGGTACCGTTGGTATACGTCGGATCAAAGAAGCTGGTATTCGCCGAGCATGGTACGCTTAAGGATATCGCGCCGACCATGCTGCACTTGATGGAAATCTCTAAACCAGATGAAATGTCCGGACATTCACTGGCAAGACAAACAAACGAAACGGACTAATATGCTAAAAACAATTCCCCTCTTTATATTTCTCTTACTCACCTTTAGCAAACCCAGTTTCACTCAAGACCCGAGTCAGCCTGAGGACCTTGAGGCCAAAATCAAGGCCATGGAACAGGAGATTCAGGAATATAAAGAACTATTGCAGGGTACGAAGGGTCAGCACTCCGACCTGGAGAATGATCTTGAGAAAACCGGGAAGAACGTCAATGAGCTAAAACAGAAGGTTGACGCCATCGAAACTGAACTCAAACAGGGTGAAGACAAGATAAGCACGTTAAAAAGCCAGCAAAAAGAACTTCATGCCAAAAAGACGGAACAACAGGCCTATATAGAAAAACAAATACAGGCAGCCTACAAGATCGGTAAACAGGAATACCTCAAAGTAGTGCTAAATCAGGAGGATCCCAACGAAATGTCCCGGATGCTCACCTACTATGACTATCTAAATCGTGCCCGGGCTCAGGAAGTTAATAAATTTCGCGGGACCCTGACCCAACTGTCCGAAGTGGCAGAAAGTATCGAGTTGACCAACCTCCAGCTGGCAGGCAACCGCAAAGAACTTGATAGGCAGTATGAAGCGCTGAAACTTGAAAAAGACAAGAAGGAAAAATTGCTAGTAACCCTGAATCAAAGAATCGCGACCACCGGCGGAGAACTCACCAAGCTCACCAAGGATCGCAATCGGCTGGAGCAATTGTTAAAACGCATTCATGACGCAGATATTCCCATTGCTGACAATTCAGCACCGTTCAAGGGAATGAAAGGCGAGCTCCTACTACCGGTAAGTGGCACAATCAGCCAGTCTTTCGGAACCAACCGCAAAATCGGTAAAATGCGTTGGCGCGGTATTTTTATTGAAGCTCCCGAGGGCGAACCGGTCCGGGCTATCCATTACGGACGCGTCGTGTTCTCAGACTGGCTAAGAGGGTTCGGTCTACTGCTGATCGTTAATCATGGCGAGGGATACATGAGCCTCTACGGCCATAATCAGACCATCACCAGGGAAACTGGGGATTGGGTCACTGCCGGTGAGACCATTGCAACTGTTGGCGATACTGGTGGTCAGAACAATACTGGGCTTTATTTTGAAATCCGGATCGATGGTGCCCCCTCAGATCCACAACTTTGGTGTCAGGTGAGAGATCGTCGTGCAGCTTAAATCAATAAGGAAATAGCAACATGGTTAACTTAACTAGAATTGGGCTGCTCTTGGTTATGTCACTACCCATCACGGTGCTGGCAGAGGAGAAACCAGAGGTCGACCCCAGCCTGCCTGCGAGGCTGCCTCTAAACGAACTACGTATCTTTGCTGAAGCCTTCAATCGAGTCAGTGCAGCCTATGTAGAAGAAATTGATGACCGAACACTGCTCGAAAATGCCATCAAAGGTATGTTGTCCCAATTGGACCCACATTCCGCCTATCTCGACAAAGATTCTTTTGTCAGTCTTCAAGAGACTACAAACGGAAATTATGGCGGCCTTGGTCTCGAGGTTGGATTAGAAGACGGTAGCGTGAAGGTCATTTCCCCAATGGATGATACGCCTGCATACGAGGCAGGTATTCAATCGGGCGATCTCATTTTGCAGTTGGATGGAAATCCTGTACGTGGCATGAGCCTTTCTGAGGCAATCGAGTTGATGCGTGGCGAACCAGGCAGCAAAATTCGTCTAACCATACTGCGAGACGGTGAGCCATCTCCGAACGAGTTTACGCTGGTGCGTAAAGTTATCAATGTACCCAGTGTCCGGCAGCGTTTTCTCGAGGAAGGCTATGGTTATGTCCGCATCGCACAATTTCAAAGTCGCACAGGTGCTGAAGTCGCTGATGCAGTAAAAACACTACTTGAGGACGGTGGCCTACACGGCCTTGTCATCGATCTTCGAGACAATCCGGGTGGCATACTGCAATCTGCAGTAGAAGTGTCTGATGTATTTGTTGCTGATGGGCTCATCGTCTATACAACCGGCAGACTGTCTACTGCAGGGCTCCGTTTTAGTGCCTCTACCCCCGACTCCATAGAGGGAGTACCTATCGTAGTACTTGTGAATCAGGGTACCGCGTCTGCATCGGAAATTGTTGCCGGCGCACTTCAGGATCATGGTCGCGCAGTCATTATGGGAACCAGCACCTTCGGCAAGGGCAGCGTGCAAACAATACTGCCACTCAACAATGAACAAGCCATTAAGCTAACCACAGCGCTTTACTTCACACCCAATGGACGTTCAATCCAGGCAGAGGGCATCATCCCTGATATCTGGGTCGACCGCTCGACTGTGATCCGCATGAAGAATAATCCCTGGCGACCCATTGAAAAGAATCTTCCCAAACATTTGAATAACGGCAATGATAAGGAGTCTGAAGCCGAAGATGCCGACAATACAGATTCAGCAGATCTCGAACTCGCCAGCAAGGATTATCAGTTGAACGAGGCGCTCACGCTGTTGAAGGGCCTCTACATCTTAAACAAATCGAAACCACAGAGTTGAGTTGAATACAGGCGTGACCAGTCATCGTATAGTTCTCCTGCTGGCGCTGACACTTGCCTCACTCAATGCGCCTGCAGACGAACCGACGGCTTATATCTCTATCATCATTGACGATAAAGGCTATAGCCTTTATCGCGGAGAGCAAGCGATTGCCATCCCCGCACACCTGACATATGCAATCCTACCGAATAGTACCCATGCAAAGTCACTTGCTAAGAAGGCATTCGTGGCCGGCAAGGAAATCATGGTACATCTTCCAATAGAAAACACGGCGCAAATCCCTATGGTGCGTTGCGCACTCACCAGCGCACAACCAAAGGATAATTTCTTACGCGCCATATATCAGTCATTGGATCGAGTTCCC
>JAQWMV010000277.1 GCA_029246605.1 Pseudomonadales bacterium | reverse complement strand
TAGCCGGCTCCGTATCACCTGATACTACGGCCAAAATGCTACAAAACTGTGGTGTTTGGCTTTCCTGTTTTGGGGTCATTTTCGTACATCCTTACCCATGTACCGCATCGTGGTGGTCAGGCTGTACGTAGTCCATTGGAGGATATATTCCCCATCGTCACCCCCGATTGAACGGTTAGCAATAGCAAATCTCTTTAGATAAGTGATAATAGCGCCTGTAAATAAACCGGATAGACCATTAAAAGATTACATCCATGACTGAACAAAACATCGTTGTCTGTGCGCTCTATCATTTCGTGACCCTGGATGATTACGAGCAATTGCGTGCGCCACTGCAGACTGTGCTGACTGCGCACAAGGTCTGCGGCACCCTGCTGCTCGCCCGTGAGGGCATCAATGGCACCATCGCGGGGACCCGGTCCAGTATTGATGCCGCACTTGCCTTCCTTCGTTCAGATTCACGTTTTGCTGAGATGCGCTGCAAGGAATCCTATACCGACTCTCCGCCCTTTCATCGCTGCAAGGTCAAGCTGAAAAAAGAGATCGTAACCATGGGGGTGGCTGATATTGACCCGAACCATATCGTGGGAACCTATATCAAACCGAAAGACTGGAATGCGTTGATATCGGATCCCGAGGTCACTGTGATTGATACCCGTAACGAATATGAAGTTCAGATAGGTTCATTTAGCGGCGCAGTTAACCCTCATACCAAATCCTTTAGAGAATTCCAGGCTTACGCGGAACAGGCGCTCGATCCCGATACTCATAAAAAAGTCGCCATGTTTTGCACCGGTGGTATCCGATGTGAGAAATCAACAGCGTATCTAAAGTCCGTCGGCTTCGATGAGGTTTACCATCTTGAAGGTGGCATCTTGAAATATCTGGAAGAGGTGCCGGAAGACGAGTCACTGTGGCAGGGGGAATGCTTTGTATTTGATGACCGAGTGACAGTGAACCATCAACTCGAGCGCGGTCAGTACGATCAATGCCATGCCTGCCGCATGCCGATTACGGCAGAAGACAAAACTTCAGCACATTACGTGCAGGGCATCAGTTGCCCGCATTGCTATGAACAATTGACAGAACAACGCCTGCGTAGATTCTCGGAACGCGAGAAACAGACACAGCTGGCCCGCGAGCGTGGCGAATCCCATATCGGCAGCGCAGCCGTTGATGCCCAGCTACGGCATAAACAGCAGAAAATCGATAACAAAAATCGTCAGCGCAAAAAATCAGGATAGTTACCGATTGTTGGACGCAATCCGGTGTTTGCATATCGATCGCAAGATTGTAAAGATGGCGCCATGAACGAAGAAGCCCGAGAGCGATTTGCAGAGATCGCAAGCCTGCCTGATGAGGAGATCATACTGGCAGAAGCGGCACTTCTTATTGCTGCAGAGATGCAAGACAACCTCAACGTACCCCATTACCTGACCATGCTGGCCGACCTCTGCGATAGATTCGAACGCACCATCGACAACGAGACGCCGATGGGTGTTTCCGTCAATAGCCTGCTCGATTTCATCCATGGTTCCGAGGGTTTTGAGGGTAACGTTAAAGACTACAGCAACCCACAGAACAATTACCTCAATCGTGTCATTGATACCAAACAGGGCATTCCAATCAGCCTGGCGTTAATCCATATCGCCCTCGGTTCCCGAATCGGCATCCCCGTTTGCGGTATCAATTTTCCGAGTCACTTTCTGGTGTCCTACGGCGCCGAGATTCAGGTCATTGTAGATCCATTCACCGGGCGAATCTTAAGTAAACCGGACTGCGCTACGTTACTACAACAGCAACTGGGCAAAAATGTGGTGCTAAAGAAAGAGTATTTTTCACCGGCAACAAACAAAGCAGTGCTGACGCGTCTGTTGGAAAATCTCAAGATAATTTTCTGGAAAGAAAAGGCCTGGGATGAAAGTAAAGCCTGCATCGACCTACAGCTCTTACTCCTGCCGAATACGCCCGAATTTGCATTACAACTGGGCGCAGTCTACGAAATGCAGAGCAATCTTCCGCTGGCGCGGCATACGTATACTCAGGTGTTACAGGTTTCCGATGATGAGCATCTTCGCGACCAGGTCAGCAAACGATTGCTGGCATTGGAGCCCAAAGCTAAAACCCTGCACTAGCTAACGGCTCAATCGGCGGCCTGCACCACCGCGCCCTGCTGCTGCAATTGCGCAATATCTGCATCGCCATAGCCGTACTCCCGCAATAGTTCGTCGCTGTGGGCGCCAATATCAGGTGCCATGACCGGGTCTTTGTGTTGTTCATCGGCAATACTAATCGGGTTTGCAACCATCCATTGGTAATCCGTATCTTCTGAGCCAGTGGGTTTGATCACTCTATTTTCAATGAGATGCGCATCACGGACGACGTCTCTTAAGTGCTCCACCGGTGCATAGGGCATGTTCTTTGTATCGAGCACCTCGCAAACGTTCGCCAGCGTTCGACGCCCGAGTTCAGTCGCAATCAGTGCAGTAACTGCTTCACGGTTACCGAGAACAGCCTTGCCGTCAGGAAACTCATCGCACCATTCCGGGTGACCCAGACACTCGGCGAACAGGGGCCATTCCTTGTCGGGATTGGTAATACTGAGCATCAGATATTCATCATCCCGGGTCCGATAAACTGTGGCCATGGCGCTTCGCTGACCCTCTTGATCGTTCAACATATCTTCCCGATCGTGCCCGGCAATCATGCCCTGTAGCATCATGCCATTGGCATAGCAGCCACTGGCCACGAGGGACGTTGCCACCTGCCTGCCCTGCCCGGTTTTCTCGCGGTGATACAACCCCATCATGATGGCGCTCAACAAACCGAGAGCAGTCGCATGATCACCAATACCGCCACCGGAAAAGACCGGGGCGTGCCCAAAGGGTTTCAGTAACGCTGAAATTCCGGATCTCGCCCACCAGGCAGTGACGTCAAATCCACGGCGATTGCGGTCCGGTCCTACCGTGCCATATCCTGTGACCAGCGCATAGATCAACCGGGGATTGCGGGTGTGCAACGCATCGTAGTTGAGTTCGAACTGCCGAATCTGATCCTCTCGAAAATTCAGGATGAGCACGTCCGCCGAATCAATCAGTGTGTGTAATACCTTGCGCGCAGCTTCCTGCTTCAAATCAAGACAAAGATCACGTTTGTTTCGAGAGACCATCTGCCAGTTGTAGTCGGTTCGATAACCGGCACTCACCAAACGAAGTCCATCGCCACTGGGTGGCTCAATTTTAATGACATCGGCGCCAAAATCCGCCATCACGGTGGCCGCCGCCGGGCCTGCAAGATACGATGCGGCATCAATGACCTTGATACCTTCCAAAATATGGCTCATAAAACCCTCAACTGTTCTTTGGTAGTCCTGTGTGCTGTGTACGAAAGGGCAACGCGGGCTTGATGGGCTTACCAAATCCTGTTCTCGGCACCAGATGCATCTTGCCGTTGCCAATTAAATCATTGCGACCCATATTTTTTAAGGCACGGCGCAGCAAGGGCCAGTTGTCAGGGTCGTGATATCTCAGAAAGGCTTTATGCAGGCGTCTGCTTCTTGTACCTCGAATAGTATCCACCTTCCCGGTATCTCGCTGTATACGGTGTAATGTGTCCTTGCCGCTGTGATACATGGCCGTGGCGCTGGCCATCGGCGATGGGTAAAAATTCTGCACCTGATCAGCGCGGAAGCCATGTTCTTTTAACCATAACGCAAGGTTAAGCATATCTTGATCTGTGGTCCCGGGATGACCGGCGATAAAATAGGGTATCAAGTACTGTTTCTTACCGGCTTCCGTAGAATATTTATCGAACATCGCCTTGAACTTATCGTAGGTCCCAATACCGGGTTTCATCATTTGCGATAAGGGCCCCTCTTCCGTGTGCTCGGGTGCAATCTTGAGATATCCACCCACATGCTCGGTCACGAGTTCCTTCACATATTCCGGCGTCTCCACCGCAAGGTCGTACCGCAGACCCGAGGCGATCAACACCTTCTTAACCCCATCCAGAGAGCGTGCTTTGCGATATAGCGAAATGAGCGGCGTCTGATCGGTATCCAGGTTCTTGCATATCGTGGGGTATACACAGGATAACCGCCGGCAGCTGGCTTCGGTTTCCTTGTCTTTACACGCCAGACGCCACATATTTGCTGTCGGTCCACCAAGGTCTGAGACGACTCCCGTAAAGCCAGGGGTTTTATCCCGAATGGCTTCGATTTCTTCAAGAATCGAGGCTTCCGAACGACTCTGAATGATACGGCCTTCGTGCTCGGTGATAGAACAAAAGGTGCAGCCACCGAAACACCCGCGCATGATATTGACCGAGAAGCGGATCATTTCGTAGGCCGGTATGTTGGCATCACCGTACTCAGGATGCGGTACCCGCTGATAGGGCAAGCCAAAGACCCAATCCATCTCCTCACTGGATAGCGGGATGGGTGGTGGATTCAGCCAAACGTAACGAACGCCATGGGCCTGTACCAAAGCTTTAGCATTATGCGGGTTGGTTTCACGGTGCAAAATTCGCGACGCGTGGGCATACAGGCTCTTATCGTCCCGTACGGCTTCAAATGAAGGCAGCAGTACCGCCTCCTGTCGCTCGTCACCAACAAGTTTTACGACCTGTTCGCGATCCTCTGCTAGTAACGATTCATTAATCAGCTGATGGCTGTTAGGCAGTGTACTGCAGAGATAAGCAGACCCGCGAATATCCTTAATTTCACTAATTGCCTCACCGTTGGCTATACGATGCGTGAGCTCGACGATGGCACGCTCGGCGTTACCATAAAGCAATATATCCGCCCGGGCATCAAGCAGCACAGAGCGTCGAACTTTCTCACTCCAATAATCAAAATGCGCAATGCGCCGCAGGCTGGCCTCAATACTGCCAATGACGATATTCACTTCTGCGTAGGCTTCCCGGCAGCGCTGGGAGTAAACGATGACAGCGCGATCCGGGCGTTTGCCACCGACATTTCCCGGGGTGTAGGCGTCGTCGTGACGTATTTTCTTATCGGCTGTATAACGATTGATCATCGAATCCATATTGCCGGCAGCCACGCCGAAATACAGGTTGGGTCGGCCCAGGGCGGTAAAGGCATCCTTGGATTGCCAGTCTGGCTGGGCAATGATGCCCACTCTGAAACCCTGCGCCTCCAGTACGCGGCCAATCACGGCCATACCGAAACTCGGATGGTCTACGTAGGCATCGCCGGTGACGATAATCACATCACAGCTATCCCAGCCTAGGGCATCCATTTCAGCGCGGCTGGTCGGCAAAAACGGCGCCACACCAAAACATTCGGCCCAATAGGGTCGATATTCGGTCAGTTCACATTGCGGCTGATACATAATGCGGAGCCTAGCATGGTTTTCTCGAAAACCGGCCAAACATTCTAGCGCCTTCATAATGAATAAGTTATTCTTCGCTGCAACCAGCGGACATAACTTTTCGTCATATGCTGACTGTCTTTTTTTAGGATTTAGGGCACAAATATCTATGGTAAAAAGTACAAAATTGGCAAGTTGGTTAGACGAAATCAAATCCCTGTGCCAACCAGACGAGGTAGTCATCTGTGACGGCAGTAAAGACGAATACGATCGCATGTGGGACCTGCTTCAGCATGCTGGCGTCGCGACGAAATTAAACCCCGAGAAAAGACCTAATAGCTATCTGGTGCGCTCCGACCCGGCAGACGTCGCCAGGGTCGAATCCCGTACCTTTATCTGCGCTGAGCAGGAGTCCGATGCCGGGCCCAACAACAACTGGGTCGCACCATCGAAAATGAAGGATACGCTCAATAGCCTGTTTGATGGTTGTATGCGTGGTCGTACGATGTATGTGATTCCTTTCTCCATGGGCCCTGTAGGTTCACCCATCGCTCATATTGGCATCGAAGTCACCGACTCTCCTTATGTCGTTGCATCAATGCATATTATGACCCGCGTTGGTCAGACAGTGCTCGATGCACTCGGCGATGATGACTTCGTCCCCTGTGTTCACTCGGTTGGGCGACCCCTCGTGGAGGCCGAGGATGTTCCCTGGCCCTGTAATCCCGACAATCTATACATCGCGCATTTTCCCGAGAGCCGCCAGATCTGGTCATTCGGATCCGGCTATGGTGGTAATGCGTTGCTG
Source organism: Pseudomonadales bacterium (assembly GCA_029246605.1). Lineage (GTDB taxonomy): Bacteria > Pseudomonadota > Gammaproteobacteria > Pseudomonadales > Azotimanducaceae > UBA7455. Next base: position 6,310 of record JAQWMV010000277.1, on the reverse strand, counting down.
GGCAAGAAATGTTTTGCATTAAGAATAGCCTCCGCCATGGCACACGATGAAGGCTGGCTCGCGGAACACATGCTAATTCTTAAATTAACTAACCCGGAAGGCACAGTGCGCTATGTAGCCGGTGCATTTCCAAGCGCCTGCGGCAAAACAAACCTCGCGATGCTGATCCCCACGATTCCTGGCTGGAAAGTGGAAACCGTGGGTGATGACATCTGCTGGATGAAATACGGTAGTGACGGTCAGTTATACGCCATCAATCCGGAAGCTGGATTTTTTGGTGTGGCTCCCGGTACCAGTATGGACTCCAACGCTAACGCCATGCTCAGCCTGACTGAAAACTGCATATTTACTAACGTCGCCGAGACCGACGATGGTGATATCTGGTGGGAAGACATGACAGATGAAGCCCCAGGTCATTTGATCGATTGGCGCGGTAACTACTGGACACCGGACAGCTCAGAACCTGCCGCACATCCTAACGCCAGATTCACTGTATCGGCAGCGCAATGCCCTGCTATTGCGGATGAATGGGAAGATCTGGGCGGTGTACCGATTAGCGCCATTTTATTCGGTGGTCGGCGTGCAAGTGTTGTCCCTCTGGTCAATGAGGCCATGAGTTGGAATCAGGGTATCTTCTTTGGCTCAATCGTTTCTTCGGAAAAAACCGCTGCGGCGGCGGGTAAGGTCGGCGAGCTACGTCGTGATCCTATGGCTATGCTGCCGTTTTGTGGTTACAACATGGCAGACTATTGGCAACACTGGGTAAATATTGGCCTTCGAGAAAATGCCCAATTACCGGCTATCTACTACGTCAACTGGTTCCGCAAAGACAATGACGGTAAATTTATGTGGCCCGGATTTGGTGAAAATTCACGCGTATTAAAGTGGATCTTTGAGCGCAGCACCGATGCCGCCGACGCTGTTGAAACCGCCATCGGCAATCTGCCAGCTATTGATGCCATCGACTTTTCCGGTCTTGATCTTTCTGATGACCAGGTTGCAGAGCTGTTACGAGTTGAAATCGATGGCTGGCTCAGCGAGATTCCGTTAATCGAAGACTATTACGACCAATTCGGTGATCACGTACCACTGGAACTTCGTGAAGAATTGCGTAATCTAAAACAACGGCTGCAGAATGCAAAACAGGCTGCCGCTTAAAATGCGATAAAAACCATACACGGCTATTAAAAAGGTAAAGATAGAAAGAAAACACGATGATAAACACCGACAAACTCGACTGGCAACTCCAGGAAATAACCTACGCCGCCACATCCTTGATGTTGGCCGTTGCCAAGGCAGATTTCGATGAAGACCCGGAAGAAGAACTGTTTGTTGTCGAAACCATCCGGGCACTACTGGAAATTGACAATGAGACGCTGGATCAACTCCTCATCTACGCCCATACCCGCACAGATTCCCACGACTTAGGCGAATTTACAGACCTCGTGAATCGTCACTATGGTGATGACGATAAGCAGGCCCTGCTTGATTGCCTGTGGCGGGTTGCCTATGCCGATGGTCGAATCGACCAATATGAAGAGCAGTTCATCATTAAAGTGGCCACCGAGATCAACCTGACGGAGTCTGATGTCACGGCCAGCAAGGAACGAATGGCAGGCAAATAACCTGCCCTGCCATGGATCAGGATCTCACTTGTTGGAACTGCGGTAAATCGATCGCAGATATGCCGCTGCCGATCAGTCGACACGCAACCTGTTCGCACTGTTTTGAAGTCCTGCATTGCTGTCGAATGTGTGCGGAGTTTCGTGCCAAGCAGCATATTCACTGCGCAAATGAATTAGCCGACCGACCCTCAGACATCCAGATGGCAAACTTCTGCGAATACTTTATACCTACCGCTGGCACCTATGATGCTGACAACGACAAGGGAGACAGCGCCAAGGCAAAACTGAACGAGCTCTTTGGCGACGGCCAAGCGCCTGCTGCCACAGAAGACGATATTGCAAGAAAGCTGGATGATCTCTTTGACGACTAACGGCGGCTAATCATTATATGCGCATCATCAGCTGGAATGTAAACGGACTGCGTGCCTGCTTCAAAAAAGGCTTCCTTACCATACTCAATAATATCGATGCAGATATTGTCGGCATTAAAGATGTTCGCGCCTTCGCACATCAGTTAGGCCCTGAAAAAAGGCAACTAGACGGTTGGCACACAGCATTTTTTAGTGCCGAACGTCCGGGATACAGCGGCGTCGCTTTCTATTCACGACAAAAACCAGACCGCATAGAGTACGGCACCGGCGACCCTGAACTCGACGTCGAGGGCCGCTGCATCAGCGCGCATTTTTCCCGTCTGTCGGTGATCAATGCTTATTTTCCCAAGGGCAGTGGTACCCAGTGGGACAACAGTCGTGCGCCCTACAAACTCGCCTTCTATGAGACCGTATATAAACGCATGCAGGCCCTGCGTAAATGCGGCCCGGTTTATGTCATGGGCGATTTCAATACAGCGCACCAGGAAATCGATTTAGCACGTCCCAAAACCAATCACAAAAACAGCGGCTTTTTGCCTGAAGAGCGCGCCGTCCTCGACCAGTGGTGTGCCGATGGCTGGCGCGATACGTTTCGCGAGCTTCATCCGAATGAAGCCGGTCACTACTCCTGGTGGCGACAGTGGGGCGATGCGCGTCAAAACAATGTGAGTTGGCGAATTGACTATATCTTTGCTTCGCCCTCCGCACAGAAGAAAGTCGCCCTTGCCTACATCCTGCCTAATGTTCCCGGTTCAGATCATTGCCCCGTCGGCATTGATGCTGACCTTTAAGCCGATGCCAAACAAAGCAATCCAATACCTGCTGTTCGATCACGATGGGGTGCTCGTAGATACCGAATACTGGTACTTCCGGGCAACGCAAATCGCGCTCGCCGAAATGGGGGTCGACATGTCATTGGAACACTATCGCCAGCATCTTGTGGACGGTAACCCGTCTTTTGATCTAGCCAGAGATGCCGGATGCAGCGCCCAGGAAATCGATGCAGCGCGGGATAAACGCAACATCTACTATCAGCAGTTTCTGGCCGTCGAAGCCATTGATATCGAAGGGGTTCCTGAGATTCTCAGTGCACTAAAACAACATTACAGGATGGCGATCGTCACCACATCCAAGCGTGTTGATTTTGAACTCATCCATCAACATCGTGACATTGTTCGACATATGGACTTTGTACTGGCCAGAGAAGACTACGATCAAGCCAAACCAGAACCCGAGCCCTATCTCACGGCATTGTCCAGATTTGGCGCTAAACCACACCAGGCGCTCGTTATAGAAGATTCTGAGCGAGGTCTACGGGCCGCTGTAGCCGCAAAAATCTCCTGCGCTGTGGTGGCTAACAGCTTTACCGCACACCAGGATCTCAGTGCTGCAGACTATAAAATAGCATCACTGAATGCGTTAGCCGGGTTGCTGGATCGACTCTAAGGCAGGTCACGATCATTGGACAGTGTAGTCTATTTCCTGTGGATGTTGTCGATTAGCACTAACAGATACGCTATTCTTCGGCTGCCGGACACAGGAAACACCTCCAAGAGCTATGTATCGGATTCCCCACATAGGCCCGATCATCGCGATCCTCTTTTTGCCGCACAGCATTTGGGGTGCGCAGAATAATGCATACCTGACTCTCGGCCCCGTTCAGGACCCTCAGCACATTACGGATTTCCTGAATCAACAGCGCGTTAGTTTTACAACACCACGACTAAAAAGTCGGCAATCACTTGGCTTTATCGTGGTCACCGATCGGCAGCCATCTCTGAATAAAGCTCAGGAAGCCATCGCCGAACTTCACAGCGATGGCGTTACCGATTTGCTTTACATCAAGTCAGGTGATTACGAACAGCGCATTTCTGCCGGAGTTTTTGCGACAAAACAAAGCCAAATCTGCGTATGACAACGCTGGTGGATCTCGGCTATGACTTTAGCGTCATCGAACGCAGCAAACAGGTGACGTCAACACTAATCGAAGTCACATCACGACCTGATGACGCATTGCTGCAACTTTAGCGACACCGATAGGTAATCCTCTGGCTTTCAAAATATGGGTAGATGCAGATGCCTGCCCCAACATGATCAAAGACATTCTGTTTCGAGCGGCAACGCGGACCGAAACACCCATGACCCTGGTCGCCAACAATTTCATCAAAACCCCAACAGCACACTGATTAATTTCCTGCAGGTACCACAGGGGTTCGATGTCGCCGACGATGCGATAGTGCTGCGCTCAAATCAAAGGGATCTTGTGATTACGGCGGATATTCCCCTCGCCGCGGATCTGATTGCAAAAGGTGTTCAGGCGCTGGATCCAAGAGGGGAACTCTACACCGAGGACAACGTGCGCGTCCGGGTCAATATGCGGGACTTTATGGATACCATGCGGTCTTCGGGCGTTCAGTCCGGCGGCCCAGCGCCGATCAGACAGGCCGATAAGCAGGCATTTGCCAATGCACTGGATAGAATCCTAACGCAACAAAAACCTGCCTGAAACCAATCTATAAGGTAGGTGCAAATTCGAACCGAACCTGGGCATAATCTTCCTTTCTACAGAAGTAATAAGGGACTTACGTGAACTCTGAACAAAACGAAAAAATGGCGACCGCCACGGGCTTTATCGCCGCGCTCGATCAAAGTGGTGGCAGCACACCAAAAGCGCTCAATCTATATGGTTTGGATGAGAGCAACTGGTCCAACGATGAAGAAATGTTCAATTTAGTCCACGATATGCGCAGTCGGATCGTCACCAGTTCAGCTTTCGGTGGCGACCGCATCCTGGGTGCCATCCTGTTCGTGAACACCATGAACGGCGAAGTGGAAGGCCGGCCGACCGCCGAGTATCTATGGGAAGTCAAAGGTGTCGTGCCGATTCTGAAGGTAGATAGCGGCCTCGCCGATCAAGCTGACAGCGTACAACTAATGAAGCCCATGCCGGGTCTCGACGAGCTGCTCGCGCAGGCAAAATCCAAAGGTATTTTCGGCACTAAGATGCGTTCAGTCATCAAGGCAAACAATGCCTCTGGGATCAAGGCGATTGTTGATCAGCAATTCGAAATCGGCCAGCGCATTCTGGATGCGGGGTTAGTCCCCATCATCGAACCGGAAGTCGACATCACTTGCGCAGATAAGGCCAGTATCGAAGCTGTCCTGCAGCAGGAGTTGATGACGCATCTTGACCAGATTCCTGATGGTCAGCAGGTGATACTAAAGCTCACCCTACCAGAACAGGATGATTTATATCTACCCTGTGTAGAACATCCAAAAACGCTTAGAGTCGTTGCCCTGTCAGGTGGTTATTCCCGGCAAGAGTCCAATCAAAGGCTCAGCAAACAACACGGTATGGTCGCCAGTTTTTCTCGGGCACTGACCGAAGGACTGGGCGCGCAGCAGTCTCAGGAAGAATTCGACAACATACTGAGCGATACCATCCAAAGTATCGTGGACGCATCCAGCACTTGAGTAATAAACCCCTTATAACTGGCTAGGACAATCCATGAGCAACAGCGTCCCGATCGGTAAAGCGGAAGATCACTACACGCAACCCGCTGATGCGATAGAGGATCCACCCAAAAATTGGGCCTCAACCGTGAAGTATCTGGGGCCGAGTGTGATTATCTCCGCCACTATTGTTGGCTCTGGCGAAATTATTTTAACGGCAAGCCTTGGCGCAGCAGTTGGCTTCGGCATGCTCTGGTGGGTGCTGTTTTCCTGCTGGAGCAAATCGATTCTGCAGGCGGAACTGGCCCGTTATATCGTGTTAAGTGGAGACACCTATCTACGCGCGCTCAATCGAATGCCGGGCAAGATACCCGGCCCACGCGGTCCATTCTCCTGGCCCATTGCATTGGGGTTACTCGGTTTCGCGGCAGGATTGACCGGACTCGGTGGCCTTATTGGCGGCGCCGGTCAGGCTGTCGTCATCATTTTCCCTGACTTAAATCCCCTGCTCGCGGTGGGTGTGCTAGCGCTTATCGCAGCAGTACTGCTCGGTAGTGGTAGTTATAAACAGTTAGAAACCCTGATGCTGGCATTCGTGATGACATTCACTATCCTGACCATCGCCGGTGCCGTGTTGATGCAGGGCACCGAGTACGCCACCAGCACAGAGGACATTATTAAGGGTTTCCAGTTCGAGTTTTCAACGGGCTTTGCGGTACTTGCGCTTGCGGCCTACGGCTACACCGGTGTGAATTCAGGTGAAGTTGCTGCGTACTCCTACTGGTGCATTGAAAAAGGCTACCCGGCTCGCATTGGACACTTTGACGATACTCCCGCCTGGTACGCTCGCGCCCATGGCTG
>JAQWMV010000276.1 GCA_029246605.1 Pseudomonadales bacterium | reverse complement strand
CTTCATGGTAGCCGTATTCCCGGGTCTGCGAGTCCGGGTAGAACCGCGCCGAGTTGTGGCCCTCGATGACTGAGGCATTGTCTTCGTAGGCACTTAACACACCCTCGCCATTGGTCTGCGCCAGGGTGTTGCGAATCATATCCATCAGGCTGTACGCCTGAACCTCATCATCCAGCGTCCAGGATGCACCAAATGTCTTGTGCCGACAGTGTTCTGAGTTCGCCTGGGCAAACATCATTAATTCAACATCCGTTGGGTCACGACCGAGCCGGGTAAAGGCATTCACAAGGTACGCCATTTCTTCATGGGTGAGCGCCATACCAAGGGCAGTATTGGCCTCGCTCAGTGCGGCAATACCCTCAGACAGTAACGGCACCGTACCGAGCGGTTTCGGTTCGGCGGTTTCAAACAACACAGCAGCATCCATGTCGGTCAGCACTGCTTCCGTCATGCGATCGTGCAGGTACGGGTCAATCAGCTGTAGTTTATCTTCTGAAAGTGATTGCGGACTTTTGAGGTAAAAGGCGATACCGCGCTCGATGCGTTTAACCGCAGACAGGCCACAGATATGCGCGATATCGGTCGCCTTGGAACTCCAGGGTGAAATCGTACCGGGCCTCGGTACAACTAAGCGCAACTGGCCGCTGGTCTCCGCCCGGTCTCCGTTTGGACCATAGGTCAGCACACGGTGCAATGTGTCTAGTTCCTGATCGCTGAGTTCACGTTCCAGGTCAACAAAATGTAGGTAAGTAGTCTGTATACCGTCGAGATCAGCGCTCGCCAGGTCCGCCAACAACTTGGTGATACGAAATTCCGAAAGAGCAGTTGCCCCGTGCAGGGTCAGCATGAGAAATCCAAAAGCACGTAAATAAACATTTTAGCGTTTAGCCGCGAAAAAATCTCTGATCAGATGCGCACAGGCATCCTGACAGAGTCCCTGCTCATAGGTCACCCGATGATTCAGCGCAGAATTATCCAGCACCCGGGCAGTCGATACCACGGCACCGGCGCGCGGCTCGGTGGTAGCAAAATACAATGTACGAATCCGTGCATGAATGAGTGCACCAGCGCACATGGTGCAGGGCTCAATGGTCACATAGAGATCTGCATTCGGCATACGGTAGTTGGCGAGTGTTGCTGCTGCATCACGCAGTGCGACAATTTCCGCATGGGCCGTAGGATCCTGACGGGTGATGGTCTGGTTATAGCCCCGCCCGATAATTTCATCGTCGACAACCACCACTGCCCCCACAGGAACCTCATCGACTGCCTGCGCATCCATGGCAAGCGCATAGGCAGCTTGCATAAAGGATTCCACCGCTATTCCCACTCAATAAATGCTAATTTTTAAACCCTTATAATACAAGGTTTTCAGAGGCATAAAATCTACCTTGTCGTATTCTTGTCTTGCTGAAAATTCATTAAATTATCGTAAGTTTTTGTATCGACTTTGTGTCATTTTTTAATCAAACTTTTTAACTTTATCAAATCACTAGAATCTTCAAGTCTATGAATCATCCTATGACAATTAGCACATAAGACTGCGAAGTCTTTTTCTGTAATTTTCCTTGATTCCCCCTTTTTCAATTCTGAAATAGGTATCAAATGATGTGCCTCAATGTAGTGCTTGCCCAATTCACCATAAACTTTTTGAAAATCAAACTCGCATCCTTGACAAATATAACCCAGTTTCTTTTTAATTTTTTTAATTTGAGAACTGCTAGGTCTCTCAATAAGAGAATGGACCTTCTTTCTGTATGTTTCTTGTATGGATACTTCTTCA
>JAQWMV010000274.1 GCA_029246605.1 Pseudomonadales bacterium | reverse complement strand
GCCAGACAGAATTATCCACTTGGCCGCCCAGGCCGGTGTTCGATATTCTATTGATCATCCCAAGGATGTCATCAACACGAATGTGGTCGCCTTTATGAACATCCTGATGCAGGCTCATACGCTTGATGTTGATCACTTTGTCTATGCGTCTTCGAGTTCCGTATATGGGAGTAACCAGCATATTCCATTTAAGGTCACCGACAACGTAGATCACCCCATTTCTATGTACGCTGCGACTAAAAAATCAAATGAACTGATGGCGCATGTCTATAGCCATTTATATCAATTACCGAGTACCAGTTTGCGTTTCTTCACGGTCTATGGGCCCTGGGGTCGCCCCGATATGTCAGCGTTTCTCTTTGCGGATGCCATCTACAAAGGGGAAACCATAAAACTATTTAATCACGGCAATCATCGCAGAGATTTTACCTACATTGATGACATTGTTGCGGGCGTTGTAAAAGTATTGGATTCAGCCCCCACCAAAGACGCAAAGCATTACGCCTTATACAACATTGGCAACAATCAACCGGTTGAACTGCTGCATTTCGTGAAATTAATTGAAGAAGCCATCGGCAAAAAGGCCATCACCGAACTGGTTGATATGCAGCCGGGTGACGTTGAGGAAACCTACGCGGATATCGACGCCATATCGGAGGATCTGGGGTATCAACCGACAACCTCTATAGATGTGGGTATTACGAAACTCATTGACTGGTACAAAAGCTACTATGGGCACGAGTGATCTATGTCAGTGCTAGTCTTCGGTGCTGAAGGACAACTGGGTCAGGCACTACAATCTATCGCGCCACCAGGTCTCGAGTTAACCTATGCGGGGAGAACTGAGTGCGATCTAACCGATGCAAACGCTGTTAGTGATTATATTGACCGTATCGACCCCGAGTACATCATCAATTGTGCAGCCTATACGGCCGTCGATAAGGCTGAGGAAGATGTCGAAGCCTGTTACAAAGTTAATCGAGACGCGGTCCGACATATTGCGGAATGCTGTGCTAACCGCAAACTGATTCATATTTCGACGGATTTCGTATTCGATGGGAAACAACGGACTCCCTATACACCTGAGGACCCAACAGCGCCGTTGGGCGTATACGGGGCCAGCAAGCTCGCAGGTGAGCAGGCCGCACTGGAAACACTCCCAAACCAGGCCATGATTATTCGTACCTCTTGGGTGTACTACACAATAGGTGAAAATTTTGTAAAAACGATGCTAAGACTCATGGTCGAAAAAGAGTCGCTGTCCGTGGTCAGCGATCAGCGCGGTTCCCCAACATTCGCAAAAAGTTTGGCCGAAACTATCAGGCGAATCATCGTGCAAAGTTGTTTTACACCCGGTATCTATCATTGGACGGATGCTGGTGATATTACCTGGTGGGATTTTGCAAAGGCTATCCAGGAGGAGGGGGTTTCAAAAGGACTAATTGCTGATACAATCCCCATTGTCCCCATTCAAACTAGCGATTACCCGACACCAGCCCAACGCCCGGCCTATAGCGTGCTTGATACAACTAAACTTGAAAACCTTGTCGAGCAAGGTGCCACTCCTTGGCGTCATAATCTGAATCAAATGTTTGAAGAGTTTCGAAGCAATGAGCGATAAAAATCCTAAGGGCTTCACCGTCTTTTTTACTGGCCTTTCCGGCTCCGGCAAGTCCACCACAACCGATCTGCTCGAGATCAAATTGCTTGAACGTCTGGGTCGGCGAATTACCGTGCTCGACGGAGACGAGGTTAGACAACATCTCTCCAGTGAATTGGGCTTCTCTAAAGAAGACCGCGACACAAACATCCAACGAATCGGATTCGTAGCCAGCCTGATTACAAAACATGGTGGCATCGCCATCTGTGCGCCAATTGCACCTTATCGTGAAACACGTCGGAAAGTACGACAGATAATTGAACAATATGGTGGCTTCATAGAGGTTCACATAGCAACGAGCCTAGAAGAATGCGAACGCCGAGATCCCAAGGGTCTTTATGTCAAAGCAAGAGCGGGCACCGTCAAGGAATTCACGGGTATCAGTGCCCCTTATGAAGAACCCGAAAACCCGGAACTAAGACTCGATACAGAAGGCCTGACGGTAGATGAAAGCACCGAGGCCGTAATCCAGACGCTTAAAAAACTGGGTCACATCGACTAAGTTGGCCTAAAACGCCCCGCGGGTCTCTAACAACCCAAGCAACCGCTCAACACTCTCTTCGACTGAGATCTCATGCGTCGGTAAGACCAACTCGGCATCCTCGGGCTGATCATAGGGCAGGTTCACACCAGGAATCGTATCCACACCGTCTGCAGTATAGATCCCATCCTCATCCCGCGCTTTACAGACCTCAAGTGGCGCATTTAGATAGACCAACAGGAAGTCATCGCCAATCGTCGCTCTGGCCCGTTTCCTCACTTCGTCGCTGGGTGCAACAAAAGAGCAAATCGTAATCATGCCTGCCTGATTCATTAGCTTCGCGATCTCGATACCCCGACGGATATTCTCGGATCGACTGTCCTCGTCAAAGCCTAGATCCTTACTGGGCCCAAGGCGCATATTCTGCCCATCGAGCACTGTGGCAAGACGACCCATATCGAATAGCTTGCGCTCCAGAGCATAGGCGATCGTACTCTTACCTGCACCCGTTAATCCTGTCAGCAATATGGTCTTCGGTCGTTGTCCAGCACGGTTGTTCCGCTCGTCAGGACTGATCAAACTGGCAGCAGCGTGCAAGTGCGCGTTATCAGAACTCGCCCAGTGATTTTCCAGGGTATCGTTCCCGGTACCCACGATCATGCCGGCACCGACGGTGATATTGGTTAATCGGTCGATAATGATAAAAGAACCAGTTTTCCGATTTGCCTTATAGGTATCGAAGGCAATGCGCCGCGATAGCGTCAGTTCGCAACGACCGATCTCATTCAACCCCAGCACCTCAGCATCATGCTGTTCGAGCGTATTCACATCGGTTTTGAAATTGATCTCAGAGATAGCCCCGGTTGTTTTCTGGGTAGCCTGCTTAAACAAGTACTGTTTGCCGGGCTGCATGGGGGTCTCATCCATCCACACAATATGCGCATCCACGCGATCGGAAAAATACGGCAGGTTATTGGGATGTACCAGCATGTCCCCACGACTGATATCGATCTCATCGGCTAACGTCAGCGTAATCGCCTGCGGTGGGAACGCCTCATCTAATTCGCCGTCGGCAGTCACAATAGCGGTAACCTTGCTGGTCTTCCTGGATGGCAACACCATGACCTCATCACCGGGTTTGAGGACCCCGGAGGCGACCGTTCCACAGTAACCGCGAAAATCGAGATTCGGACGATTGACGTACTGCACCGGAAATCGGAAGTCCGTTAAGTTCTTATCGGAGACGATTTGAATGTTCTCCAGCATCGTCATCAACGGTGCTCCCTCATACCACGGCATGTTGTCGCTCTTATCAACGACATTGTCACCATTAAGAGCAGACATAGGAAGAAAACGAGGATCGGTAATATCGAGCATTGATGAGAAGGCGGCGTAGTCGGCTTTTATCTGCTGATACACATCTTCCGAATAGTCGACCAGATCCATTTTATTGATGGCCACGATAATGTGTTTGATACCCAGTAGTGAGGTGATGAACGTATGGCGTTTAGTCTGTGTGACTACGCCATATCGTGCATCTACCAGAATAATTGCCAGATCACAGGTAGAAGCACCGGTTGCCATATTGCGAGTGTATTGTTCATGGCCGGGCCCATCCGCGATGATGAACTTTCGTTTGTCGGTTGAAAAATAACGATAGGCAATATCGATCGTAATGCCTTGTTCACGTTCCGCCTGCAAACCGTCGACCAGCAGGGCCAGGTCCAGGCCTTCCGCAACGGTCCCGACTTTTGATGAATCCGAGGCAACAGCTTCCAGTTGATCCTCAAAGATCAGCTTCGAATCGTAGAGTAAACGCCCAATCAGGGTGCTCTTGCCATCATCCACAGAGCCACAGGTCAGAAACCGCAACAGTTCCTTATTCTCATGCTGCTTTAGATACCCATTGATGTCTGTTGAAATCAGGTCGCCTTGATGACTCATTCTTAGAAATATCCTTCCTTTTTCTTCTGTTCCATACTTCCCGCAGAGTCATGGTCTATCAGACGCCCCTGTCTTTCTGAGGTTGTCGCTAATAGCATTTCCTGGATGACTTCGGGCAGCGTTTCTGCCTCAGACTCTACTGCTCCAGTTAGTGGATAGCACCCTAGCGTTCGAAATCGGACTTTTTTCATCTGGATCTCTTCACCTTCTTGAAGCACCATACGATCATCATCAACCATGATCCAGGTGCCGTCTCGCCATACGACTGGACGCTCTTTAGCCAGATAAAGCGGGACTATAGGGATGTCTTCTAGATGGATGTATTGCCAGATATCCAACTCCGTCCAGTTGGAAATAGGAAATACTCGGATGGATTCCCCTTTGTTAACTTCACTGTTGTAGATATTCCACAACTCGGGGCGCTGGTTTTTTGGATCCCACACGTGGTTTTTATCTCTGAAGGAATAAACACGTTCCTTGGCCCGCGATTTTTCTTCATCCCGACGCCCACCGCCAAAAACAGCATCAAATTCATGTAGATCAAGGGCCTGACGTAACGCCTGGGTCTTCATGACGTCCGTGTGCTTGGCACTACCATGGGTAAATGGCCCTACGCCCTGTTTTACACCCTCTTCATTGATGTAAACGATAAGGTTCAGTCCATAACGTTCCGCGATGGTATCTCGCAATTTGATCATGTCCTGAAATTTCCAGGTGGTATCAACGTGCATCAGTGGAAATGGGAGCTTGCCAGGGTAAAAAGCTTTCATTGCCAAATGCAGCATAACGGCTGAATCTTTGCCGATAGAATACAACATGACAGGATTGTCGAACTCAGCAGCCACCTCACGAATGATGTGTATGCTTTCGGCTTCGAGTTCTTTGAGGTGCGTTAGTTTGTAGTCAGCCAATGGTGGAATCCATCGTCGGTGAAATCATCGGAACGCGTATGTTAAGGATTTCGTCCTATAACAGCAACGAGCGTTATGTTGTTAGCATATAACTATTGTTAATAAAGCCAGAGCAGAAGAGAATTGGAAGATAGGGGTGCAGGTGGAATTCTTCTAACTTCATCGTGCGGGATGGCACATTGCAGGGCGATGATCTAGAGCTCATTGAGAAAGTCGTAAGTTCTGTCCGATATTCCAGTTAGAGATTTAGGTGGAGCCGGAAATTATCAGTTTCTTATGGGCGCTGTTCTACACGAGGGCGCTTCAGCAGTGGCCGTGGTAAGTATCTTTCATTTTACAGAGCAGACACTCGCTGAAGCCAAAGTTGCAATGAAATGTTCAGGTATACCTTTTAGATATGGGTTTCAGATTGAAGTTCGGTAAATAGTTTTCCGAAGCGATGTTTTTTTTATTATTGGGACTGGACAGGTTTCGCCAAAATCCTAGGTTGGCTACCAGCCTTCAAGAAGAGGATTTGTATTGCACCTTGTTTTGAGGATCTGAAGGGGATATGCCGGCAAAATACATCGCCAGGGCAAGAGAATAATTTGTGCTGAGCCAATTATAGGATGTTGAAGTGGGCACAGTATTTAGGTAATCCCCCCAGGCAGGAATTGTGCTGCAATACATCCAACTGGGTAAACCACAGCAAAATGTATACGTTGAGCGATACAATCGAACTGTGCGTCATGAGTGGTTAGATCAGCATTTGTTTGAAACAATAGATCACGCTCAAAGGACTGCAGCTGAGTGGTTGTGGCGATACAATAACGAACGACCTAATTTGGCAATTGGAGGCGTTACCCAATACAGAAACTAGAACGAGCAGGATAAAAACTTCTACTTTTGAGAAACATTATTAATGGGTGGATTACCGTAGCCCAGGCCTAGAATGCAGATATCCATTTGTCGTGCCTTATAGAAGAGGCCGAATTTTTACATCTTTCTAACTCGAAATTGAGAGAAACAAAAGGCATGTTGGGTAGTTGCAATGTTATACTCCTCGACGAAAGCAACTATTGATCCTTCCGGTTGGTTAGGTTGCTCTGAACGGTGTATGTGGTCGTTAGAGCGCTGCCGTTTTGTGGAGAGATCTGGATGTATGGACTCAGAACTGTTTGGCGAAGA
>JAQWMV010000266.1 GCA_029246605.1 Pseudomonadales bacterium | reverse complement strand
GAAAAATACGACAAACTCTGATGGAATATACCGAGACGAGATTGGTATACGGCAGTGCAGCAGGCATTGAACTCGAGGGTCTGCTGTATCAGCCAGTTTGCGAGCCCCCCTTTAGCCTCGTCGTTGATATCCACGGGGGAGCCTGGTCATCGGGTCGTCATGAATCAGGTCGACCCTACGATGAACAGTTAGCCGCTGCAGGTATTTGCGTACTGGCCATTAATTTTCGACAGGGCCCTGAATACCAGCATCCTGCAGCAAGCGCTGACATTGCCGCAGCGATTCGTTTTGCCAAAAGTTCTTTGCAATACAACACCGTCGGTCTGGTGGGCAGTTCTAGCGGTGGACACCTGGCATTGCATGCGGGCCTTCTGCCCAATGTCCCGGGGCCATCCACTGTTGTTAATCTGGAAGCGGCCAATAAGGTAAGCGCGGATGTTGATTTCATTGTCGCGCTCACACCGGTATCGAACCCCATCGCGCGTTATCAATACGTACTTGCCAGAGAGCGTGATGGTGCCAACACTTGGGGTCCGAACTTTAGACCTGATCGACTGGCGGCGGGCCACCGAAGCTATTTCGGGAGCCAGGCAGCGATGACTGAGGCCAGTATTCCGCGGATTCTAAGTGCCGGGGAGCAACAGTCTCTACCGCGGATATTTATTGTACAGGCGGAGCACGACTTGAATGTGCCAGTGTTTATGAGTGAAACCCTATACGGTGCCTGTCTTGATGCTGGCTGTGATGTTCGATATCGATGTTATCCCGATGTCGCGCATGGCTTTGTGCGATTAGAGGGGCCGCAATCTGAATCCTGTGTAGTCGATATAATCGATTTCATTCGAGCTGGGTAGTTGTCTTTCGATATTCCTGAAACCAAATATAAAACCCGAAAATTACGATCACGATGTAAGCGAGGAATAGCAGCGCAGTAAAGTAAAGCTCACGGTCGAGGTACAGGTAAATTGCAACACTGTCGATCACCAACCAATACAGCCAATTTTCCAGTACTTTTTTTGCCACCATGTACGTTGTTACCACGCTGGCCCAGGTTGTGAATGAATCCAGATAGGGTAGCCGAGCGTCACTGTTGGTTTGTAGCAACAGACCGGAAATAATCGTTGCGGCGATTACCAGTGCAAGGACAGACACATGAGTCTTTGCGGACCAGGTAGTGATCGCAATGCCAGTGTGTTTTGTGCCGCCGCGTGTCCACTGGTACCAACCGTAGATTGCCATTGCCAGGTAGTAGACCTGCAGGCCTGACTCCATATAAAGTTTCACCTGCCAGAAAATCACCAAAAAAATGCTGGTTGAGATGAACGCTGCATACCAGCATAGGATATTTTCCCTGACGGCAAGAACCAGGTACGCAATAGCAAAGATGACGGCAACCAGCTCGAGCCAGGAGCTACCCTGCAATTGCTGGATTATGGTTTCAATCAATGAAATTTCATCCGCGCCGTTAATCCAAACGTGCGGGGTTCACCGAGTTGGTAATAGGCTTCGTTGATCCATCCGTTGAGTGGGTTGTTTCCGAAATAGAAACCACGAACTTTGATGTCTTCGTCGAAAACGTTTCGGCCCCAGATGGAGAATTCATAATTGTCCAATTGATAGCGCAGGGTGACATGCGTCAGGCTGATACTATCGGACTTCATGTCATGACCGTTCGAAAAAAAGAAGTCGTCCTTACCTTCCGCCTGAACGTTCAACTGTAGGCGATCGCTGATCCTGTAGTTTGCGGCTAAAAAGAATTGATATTCAGGGGCATGAGCTTGCGCCCGGTTGCTTTGGTTCACAGGGGTGGGGGGGAAATTGTCAATGTCCTGCACGGTCAAACTTCCGAGTTCTGTATCCAGTAGCCCCAATCCCGCGTCGATCACCAGCACATCGCTAGCCTGCCAGGTGACGCTGAATTCCACACCCTGATTGTAACCATCGTCAACGTTGTCGAGGTAGGACTTCCAATCTGCAAGGGGGAACAACACCCAGGCTTTTGCCTGCATGTTGTCACGATTCATACGAAATACCGACAAGGAATACTGCATAGTGTCATCCAGTGCACTTGCGCGTACACCGGCTTCGTAACTGATGAGTGTTTCTGATATGAACGCGAGTCGTTCCGTCAGGAATGCTGCAATGTCCGGGTTTGCAATAGAATCAGCGCCGGCCGCTGCCTGTCCATTAATGCCGCCGGTTTTGTAGCCACGGCTCACAGAGCCATAAACCATGATATTGTCCGTTGGCAGGTATTCTAGGCTCAGTCGGCCACCCCAGAGCTGATCAACGGGGCTTGCGGAAACGCCCGCAGTATCAGCATAGCTGTCGTCATATTGTTCAATGCGGCCGCCGACAGATAGTTCCAGGGTGTCGGTAAAGGGCAAATTTACTTGCCCGTATAGTGCCTTGCGATCTGTGTTGAAACGACTGGCAAATGAAGAGGGGTAGAAACCATAGTTGTCTTCCCAGTGGTCTTTGTAGGCAAGGTCGACATCACGTTGATAAAAATGCGCACCGGCAACCCAATTATATTGCTCTCCACCAGAAAGCCGAATGTCCGCGCCAGCACTATGGCGTTGTCTGACATTGTTTTCACCACCCCGAATTTCACTTAGCGCAGCGTTTGACCAGTCCCAGTCGAAGCCATATTCCAGGTCGCTATTCTCGACAAAAACACTTGCCTCAAGTTCCATGCCAGAGAGGTCATGATGCAACGCAATGACCAGCCCTTTCGACTGCTGTCTATCGTGACCCGGCTCGTCTGAACCTGTGTAGCGTGTATTGTTTAGCGAGAACGCATCGTAGCCATTGTCGGCATCGATGTAGGTCGCCATGAGGTTAATGTCCGTAAGATCAGACACCTGCCAGCGTAGTTTTCCGCGTAGCGTCAGTTCGTCAAAATCGCTGGTATCGCTTGTGCCAGTAAAGTTATTTTGGGTATACCCGTCACCGACAAACTGATGGATCGCGAATCTACCGGAGAGACTTTGCGAAAGCGGCCCACTTAAAACAGCGCCTGCTTGACGGCTGCCATAGCTGCCGGTCCCTAGCAGTGCGCTACCTTCGACATCGCTGGTCGGCTGGTTTGACCGAACGTTAATCAATCCGCCCATGGCGTTGGCGCCAAAGTTGGTGCCCTGAGGGCCCCTTAGAATTTCAACTTGCTGAACGTCAAATAGTGTACCCGCGAGACCGATGCCACTGAAATCAATGCCATCAACAACCAGGCCGACGGAAGCATCCAACGGGTCTTTGAACTGGCTGCGTTCACCGATGCCCCGGACCTGTATAAATCGACCTCGCGATGCCCCGGACGCGAAGTTGACGTTGGGGGCATTGTTCAGTAGTTGTGAAACGTGTTGCGCATGTCTCGTTTGGATATCCTCTTCGGATATCACGGTAAT
Organism: Pseudomonadales bacterium; assembly: GCA_029246605.1. GTDB lineage: Bacteria > Pseudomonadota > Gammaproteobacteria > Pseudomonadales > Azotimanducaceae > UBA7455. The sequence continues at coordinate 3,301 of JAQWMV010000266.1, read as the reverse complement.
ACTGATGGGTAGTGTATGAAGTTGTTCATCCTGCAATGTCGCAGTAACGATGATCTCTTCCATGGGTTCAGCGGCAACCGTTTGGGCGGCCGCGATGGCGATAAATGCAATATAAGGTTTCAAGAGTCTCTCCTGGTAAATAGAAAGACCCGGCATTAGGCGTGTTGGAATTAAGGTGAGATATCCTTTTCCTACGCCGGTATTAACCGGATCAGGTTCTAGGGTTTGCTGCTCAGTTCTGTTGCCAGAACCGTCAGTATCTCAGGTATTAACCACCCCTAAGGAACACGTCTATTATAAACTGCACGCGGCAAGTTCACAGCGCTATTTAAGTATATCTGGTAATTTCTGCGAGTATTTCGTTTCGGATTCAAACGCTTTCGCGAGTTGTAGCACCGCATGATCCTGATGGTGCCGGCCTACGATTTGGATGCCCACAGGTAAACCGGTATCAGTAAAGCCTGCTGGTACTGAGATGGCGGGCAGTCCTGTTCCCGAAATGTAATAGCACGACTTCATCCAATCGATAAAGGTATGCATTTTGTGCCCATCGATAGTGTCAACGTATTCCGTGTTGATATTGAAGGGCGGTACTTGAGTCACCGGTAGAATAAGAAACTCGAATTCTTCCAGAAACTGTTGGATATGTTGAAATAGTTCTTCGCGAGTTTTTTCTGCCTTAAAAATATCCTCCCCCGTTAACACCATGCCCTGTTCGGCGTTCCAGATGAGCGTGTCTTTGTAGAGGTCTCGGTGCAGGGCAAGATCATCGCGGTGGGTATTGGCACACATCCAGGCTCGCAGTGTTTTGAAAACCTCATCGGCCCCGGTGAAATCCGGGCAGCGCTCGGAGACCGCACAGCCCATGTTATTGAAGGTTATGGCAGCGGTGTTAACCACGTCACGGATCTTTGCGTCCACGGGAATTTGTCCATTGAAGTCAGCGCTAATGGCAATGTTGACGTGCTTGAAATCCCGGTCGAGGTTTTTAGTGAAGTCGATGGCAGACAGTGCGGAAGACGCTACGTTATTGCCCGATGGTTCGGACATGACATTGAGCAGTAGCGCACAATCCTCGACTGTCCGCGCCATGGGTCCTGGCGCTAACATAGAGAACCAGCTTCCCGAGACTCGGCCAGTGGAGGTGCGAAAGCCAACGACATTACAATAGCTGGCAGGATTCCGCAGCGAACCCCCGAGATCGGAGCCATCGGCAATCGGTAGCATCCTGGTTGCTAATGCAACAGCAGCTCCGCCAGAGCTGCCTCCACAGGTCTTGGATACGTCATAGGGATTGCAGGTTGCGCCAAAGACCGCATTGAACGTTTGTGATCCGGCACCGAATTCCGGTGTGTTGGTCTTGCCCAGTGTGATGCCCCCGGCGGCGTTGATCTGTGTAACCAGCAGGTCATCTGATGTCGGAATATGGTTCGCATAGATTCTGGAACCATAGGTTGTGCGAATGCCTTTTGTATCCACCAGGTCTTTGTGGGCGATCGGTAAACCCGCCAGTGGTCCTGCCGATTCTCCTCGAGCTAATCTAGCGTCGATTTGGCGCGCCAGCTGGAGGGCGTGTTCTGGTACCAGCGTCACAATCGCATTGACGGCGGGGTTTACATTATCAATGTGTTCCAGAAAGCAGCGTAGTGTTTCCTCCGCCGACACCTGGCGCATCTGAATCAGCTGCGTCAGTTCAATTGCTGTCTTAAAACAGAGTTCATTATTCATGGGACAAGCATACAGGGAGGTTCCTGCCTGTGTCTGCACGTTGATTCTGGTGTTGCCAATGACTAGGCTAGTGTCATGGATAAACTAAACGTGTTGGTTGTAGGTGCGGGAATTGGTGGCTTGACGGCAGCGCTGTGTCTCGCCCGCCGTGGACATGCAGTGCAAATCCTCGAGCAGTCAGCAGAGGTAACAACTACCGGTGCGGGTATACAGCTCAGTCCAAACTGTACCAGGGTATTACACAGTCTCGGCTTGGCAGGGGAACTCGCCGCCGCCGCTTGCATGCCCGATGCCATTGAAATCCGATACTGGCGGGATGCCAGACTGATCGCCAGTGCCCCACTCGGACACGGAATTACGGCAAAATTTGGCAGCCCTTACTATCACATACATAGAGCTGATCTTGCTCAGCTATTGTTCGAGGAAGTCAGCAAATGTTGCGGCATTCATTGTAGTGCTACGGTTGATCGCGTCCTTGATGATGGCAGAGAAGTGAGTGCCCTTATTGGGTCGACAACCTATAAAGCTGATCTGCTGATCGGTGCGGACGGTATACATTCGACCGTCAAAAATACCTGTCTATCAGATGAAAAACCGAGGTTCACGGGTAATATAGCCTGGCGCGCCACGGTACCCGCGAGTCAGTTCGCTTCGCTGACTTCGACAACGCAGTTGTGGTGGGGACCGGGTAAACACATTGTGTACTATCCCATTTCACGGGGAGAGCTAATCAATTGCGTGTGCATCGTCGAAAAGTCTGGTTGGCAGCGGGAATCCTGGACCGAAAAGGGAGAGCTCTCTGAGTTACAGGCTGATTTTTCTGGATGGCACGAATCCATCACGGCGTTGTTAGCGAGTGTGAATTCAGAGAGCTGTTTCAAGTGGGCGTTGTTTGATCGCGATCCTTTGCCGCGCTGGTGCACCGGCAGGGTGAGCTTATTAGGAGATGCCTGCCATCCGACATTACCGTTTATGGCACAGGGTGCTGCCATGGCCATTGAAGATGCAGCAGTGCTTGCTGCTTGTTTGGGTGACCGCTCGGATATTGCTGCGAGCCTGATGCGCTATCAGAATCTACGAATGGCACGTACCAAACGTATTCAGCGGGTGTCACGACGAAACGCGTATGTTTTTCACATGTCTGGTATGGTTTCAGCAGTACGCAATGTTCTGGCAGGGCGCATGTTGGCCGACACAATGGACTGGCTATATGGGTACGACGCTTTGCGATCAAATTAGAAGGTCTTAAGTCAATTATGGATCCAGTCAGCATCAAATTAACCCCGGACGGACAACTCGACATCCTGTCGAAGTCGGAAGTCGCAAAATTATTGGACTCCTCGCAAAGTGGTTTATATCACCTGTATCGCAAGTGCTCTCTTGCTGTACTTAACAGCGGGATAGCCATGGATAACGCGACGGAGCTACTGTCGCAGTATTAGAGCTTTGAGATTCGTCTGCTGCAGCAGGATCGTGGCCTCCGGCTGGAATTGAAAGATGCCTCTGGGGTTGCCTTTGTTGAAGGCAAAATTATCGAAGGTATCAAGCAACTGTTATTCACGGTATTACGCGA
>JAQWMV010000261.1 GCA_029246605.1 Pseudomonadales bacterium | reverse complement strand
TGCGTAGCTGCGCGGTGACCCAGTGCCTGGAACGAGCCGATGACCTGACCGAATTGCACCCGGTTCTTGAGGTAATCCAGCGTTCGATCAAATGCCTCGCTACCGGTGCCCATCATTTCTGCTGCAAGTCCGGCTCTGGCGCAATCAAGCACGGCATCTAACAGTTCAAAGCCGCTATCGATTGCGGCAAGCGCTGCATCGGTGGAAATGACCACATCGTTGAATTGAATATCTGCGTAGCCCCGTGAATCTGCCGTACGCAGCTTGATGCGCTCTATCCCGGGTGTGTTTGTTTCGACCAGGAACAAGCTGATGCCGTTCGTATCACCGACGTCACCACTGGTTCTGGCAGCGACGATAAGCGCATCGGCCGCAATGCCCTCAAGCACCAGAGACTTCTTGCCATTGAGCGTAACGCTGTCGCCAGACACGGTCGCCGAAAGGGCAACTCGTTCGGGTGCATGATGCGGTCCCTCATCGACGGCCAATGTGACTACAGCGGCACCCGTCGCGATCCGCGGTAGCCAGGCGCGCTTCATGTCTTCATTCCTACCCAACAGGAGTGCTGAGGCGCCGACCAGTGCCGATGCAAACAGCGGGCTGGCGGTCAGGCCCCGACCGGTTTCTTCGAGGACCACGCCAAACGTTCGATAGCCGAGATCGGAGCCGCCGTATTGTTCTGGAATTAAAATACCACCCCAGCCAAGCTTAGAGATCGCGCCCCAGGTTTCCTGCTCAAAACCAATATCGCCGTGCGCGTCTCGCATAGCCCTGAAGCGGGATACGGGGGACTGTTCTCGTACCCAGGTCCTTGCCTGGTCCTGAAGCATTATTTGTTCTTCGTTAAGTATCGTCATGATCAGTAGCCCTTTAGCCCGAGAACGCGTTTAGCCACCAGGTTCAGGTTTACCTCGTTTGAACCGCCCTCAATAGAATTGGCCTTTGAACGCAGCCAGGTTCGCACATGCTGTAACTCTTTTTGGTTGAACTCATCGCCTTCCCAGCCCAGGCCGCGATTGCCCATCAACTCGATCATCAGTTCCTCGCGATCCTGATTCATCTTTGCCGAGGCGACTTTCAAAATACCAATAGCAGCTGAGGGTCCATGCACCGCGGCTTCGTCGCTGAAGCGGCGTGCCGTTAATGAAAATGAGTTTGTCTTCATTTTCTGGCGTGCAATTTTCTCCCGCATGACACCATCGGCCAGGGTGTCACCATCCATGCCGATATATTCACGTGCAGCATGCTCCAGATCAAACGTCGAGCCGCCGGCGCCACCGGCAATACCTTGCCGCTCATGCAACAGTAGATGTTTACCGATTGCCCAGCCTTTGTTTATTTCTCCAATGAGATTTTCTTTTGGAACAACAACGTCGGTGAAAAACACTTCGTTAAAAGGTGACTGACCTGATATCAGCAGGATGGGTTTGACCTCGATGCCTGGCGATTTCATGTCGAGCGTGATGAAGCTGATGCCTTCGTATTTGTTTTCTCGATTGGTGCGGAAAACGCCGTACATCCAATCTGCTTCAAGTGCACCGGATGTCCAGATTTTTAATCCATTGATGATGAAGTGATCGCCCTTGTCCTCCGCAAAACTCTGCAGGCTGGCAAGATCAGAACCCGCCCCCGGTTCGGAATACCCCTGGCACCAGTGTATGTCGCCGCGAATAATCGGAGGCAGATAGCGCATTTTCTGCTCTTCGGTGGCAACGTCCAGTAGCGTGGGTCCGAACATCATAATGCCGAATCCTCCGATGTGGTTGAACGCACCGATGGCTTTCATCTCCTCACTGAGCACACCGGCGGCTTCCGTGCTAAGGCCACCACCACCGTATTCGGCAGGCCACGTTGGTGTGGACCAGCCTTTTTCTCCAAGGCGCTCCTGCCAGAGCCTGGCGTCGCCGGTAAATTTCGCACCGAATCCAGCGATACCCAAGGGCCGGTTGTCTTTGAGTGAGGCAGGAAAGTTATCCTGCAACCATTGTCGCGCTTCGTCCCTGAAAGCGTCGAGATCTGTTGAGCTGCTCATGGCATTATCCTGTTAAAAAGTGACTTCGGCGCCCAGAGTATCATCCATCAGGGTTGCAGCTATACCCTTGAGCAAAGCAATCCCCTCGAAAGATTAGCGGCTTGCAAAGGCGCATCGCTTTGATGGTACCCTTGGCATGAATCAGAACCGAAACAACAGGGAGAAACCATGTTCGATGTAAACCAGTATTTCGAAGGCCGAGTCACATCAATCGCCTTCCAGACAGCTACCCTGCCGGCTACCATCGGCGTGATGAAGCCTGGAGAGTACACCTTTGATACCAATGCGATTGAAACCATGACTATTGTCAGCGGGGCGCTTGTGGTGCAACTTCCGGATAGCCATGAGTGGCAAACATTCAACGTGGGTGATGATTTTGTAGTCGCTGCGGATAAGGCCTTTAATCTAAAGGTGACGGAAGAAACCGCGTATCTATGTACCTATGGGTGAGCAGAGAGGTTCACTACATGACATTTTTAAGAGACAATCCGTTCGAAATCATCTGTTGGAGTTTTTCATGATTCGTAGTTATTGGCTGGTTTTTCTCATCATTGGCTCTTACACAGGTTATTCAGTGGCAGGGGAAGTGACGGAAACTTTAAAGACACCGGACAAGGTTGCGGAGGATATTGTTCAGACCTTTGGCGATGCGCGAAGGAAACGGGCAATGGGCGTAGGTACAGCACTGTCCTCAAGGGTCAAAGAAAGCAAAATTGTTCGAGCAGACCCTGCTGCCTATCAAGATTTGGCCCAACAGGCACTCGCAACGGGAAACAACATGTTTGTGCGGGCGCTTGCCGATGCGCGCGATGGCGTGAAGCCGCCCAAGAAGAAAAGGAAATGCAGATAAGGGTAAGGCATCCGTATCGGATCCAATATGATTGATCGAACTACATTGAGACAGCTACCCCTGTGGTTGCTGGTCGTATGGTGTTTCGGGGTGAGTTTCAGCAATGCAGAGGAGCTCAAATTCAGCTATGGGATCTCGATGTTGCACGACCTAAAATACAGTCCTGACTTCAAACACTTCGATTACATTAATCCCAATGCGCCACCTGGTGGCTCTATTACATTTTCAACCAGCGCGAATGTACGGAACTTTGCTGGTGAGTTCGATAACAATAATGACGGTCCACCCGGTGTCGGCTTTGTATATGACACATTGATTGTTCTCTCGGCGGACGAGTTGGGTGGCTTCTACGGCCGACTTGCGGAATCAATGGCGGTTTCGTCTGATGGGCTCGTCTTAGCGTTCCGATTACACCCTAAGGCCCGGTTTCACGATGGCACACCGGTGACCAGCAAAGACGTCAAGTTTACGATTGATTGGATACTGTCTACCGTGGAAGGCAGTTTGTATCTAGGCTGGATCGAGTCGGTTGAAGTGATCAGTGACCTCGAGGTGCACCTGCATCTTGAAGAGCCGCTAGACGATTCTAATCTCAGAATTATGGCGTATGAGCCGCGCATCCTGCCAGAGCACCATTGGCGCGGTAAGAATCCTTCCGAAACGACCACTGAGTTCCCGCTGGGTAGTGGCCCTTATCGAGTCGACAGTTGGAACCAAGGTTATATTCGCTTCGCGCGTGTCGAAGACTACTGGGGGAAGGATTTGCCGGTTAATAAAGGGCGTTTTAACTTCGATGTGGTGCAGTATGACGTGTACCGCGACGCCACGGTTGCCCGGGAGGCTCTGCGCAAGGGGCTGTTCGATTTTTACTCGGAGTCTGACATCCGGCATTGGGTATCAAGCTATAACCTGCCGGCAGTGGATGCAGGTTACCTTAGGAAAGGCGAAATTATCGTTAGCGGCGCGACAGGTCCTACCAGCGTGCTGACCTTTAACAGTCAGCGCCCGCCCTTTAACGACGTTCGTGTACGCGAGGCGCTGAGTGTAGCATTTGATTTCGAGTGGCAGAATCGCGCGCTGAATTCCGGCGCGCACAAACGCGCAGTTGGCTACTTCCCGGATACGCCGTTTGGCGCAACGGGGCTGCCAACGGCAGAGGAATTAGTTCTGCTAGAACCAATACGAGGGTCTATAGATCAACGCGTGTTTGATGAGCCATTTGAGTTGCCAGACTCTGACGGTTGGGGGCGTAATCGTGATGCGTTATTGCGAGCTTCGAGTCTTCTGGCGGAAGCAGGCTGGCGTGTTGAAAGCGGTGTGCTCAGGAACGCTGCCGGCGATGCATTCGAGTTTGAACTCTTGTCCACAAATATTGCAGAACGCCGCGTGCTGTTGCCCTATATCGACACATTGCGGCTGCTCGGTATTGTGGCGACTATTAAACTGGTTGAATCCGCGCAAAACATCAACCTTCGGCGTTTGCGAGACTATGACATGGTCGTACAGCCACACACCATGATGATGCCGCCGATTATCCAGCTGCCCGTTTTCTTTTCGTCGGTTGCAGCAGATCAGCCAATGTCAGGAAATGTTGCGGGTATTAGCGATCCCATCATAGATGCGTTAATTGAACAGGCGACGCAAACCAATTCCTTCTCCGACATGACAATTGCCTGTCGAGTACTCGATCGTGTTCTGGCTCGTGGGTACTACCACATACCATTACAGATGCTTTCGAATGTTCGTATTATCCACTGGGATCGTTTTGGGCATCCGGAAACGGACGGGAAAGCCCGCTACCAATCGGGACCAGAATCGTGGTGGTATGACCCACAAAAGACTGCGCGGATACGCCTGGCGGAATAGATCGGTCTATTTCTTCGACAAGGTTTCCCGTACCAGGAAAATAACCATTAGACTGCAGATCAGTCCCAACGAAGCCAGGAAGGGGAAGACCAGTGTGAGTTGGAATGCCTTGCTCACGAAGCCCACCAGAAGCGGACCACCAAAGGATCCCGTATCGCTCGTCAGACGCCATACGCCGAGAAACTCGCCACGCTCACCCTCAGGAGCGAAATCTGAGCCAAGGGTCATGTTGATTCCGCTCCCAAGGCCGTTCCCAATACCGGCGAGCACCGCGAACAGACACAGGGCGGTAAACGTTGTACTCCAGGGAATCAGTAATAACGCCAATGACAAAACACTTATGCACGCAACAGCCGCGTGTTTTCGTCCCCAGTTGTCCATCATGTAACCCGCGAGCGGAAACATCACCATATCCGCGCCACCGGCGATGCTGGCAATCAAGCCAATTTCAGAGGCATCAAGACCAATGATGTGACCCCAAATCGGTATGAGAAGTTGTCGACCCGCACGCAGAATCGATAGAAAAAAGATAGCGATACCGGCTGTCAGGAAGGTTCGCCGATGAGCGATCAATATATTTGGAATAATCTGCAGAAGTTCATGTTTGCGCTCTGTCTGGGTGTGCTCATTTTTAGGCACGTATAAGATCACCAACAGTAATGCTATGGTGGCGATCAAGCTGATTACCAGAAACACATGCTGAAACCCAAGTTGGTAAGCCAGCAGACCCGTGGCTACTGGCCCAAGTAAATTGGAAAAACGCTGCAGGCCCGCCATCGTAGAAAGGGCCTTGCCTCTTTGGTGATCTGGAATAAATTCACTGATATGTTTGAGGCGCGCTATCAGCCAGGTGGCCATGGCACACCCGAAGCAAAACGCGGCGCCCGCGAGTTGCCAGGCATCCTGAGTAAAACTGGTTAACAGGCCAACGACGACCATGGCGCCGATACCCGCCACCATCATGAACTTATCACCGAACCTCGCCGCGCCATAACCTGCGGGAACATCTGCCGTCATATTGCCGAGGCCACGGAGTGCAAACACCAGGGCAGTCATACTGACACTGCCACCAAGTTCTAATGCGAACAATGGTATCGCCAGCATAAGGCTGCTTTGACACAACGACATCAGAAATGCGGGCAGATAGATCGACAATGATAGTGACTTATACATCTGCCATGTGGAGAGCCCTTCATTACGCACAGGCCGACCAGTGCAATTATTATTGCGCAGCAGCATCCGCTATCGCCTTCAGTTCCGCGATAGTTTCCTCTCGTTGTTGTGTTGCTGTCATTTCAATTTCTGCGAGTTCGGATGGATTAAAGCCTAGTTCAGCCAATAGCGGATTATTGGCTTCCCCTAATTCGGGCGGGTTGCCCTTGACGCTACCTGGTGTCTCACTGAGCGCGACCAGATTGCCAACGGTTTTCGTTTTCCCCACATTCGGTAAATTAACGGTCGTCAGGTAGTCATTCGCTATGTTCTGTTCATCCACAAGGACTTCCTGCCAGCTGCGTGCTTTCTCCCAAACAATCTCGGGCTCGCTATACAGGAACTTCAGCCATTCATCAGTGGTCTTGCTGGCGAAGGCCGTCTTTAGAATCTCACGCACTTCGAGAGTCGCCTCCTCTGAAATGCCGTCACCCAGGCGTTGACCCGGGGTTTGAAAAGAGGGGTGGATGGCGAGCTCCCAGGTTTCTGCGAAAATACACATGGCGTCCCAGGCTTCCTGTGTCATCACTTGTGCGAATGTGATCCAGTCTCCATCCTTGGTTTCGTAAACACCATAGATGCCGCCAATATTCGAATGATGATTGCCATCCCTGGTGAGCTCGGCGTTAGTCATGGCAACATGCGTGAGCTCCCACTGTTGTAACCATAACGTGGCGCCCAGGGCGCTTGTTTGAACCTGTTGCGAGACGCCGTGACGCTCCCGGGCGCAAATAGCAGTCATCACGCCCAGCGCAAGCTGCATTGCTCCGGCAGTGTCGATAATAATGGCACCCGGCATGGCGGGTTCACGGTCCGGGTTTCCGGTATGGTAGGTAAGCCCCCCTCGCGCGCAGGCGGCACCGTCAAACATGGCTTTACTCGCATCCGGTCCCTTGGGGCCGAAACCGTTTACTGAGGCGTAGATCAATTGTGGATATTTTTCTTTGAGCTGCTCATACCCTAAACCCATTTGGGTAAGCGCGGCGGCACGGAAATTCGTCAGGAAAACATCAGCATTATCCAGTAACGCAAAGAGGGCGCGGGATCCCAAATCTGTTTTAATATCGAGGCAAATAGAACGCTTACCCCGGTTGACGGCAACATGCTGAGGCGCCATAGAGTTCTCCGGCAATTCGTTCTGTCTGCCTCTCATGTAGCGAGAGGGGTCCCCTAGAGGAGGTTCGACTTTAATGACCTCAGCCCCCATATCGCGAAGATAGAGGGCTGCAGCGGGCCCTTGAATTGCGACCGTCATCTCGATGACGGTTATTCCTGAAAGAGGTTCGGGCATGCGTTCGTCTCTGAATTCGTCGTATCATCAAGAATGCAGGAATTTCATGGCCGAGTGAAGGCCTTATTTCAGCTTGATTACGTGGGGTCATTTGGTCCTAATAGTGGGTATGAGGTTTAGATAATGCAGCTACTGGATACCGGACAACTACTCGAACTGCTGAGAGAGTCGAATGCCGCTGATGTCTGTTCTCTTACAGTGTTAGGTTTAGACCTGCGACGTCAGTCTTTTACCGAGGACGAGGTTAACGAGATCCGGCCGTGGCTGTCGCGGCAACCCGTACCGGTGGTGGGGTTGGTGGATGACGGAAATCCACTGATGCCGGATTTGGACATCGTGTTGGCATCGGAGTCCGACTGTGCAGAAATCCTTGCCCATATCGACAACAACCCCATGGCGAGCGCGGTGCTTGTTCAGGTCACCAGAGTGACCGAGACCTTGCCGGTGTCGAGCGCACTATCAATGGAATCTCTGGGGTACGGCACATTGCAGAGTGGCGAAGAGTTCGCAAGATGGCTAGCGGGTTATAGGCAGGTGAAGACATCGGCGCAGTCTGTGGATACCGCTGACCCGGTTTTGCTCGAACGGGAAGGGCAGCTGCTGCAAATTATTCTGAACACACCCGAGAATCGAAATGCGCTTTCCGTACCCATGCGTGATCGATTGAGCGAGGCATTCAAGTTGGTCGCGATTGACGATTCGATTACACAAGTCGTCGTTTCGGGTAACGGCCCGTGTTTCAGTGCCGGTGGTGATCTCACTGAATTTGGCAGTGCCAGCGATCTTTCGGTAGCCCATCAGATTCGTCAGTTGCGTATGCCTGCGCAATATCTTGCCTCCCACGCCGATAAATATTCGGTCAATCTACATGGCGCGTGTATTGGCGCTGGCATTGAAATGACCGCCTTTGCAGGCCATGTGAGGGCGACCGGCGATACCTTTTTTCAGTTGCCTGAAATTGCCATGGGATTAATTCCCGGCGCCGGTGGTTGTGTCAGTATCCCCAGACGTATTGGTCGCCAGCGCACCAACTATCTCGCGATTAGTGGCAAGCAATTGTCGGTGCAGGATGCACTGTCCTGGGGATTAATAGATGAGATCATCGACTAGTTTTCGTCCAATGAGCCGCGCGCATAAATGGTCTTCCCATCACGGATCGTCATCCGAACATGCGCACTTGAAAGGTCAGATGCCATGCCTTGTAGCGGCACGTCAAGCAGACAGCAATCAGCGGGCTGTCCGAGTGCAATCGATCTTGGTTTAAATGGCTGCGATAGACTGCCAAGAAACATAGGTAATGCAGTGTCGAGATTGATGCATTCGTCTATACCCAGATGCTCACCAGAAGCAGTCTCTCGAGAGATAGCGGCCTTGATGGCGACCCAGGGATCAGGGTTACCGAATGGCAGGTCGGTGCCGAAGGCAACCGGGATACCCGCATCGATAAGCGAGCCGCAGCGGTAGAGATCGCTATGCTCTTTGCTATCGATGTCATCTAGGTAAGCATCGCCGCGCTCGTAAATAAAATTTGGCTGGGTAACAACACCTAATTTCAGTTCACGGAGTTGTTGGACCAACGCCGGTGGGACAACGGATGCGTGCTCAATCCGATCACCCTGACGTGTGCCTGCGGTACTGAAAGCAGAGAGCGTGAACACAAGTTCAATTTCGGTGACACAATGCACGGCCACCGGACGATTGCGCTGGTGGCTTGTGTTGATTATCTCTATCAGTTCGTGGAAATCAGGTAGTGAGGAATCATGCAAATGAATCTTGGTCTCACCGACGGTGAGACTGTCACCTATGTCATTGTAGTTGGTAAGTTCTGGTCGGCCGGACAGCCGCACTTTCTGAAGTAACTGGCCGGAGGTCTGTAGCTCACTGAACCAGTTCCAGGTATCGGCATCATTGGACGGTGTCATATCGTTAATGCCGGTAATACCAAACGCCGCCAATTGCTGGCTCGCAATATCCACGGGCGGGGGCGCTGGTATCATAAGTGATCCGAGCAGTTCATCGACGTCGTATAGTCGACCGTCGCGGCTAGCAAGACGCTGTTCTTCGTGGTGTGCAAGATCGGCTGCTGAATCCTCAATAATTTCCAGGGCTTGGCTGTTAAGCACCCATAGCCTGCCTGAGCGATGCTGGATTCTGATGGGTCGGTCAGGCCCGTTGCTGTCCAACCAATCGCGATCAAGATTTGGCAACACGCTCTCGTGATAACCAATGCCACGCAGCCAGTGTTTGCCCGGTTGGTTGTTCAACGTTTGGATAAGCGCTTGTTCCGAGAGAACTTCGGGGGGGCCGCAGCGTACCGATTCGAGTGATGCTGCGTAGGAAATCAGGTGTACGTGGTGATCATGCAACCCTGGGATAAGCAGACCACCCTTTGCATCAATGACACGTTCTGCTCCTGTGGCTGCAATCTGACCAATCGCAGTTATATAGCCACCGGAAACAGCAATGTTGGTCGGGCGACCAGAACTCAACAGTAGCGCTGCATTGGTGATCAGCAGAGTTTGGTCAGTCACCCTCTATCCGGAACCACTCACTCACTACCCGTCTGAGCAGCTTACCGGTTTCGTTGTAAGGCAGCTCAGAAGTGAAGTGGATCACCTCAGGTACACGGGAAGACCGTAGGTGTTCGCGGATGTGCTGACGAATTTCGTCTTCGGTTATTTCCTGGCCTCGGGTTTTCACCACCGCCAGCGCGACTACCTCACCCCATTCTTCTGAAGGCATACCGACAGCGGCAGCATCACTAATCGCAGGGTGCTGATGTAGCAGGTCTTCGATTTCCCCGGGAGACAGGTTTTCACCGCCACGTACGATGACGTCGTCGGCGCGTCCGGAAAGATAAAGGTAGCCATGATCGTCCAGATAGCCTGCATCACGGGTAGGAAACCAGCCGTCATCGTCGAGTACGCTGCGCTCTTCATATTCACCCGATACCTGCGGGCCGCGTACGTATATTTCACCAGACTCCCAGGGACCGAGCTGTTTGGCTTCGTCATCACGAATTTCGAGTTCAACGGAGGGCAGCGGCTTGCCAACTGAGCCCAGCCGCGCGTGTACTGCAGCATCATCGTGGTCTATCGCGGTGCGATGATCGTCCGGGTCCAGCAGTGTAATTGTTGAACTGGTCTCGGTGAGTCCATAAGCGTTGGTGAAATTTACGTTGGGGTATAGCGCCAGGGCCTGTTCGATGACTGGTACCGGCATTTTGCCACCGCCGTAGGCGATAGATGCCAACGACTTAAGGTCAGAGGGTTCAAAATCTGAAAACCTTAATTCTTCGATGATACGGGTGAGCATTGTGGGTACTACGAACACGTTGGTGACACTTTCCTCGGCACAAAGCCGCAGCCATTCAGCCGGGTCAAAGTTGGCCAGTTGTACAATCCGCCGACAAGCATAAATTGAACTCATCACCGCAGAGATACCGGCGATATGATAGGGCGGAACAGAGACCAGTGTCGCTTCGTGTTCTTCGGCACCCATAAAATCCACAGACCCCAGGATGTACGACACCAGGTGTTCATGTCTCAGAATTGCTGCTTTCGGCGTGCCCGTGGTACCGCTGGTAAAAAGTTGCACGGCAACGGCGGTCGGGTCTTCATTCCACTTGACCTCTATATAGTCACCGGTCAGAACCTCATTCAAAAAGTCGCTCGAATCCTGGGTGACCCCGCTATCGCGAGAGTAGGTTGCCTCTTTGGCACCTAAAATTATGTAAGCCGGCTCGATCCTGTCCAACAGCGGTACGATTTGCTCTTCGCTCAAACGGTAGTTGATGGGTACATAGGGGATACCTGCCATGGCAGCACCCATGAGTGCGATTGGCACCGCCGGGCTTGAGACATCAATCAATGTGACGTATTTGCAGTTGGCGGTTGAAAATCTGTAAGCGGCCCGTTTGGCTGCGGCATAGAGCGCCGCGTAGGTATAGTGCTCGCCGTTATAGGTCAGGGCACGACGGTCAGGGCAGGCTTCTGCCGCCATCTGCAGGAACAGTGCAATATTCATAATCAGTCAGAGGAAGGTAGTTTCTTGGTGTCCTTGGTCATCAGTTCGGCGCCATTATAGTAAATGGAACCATCACCACTTTTTACACAGAGCACCTCGACGGTCTCCGCTTCGTTAACGTATCGCTTGCCGATCAGGCAACCGTTCATTTCCCCCGGGTCACCGTCGACCTTATCTGGTGCTTCAGCCAAAGCGACACCACCGCAGGTAAGATCGTCTCCTTCACTGGCTTTTATAACCATAATCTCGGCGTCGCAGACGGCGCTCTTTAAGCGTAATCCCGGTTTTAGCATCTTGTTTCCTCTCTCAAAATAACGATTTGGGCGTTAAATATTCTGTCCTGGCGCGCAAGAATATCATTACACGTCGCGACAGTCACAGGTTGGTGTTAAGTCAGTGGAATGGCGACGGTGGCAGTACCGAAGACGCGTGTCTCATCTTTTTTATTCTTAATCGAAAGATCGAGCACGATCTGGCCCTCGTCTTCATCGATATCGGTGACTACTGCGGTGACCACATGTTCGTGGTCCGCAAGAACCGGCGCGCGGAATACAGTGTCGATCTGCTTGACTGTACCTCTTGGCGCCCAGTCGTTGATCATTTTTGTCAACAGGCCCAGCCCCATAATGCCTGGAACCAAAGCACTAGGCAGACCCTGGGCCCGGGCTTTATCGTGATCCTCAAAACGACCGTTGCCGGTGTAGCCTGCAGCTTCCGCGAAGCTTCGCGATGCGGCAAGCGTGGTATCTGGTTCGAAAGCCGGTAACTCCATCCCGAATTCCACATCGGATAATACCTCAACAGTCAAGCGGGTTTCTCCCGTATCACCTGCCGGGAATCGGTGCTTGCCAGATGGGTTCCCTCGTTATCGTAGAGTTGCATCCGGGATACCAGAAATACCATCGTGCCGGATCGCCCGCTCTTGGCGTAGATATCGTGCAGATGGGTCCGCCCCGTCAGCGGGACGCCTAGTTTCACGGGTGCAATACTGCTGACTGCCTTACCACCGTCCATGGATAGACCGCCCAGTGACGGGAAGTCGATGGGCAGGCGTCGCCCGGAGGCGAGGCTGGCCAAGATCGGCAGGCAGGCTTGAAAATCAGGATGCGATGGATCAATGAACTCAGGTCTGGTTTCACCGTAAGCTTTTGCGATCTTAATCGAGGTGTCTGCTTCGAGGACGAAACCGGCGCGATCAAATTCGAGATCTAGAAATTCGGTTCGCAATTTGTCGATATCAGTCATAATGATCGTTGATAGAGTAAAATGCGTATTGTAAAGGGTTCTCTGCGAAAGTGCTGAATCGGTAGTAACATACAGTGCAACTAAAAACGTCGGACAAGATTTGTGGGAGGACAATGTTGATCATATTTGCCGGTACCAGTAAGGGTGTATTCAGAGTATTGGACACTGCAGCTGAGCATGTCCTTGAAAGCGGTCTTGTGTGGGAAGTAAGAGAAGTCGCGGGACGGCTGTTTGCGGGAACCGGCAACGGTCTTTATGTTTCCGACGATGCGGGTGATACATGGACGTTGGTCGGCATGCCGGACAAAGGAGTCTGGCAGATTCGCGACAATGGTGAAGGAGTGTTGTACGCCGGCACGGCGCCCACCGGACTCTACAGAAGTGAAGACTGCGGCAACAGCTGGCACGAGGTAGAAACGTTGTCTCGTCTTGCTGAGGAAAATGGCTGGTGTATTCCCCTTGACCCTCCGATACCGGCCAGCGCGCGTGCTCTGGTAGTTTCTGGTCAAAAGCTATGGGTGGGTGTAGAGGTAGGCGGCATTGCCATTTCGTCGGACGCAGGTGAAAACTGGTCCACGGTGTTGCCGGGGGACAATCCCGACCTGCACATGATATTTGCTCATCCAGAGCGCAAGGAAACCTTGTTTGCCTCGACCGGGTATGGCCGGTTGGATGGCGTTGCAGAAATGGTTGAGGGTAACGCTGGTGTATTTCGGTCCGAGGATAGTGGCCGTACCTGGACCTATGCCTGGCAAGGTATCACACCGCGATACTCCCGACCAATGTGTATTGATCACCGGGCACCCTTTGGGTTAACGGTGGCCAGTGCGCCCACGGCATTTTCCAGCTACAAACAGGATCAGGGTGCACAGGCGATGCTATTTCGATCCGAGGACGGTGGTGAATCCTGGAGATCACTATGTGACGAAACTCATACCCCGAGTCCGGCAAATTTTCACGGTTTGGCCGTGGATCCCGATGTTCCCGGTAGCGTGCTGGTTGGCACGGACTCAGGAGAGGTCTGGCGGGTCAGCGACAGCGGCCAGTGGCAACTGTGCGCTGACGGTATGCCTGCGGTACTTTCTATCGAGACAGTTTAGGGGCGATACGTAAATGCGCTGGGGCCAGGTCGCAGTGACTGATAGGCCAGATTTACCCAGTGGCAGAGATGTTTCCGCGTATCTCTGGGATCAACTATCTCTTCGATTTCGAAGAACTCCGCAGAACGAAACGGTGAACGTACCTGATTCAAGCGTTGTTTGATTTTCTCGAGGTGTGCATCGGGGTCCTCGGCTGCAGCAATTTCGGCCTTGTAGCCGACTTCGATGCCACCTTCTATAGGCAGTGAGCCCCAATCCCCGGACGGCCAGGCAAAACGAAAATGGTGTGAACCGGGTTTACTATTGGCGGCGCCGGCGACCCCAAAGGCCTTGCGCACAATGACGCTGCAATAGGGTACGGTCGATTGTCCAAGCGCCGCCAGCGCCTGTGAGCCAACTCGGATCGTAGCGGTTTCTTCTGATTGTTTGCCGATAAGAAAGCCCGGGCAATCCACCAGATGGATCAATGGCAGGTGGAACGTTGAAGCTAAATCACACAGCCGGATCAGTTTACGGCATGAGTCAGCGGTCCAGGCACCACCGTAAACCATAGGGTCTTCGGCGAATATTGCAACAGCGACACCATTGATCCGCGCAAGCCCGGTGATGACAGATTTACCCCAGCGGCGTCCAATTTCAAAGAAGGTACCGTCATCGACGACAGCATTAATAACGGGGCGCATCTTATAGACCTTGCGTGCGTCTTTGGGCACCACATTGGCTAGCATCTCTTCGCGACGGTCGGTTGGATCATCGCACGCGATACGTTCCGAAATCTCGTCAACATTAGCAGGCATATAGGACAGGAATGTCCGCGCCATGGCGAATGCCTCTGTTTCTGACGATGCTTCGTCGTCAATCGCGCCGTTCCGTGTATGAATCCTGCTATGACCCAACTCTTCCTTGGATACATCACCCAGGCTTGCCCAGTCTACGAGGGCAGGTCCGGCGATCATCATTTGCGCGGTGTCTTTCACGATGACTGAATAATGGGATGTTGCAACCCGTGCGGCGCCTATACCGGCCACTGAACCTAAGGCGAGGGATACAGACGGGGCAATGCCCAGGTGTCCGACGATAGTCTCCCAACCCCTGACGCCCGGGATATAGGTTCTACCAGACGTCTCGATCGTTTTTACGGATCCGCCGCCGCCCATGCCATCGACGAGCCTGATGTGGGGCAACCTCAGTTCACTAGCGAGACCCTCGGCCATCATGCGTTTAGCGGGGATGGAAGCATCGGCGGAGCCGCCTCTAACGGTGAAATCGTCACCGGAAACAATGATGGGTTTGCCATCAACTTCTGCGGTGCCAAACAAAAAATTCGATGGTGTAAAGTGCTTGAGCTGCCCGTCTGCATCATATTCGGATACACCGGCCAGTTTACCCACCTCGTGAAAACTTTGTCGATCGACAAACGCATCCAGTCGTTCACGAATAGTCAGCTTGCCGAACTCATGCTGACGGGCGACTTTGTCTGCACCGCCCATCTGGTTTGCAAGATCATCGCGAATGCTGATCTCTTCGATTTCTTTTTCCCACGACA
>JAQWMV010000259.1 GCA_029246605.1 Pseudomonadales bacterium | reverse complement strand
CGTCGTGGGCACTGGACTGCTCGCTATTCGAGATATCGCCAGTTGCCTGCGTTATCATGATGCCGCCAGCCCCCTGACTACTGGCTTTAGCCACGTCATGAGCTATGGCATATCACAAACCGGACGCGTAATACGACATTTTCTTTATGAAGGACTGAACCGGGATGAGCAGGAACGCATCGCTTACGATGGCATGCTCATTCACATTGCTGGCGGCCAGCGTGGCGATTTCAACCATCGTTTTGCGCAGCCATCGGTCATTAATATTCCCGGGCCCGGTCAGCGTTTTCCCTTTGCGGCAGCTATCACCGAGGACCCGATCAGCGAAGCTCAAGATAGCTTGTTCAGCAAGTTGGATAGCGATGCAATTCCCAAAGTCATTTTCTCCAACACTTCCTGGGAGTACTGGCGCGGCGATGCCTCACTGGTGCATATCAACGACACAGAAGATCTGGAGCAACATCCCAATACCCGTATCTACCACATTGCGGGCACCCACCACATTGGCGGCATACTCATTGATGGAAAACAGCTCACCGAACTGCCAACCGGTTTACATACGGCAATGCCCCTCAATATTGTCAATTCGGCACCGGTATTTCGGGCACTCTTTATCGCGCTGGATCAATGGGTGACAAAAGACGAAGCACCACCTGACTCACGACACCCCTCGCTTAAGGATCGTACCGCCGTCGCAAGGGAAGTCGTTCTTGATCAATTTTCCGAACAAACTAAAGTACCGATTCCCGACAACAACAAACTTCCTCAAATCGATTCATACAGGGCGTATGTCTCTGATGTGGGTCCCGATCTCAATGAAGTCGCTGGTGTCCAACTACCCGATCTCGCCTGCCCCCTCGCCTACCACTCAGGATGGAATCCAAGATCACCCGCAATCGGCGCCCCGGATGAGATCGCGATCTTTGCCGGGTTTTCGATATTCTTTCCCAAAGCAGAGATACTGGCTCGTTATCCGGATGAAGCAACGTACCTTAAGCAAGCCGGTGCCTGTATTGACGGCTTGATTCAGGAACGATTTGTATTGCAGCAGGATCGCGAGTGGATGATGAACATCGCAGGCTCGCGTTATCGGGCAGCTATCGCTGATTCTTGATAAATTCTTCGTTGACAAGATTTTCAAGTCGGCCGTCACGCAGATAGCGTACGACCGTCCTCGCGGCAAACCCTCGCATGTCCCACATGCTTTGCGGCGTATAGAACGCAGAATGCGGTGTCACAACTAACCGGTGACGGATCCAGCCCTCACCCTTATGCCACGCAGCTATCAGGGGTTTATCAATGTTTGCTGGCTCGTCGGGTAGAACATCAAGGCCGGCAGCAAGTACCGTATCGTCCTTCATGGCATCGTGCAGCGCATCAATATCAATAACCGGTCCGCGCGCAGTATTGACGAGAACCATACCCTTCTTCGCGGCAGCAAACACATCCGCGTCGATTAGATTATGCGTTTCATCATTTAATGGCGTATGTATGCTCACAATATCGCTTTGACCAAACAGTTCTTCCAGACTGTTTGCACGACGTATACCCAGAGTCAGATCATAACCGTTAGATTTGTAGGGATCATAGAACACTACATCCATATCAAATGCTTTTGCACGAAGCGCCATAGCACTCCCGATACGTCCAAGTCCAACTATACCCAGGGTACAATTTGCCAGACGTTGGCCGAACGGGTTTAACGCAGGAATCCAGTTTTTTACGGGCTCCGCCCGCAAACGTTCATCATGATACGCAATACTCTTGGTGAGAGTGAGCATCAGGGCCATCGCATGGTCGGCAACTTCCCGGGTTCCGTAGTCTGGTGTGTTACACACGGGAATACCGATTTCGCCCCACGCCTTGAGATCAATTTCATCGAAGCCAACAGCAGGCTTCACAAAGATCCGACACTTATCCAGTTTCTCCAGGTACTGAGCGGGAGGTTCTCGGCCAACAATCGCATCACAATTGCGCCACTGTTCTTCAGTGACCTGATCATAACTCTCAACAAATTCTGCCTGGAAGCCATCTTCGATATAGCTCAACTCAGCTTCATTCTCATCCTGCCAACGTACCTGTGGCCAAAGTACTCGAAACATTACTGCCTCCTTTAGTACGATCATCGAAAAGCAGCGAAGCGTATCTCACGGCACTCAAAAGTACAAATCTGACTCGCAGCGAAAAGGTTTAGTCGCTAGGATGTGGCGATGCAAACAAAGTTTAGAATCAACTTATTTTTCCTGACGCTGATCCCCACGTTTTGCGCCGCCAGCGACTGCGTCGTAACACTACACGGCATGGTGCGCACCGCATCCTCTATGGAAAAAATGGCTGAAGCATTTTCAGCACAGGGATACACAGTCGCCAATGTGGACTATCCATCCCGGGCCCACCCCATCGATAAATTGGCACCCCTGGCGATTAAAAAAGGCATCTCGACGTGCAGCGATGCCAAAACTACCCATGTCGTAACGCACTCCCTCGGTGGCATTCTGCTGCGCTACTATCTGCACCATCACGACAAACCTAACCTAGGTCAAGTAGTCATGCGCGCACCAACGAATCAGAGCAGTGAAGTCGTCGATGCGCTAAAGAACCTGCCTGGATTTGCCTTGCTCAACGGTCCAGCAGGCGCACAACTCGGCACCGACACCGCTAACATCCCACTCACGCTCGGGCCCGTCGACTTCGAGGTCGGCATCATCGCCGGTACCGAGAGCATCAACCTCATCCTTTCACAATTTCTGCCCAACCCCGATGATGGCAAAGTCTCCGTCGCAAGTACCAAGGTCGTCGGCATGCAGGACTTTATTACCGTACCGCACTCACACCCATTCATCATGCAAATGCCAGCAGCCATCGAACAGTCACTACACTTCATCAAAACCGGCAAATTTCAACACACCGATGCAGGATCTCTCAAAGCTAGTGAGTAGCCACACAGCAGCGGCGGTTTAATTCACTGCGAACACCGTTGGACCAAGAGCAATTTCTATTCGTCTGCAAATTATTTAAGGGTTTCCAAATGTTCCGCTAACCACCGTGGAAACGCCGCCGACTCTTCATCCGACAAACCAATCAGACTCGACAAAGGCCCCCCACAAATACTAAGCCCCATCGCAGCAGTCGCCACCAGTAACACCTGAAATTTCGCGTCAGTACGGTCGCCCCCCGCATCCGTTATGGCATCGATAATATTCTTGAACAATCCTGCCGTATTTCCCTCGCCCGATGCGACCTCCAGATTGTGATCCAGCGCAAGCCAGGAGAGAAGACGGCCATGACCATCCTGCGACAGCGTTTTAAACAGACCGTTGAGAACTTGATCCGGCGGGACATCTTTATTTAATGCCAGGACGACATCCGAGAGTAACGCTTCAGTCATTTGTTGCAGCAGAGCCTGGCGCATTGCCGCGGTACTACCAAAATGATGAATGACCGTTGCATGGGACATGCCTGCCGCCTTGGAGACACCACTAATATTCAATCCCTCGAGCCCAAATTCCGAAAGACGGCTGGCTGCCGTCTTTAAAATAAGGTGTTTGGCTTCATCTGGAGTGCGGCGAACTCTCTTATTGACATTCATGTTGATAAGGATATGATGGCTCAATCATTAAGAAGTGAGCCTAGCAGCTATGGTCTACGATACCAAACAACGCATGCAGCCCCTCGTGGCCCTACGTGCTATACGCACCTTGTTAAGAGATCCCGAACGCACCGACCAGGTGTTCGTCATTATTCGAGCCATGTCTGGCAATGCACTACAGAAAGCATATGCGCGGTTTCTGATGACATCCATCGGTAAAACTATCGTCTCAGAAAGACGTCAGCTATTAGATGTATTGCAGGATCGCAAAGCACTGGCGAAACTTCCAGAAGGAACACTGGGAAGACATTATCTGGACTTCACCGAAAAAGAAGCTATTACAGCCGATGGGTTGGTAGCTGCCAGCGAGGATGACCAACCTATCAATGATCCCGGGCTGCGTCTTTATGCCGAGAGAACAAGAGACATGCATGACCTCTGGCATGTCATCACCGACTACGGTCGTGACACCTTTGGTGAATCCTGTTTGCTCGCGTTTACCTACGCGCAGACACGTAACCGGGGCGTTGGTGTCATCGCGCTTGTTGGCCTGGCCAAAATCACCAAGGAAATCGGATCAGGTGTCGGCAGTGCAATGTGGCAGGCATACCTTGGCGGGCGCAAGGCCAAATGGCTGCCCGCTCAGGACTGGGAGCATTTGCTGACAAGACCCCTTCAGGAAGTCAGGGAAACCCTGAACATTGGCCCACCGGTAAAATACCAGGAAAAGTACGCCTCGCTTGAGTTGGCGCGGGCTTAGCCGCGACCTATAAACGGCATACTGGACGCCAGTATCGTCATGAACTGAATGTTCGATGCCAGCGGTAGACTGGCCATCTGCAGCACCGCGTCAGCGATATGCTCGACATCCATTGTAGGTTCTCCCTTGAGCGATCCATCAGCCTGGGGAACTCCATTTTGCATCTTAGCCGTCATATCCGTTAGCGCATTGCCGATATCGATCTGACCACAAACAATATTGTACTTACGGCCATCCAGACTCGTGGATTTGGTTAACCCTGTCATGGCATGTTTGGTTGACGTGTAGGGAGCTGAATTCGGTCGCGGTACATGGGCTGAGATAGAACCATTGTTGATAATCCGCCCGCCCATGGGATCCTGATTTTTCATGATGCGAAAAGCGTTCTGTGTACACAGGAAAGCACCCGTTAAGTTCACATCTACTACCCGTCGCCATTGTTCGTAGGTTAGATCTTCGAGTGGCACTGAAGGTGCGCCGGTACCGGCATTGTTAAACAGCACATTCAGACGACCAAACTTCTCAACGGTTGTGTCAAATAGATTAGCGACCGAGTCTGGATCACCAACATCGGTAACAACACCTAGCACACGATCACCTGCATCAGACTCAGCCACGGCTGCCTCCAACACGTCCTGGCGCCGCCCGGCTATGGCAACGTTGTATCCGGCTCTCAATAAGGCAAATGCACTGTGCTTACCAATGCCGGTGCCACCGCCCGTGATAATTGCTACTTTGTTCTTACTCATCGTTTTTCACTAGTTCAAAAATGACCATGATAACGAATCTTTACCGTTGTTGGTGACATCAATCCTGCAGCACGGTGAGGAACCGCTGCCCGAACCGCTGTGCCTTGGTATCACCAATACCATTGATACTAAGTAAAGCCCTGTCATCTTTCGGTTTGTAGGCAGCAAGCTCTTTTAACGTCTGGTCGTGGAATACCATATACGGCGCAATACCCTCTTCCTGCGCAATTTCCGTGCGCAGCACCTTCAATAGCTGGAATAGATCTTCATCATAATCCAGGTCAACTGCCTGCACCTTACTGGGTTTACTGGATCTCGCCGGGCCCGGTTGGGTCATATCTTTGCTCAGATAAATCGTCTCTTCGCCACGTAGAATGGGTCTGGAATCGGGATGCAAACGCAGCCCGCCATAGCCACTAACATCCACCTCCACCAGACCGCGCACAACAACCTGGCGAACAACGCTACGCCATTGATTGTGCGACAGTTCCTTGCCCACCCCATAGACTGCAAGTTGATCATGGCCGAAATCAGATATTCGATCGTCCTGCTTTCCTGTCAATACATCAATGACATAGTTCGCGCCAAAGCGCTGCCCCGTTCGATAGATTGCTGAGAGTAGTTTTTGCACTACGGTTGTGCCGTCAAAAGTGGGTTTGGGCATCACACAGTTATCACAGGCTCCGCAGTTGTCAGAAGCTGTCTCCCCAAAGTACCTAAGTAGCACCTGACGACGACATTCTGTTAATTCGCAGAACGCCAGCATGGAGTTCAACTTATGTTGCTCGATGCGAATCTGTTGCTCGCTGTTATTGTCCTGCACCATCTGTTGTAACAGCACAACATC
>JAQWMV010000257.1 GCA_029246605.1 Pseudomonadales bacterium | reverse complement strand
CTGCGCGACAGTGTCGCCGAGCAGCGCGAACTGCGCGCCGCCCGCATGCGCCTGGTGCCCCCTGACGCCGTGCCGCCGGAGGAAGGCGAGGGCCCGGGCTGGGGCAAGGTGGCCAACGATGCGGACAGCGATGAACTGAATGGCAACGCCTGTAGCCCGGGACGGGTCACGGCCCGGGCCAGCCTTATTATGTCACCGGCGGACTTCGGCAGGATGGAACCCGGTACCATTCTCGTCTGTCCCATGACCACGCCCGCCTGGACACAACTGTTTTCCCAGGCAAAGGGTCTGGTGACTGACATCGGCGGCATTCTGACCCACGGTTCGATCGTCGCACGGGAATACAACATTCCCGCGGTTCTGGGGCTCGGTATTGCCACGCAGAAGATCAGCCATGGACAGATGGTTACGGTCGACGGCGATGCGGGTACGGTGTCGCCGCATGAGGATTGAATGACCGAAGACTCGAAATAGTGCAGTATCACAATAATAGTAATCGAACCATAGTCGCAATCATGTTCCTAGTCCGTGGTCCCCGATCACTAGACTAAGCTTGAGTGGAGTAGATGCATGCCAGAAAATGAAGTTTCTGATAACACAACGGGGCACGTAAACCGTCGTCGCAAGATTCCCGTTCGGACAAAGCTACTGTTCTCCACGGGTGCTTTTCAAGAAGCTGCCGTCTCAGCGGGCGGGCTGGTGACAGTCCTTTTTTATAATCAGATTCTCGGCGTTGCACCAACGCTGTGTGGCACCGCATTTTTAATCGCTAGCCTGGTCGACGGTATTTCGGACCCACTCGTTGGAGCCATTTCTGATCATCTCAGAAGTCGATGGGGTAGGCGTCATCCTCTAATGCTGGCTTCGGCGCTGCCTATCGCGATTACATTTTATTTTCTGTACCAACCAATCGACGGGCTCAGCGAGATGGGGTACTTCTTCTGGCTGACTGCATTTTTGGTGCTCATGCGGCTATCCGCCACGTTCTACAATATTCCTCACGATGCACTTGGCGCTGAGCTCACCGATGACTACGACGAGAGGTCATCAGTCTTTGGGTACAACGCTGTAGCGGTATCCGTGACGGCTATTCTTATGGCAGGGATGGTCTACCTTGTAATTTTTCCTACGACTCCAGAATATGAGAATGGCCTGTTGAATGCGTCTCGCTACTACATCCTGGCGGGAATGGGCGCAGTGATTATTGCGGTTTCCGTCACTGTGTGCTCGATCGGAACGATGGATCAGATCCCTTACCTTCACCGTGCAAGCTTGAAAGATAATATCGACTATCGTCAGTTCTTTCGAGAATTGGGCGTCCTCCTGTGCAATCGCTCTTACATTGCCGCCTGTCTGTGCATGCTAACCATTTACGCTGGCCTTGGTATCTATGGTGTTGTAGGCACTTATGCCTATGTTTACGTGTACAGCATTTCAACGGAAGCGATGATGATAGGTGGGCTGGCAAAACTACCTGGTGTTCTGACCGCGTTACCCCTACTGTATTTTTTGTCTAAGCGAATGGACAAAAAACAAATATTTATGCTGACGACGGCAACCATGTGTATCCTGATCTCGTTGCCGCATATTTTGAGAATGTTAGGCTGGTTTCCCGGAAATGAGTCACCCTTTCTTCTCGTCGGGTTATTTTTGCCCGTGCTGCTCGGTTTTATGATCTTCCCGGTGTCTACGATCATCGTTGACTCACAACTGGTAGATATTGCCGACGAGCACGAGTACAACACCGGGGCTCGAGCCGAGGGAATCATTTTCTCAGTCCGCAGTTTTTCCATTAAAGCGACGAGTGGTTTCGGTGGTTTCATAGCCGGATTTGGCTTGGAGTACATCGGATTTCCAGAAAACGCAGAAGTAGGTAATTTGGCCCCGGAAACCATCACCGGGTTACTCACCATGATTGGCCCCGTGTATCTGCTGGTCTATGCGGTAGCGATTGGTTTTATGGCCTTCTATAGCATTGATAAGAAGCGCCACGAAGAAATGCTGGTTGAACTGGAAGCAAGACGCGCGTCAAGCAGCTAGCCGGTTTACCCTGCCCATTAAATAACGACTATTAATTACGATAAGGATTAATCCTATGCCCGCAATTTCCGGACCCTCCGACGGACCGGTGGCCGTCACAGGCGCCTCAGGTTTTATTGGCTCACACGTGGTGAAGAACCTGGTTGAGCACGGTTACGACGTTCATGCCTGCCTGCGCGACACGACCCGTGAGGACAAGACCAACCATTTACTCTACATCGATGAAAAAGGTCCGGGCAGTGTCAAGCTATTCTCCTGTGATCTGTTCAAGGCCGCAGGCGGCGACTACGACGAAGCCTTCGCAGGCTGCTCCGCAGTGTTTCACGTGGCTGCCGACATCGGCACCGACGCTGTGAACTATGGGCGGCCATCACCAGAGAAGCAGTACGCAGGTCTGGTCGATTCGACCCTGGCGATCCTTGAGTCCTGTAAGAAAGCCGGTAGTGTGAAACGCGTCATCTATACCTCATCGGCGGCCGCGGTGATGGGGCCCGGCCAGCCTGACCGCGAGTTCAACTACATGCATACAGAGGATGACTGGGTCGGTGGGAGCTACGAGACCCTTGAAGAACGCCACAAAGGGAGGGACGGGATAACGCGGTGGACTGTCGAGAAGGCGGCATACGCAAAAGGAAAAGTCGATGCCGAGAAGGCTGGATACGCCTTCGGAGAAGAAAACGGCATCGAGGTCATCTCCGTTTGTCCCTGTCACGTTTTCGGCCCGTTACTTGGTCTGCCACACAACAGCGTATGGCAACATCAGCTGGGTATGGCGATGAAGGGCGAAAAAATGGAAGGAGAAAAGGCCCGAGAATGGAATATCATTGATGTTCGCGATATCGCGGAGACTCAGCGTCTGGCCGCTGAGAGCGATGCGGTCGCGAATGGCACCCGTTACAATATGGTCGCAAACGATGAGGAGGGTGAACTACCCGCGAATCAGTTCCTCGATACACTGCAGGAGCTCTTTCCGAACCACAATATCTGCGGCGGCTACCGACCGGCGCCCACCGACGCGCGTCTGCGTGGCCGTTGCACGAAAGCAATCGAAGAACTGGGACTCAAGACACACAGCGCTCGGGACACATTACGCGATACGGGTAATTCACTGATTGAACTTGGCATCGTGCCAGAGGAGGTCAAATGAATGCGCTGCCACTTCTTCTTGCGCTGACCATTCTGCCGTTCGGTGCGTCCGCCGCGGAATCGTATTCCCCTCACATCGACCAGTCCTACCCGAGCGATGTCTATTGGGGCGATACGCACGTGCACACCGCCTTATCGGGAGACGCGTTTGGCACGGGCACAAGACTGATGCCTGACGATGCCTATCGTTTCGCTAAGGGTGAGAAGATACTTGCGACAGGAGGGGGGGAAGTTCGCTTGCACCGGTCCCTAGATTTTCTCATGGTGTCGGACCACGCCGAGAATTTGGGCGTGCTGTCCCACCTTGTCGCGGACGATGGGTCGGTTCCGATCAACGAAGTAAGCCAGCGGTGGGCGCAGTTTCTTGCCGAAGTCATCCCTCTCTCTGAAGTCCTCAACATGGAGTCATTTGAAGCATTTAGCAAAGGCAGTGACTCGCTGGCTTACGGCAAAGGCGCATGGCAAGCCGACTATGGGGTCGATAAGCGTTTTCAGTACATGGTCTGGGAAGAGGTCATCGCGAGCGCGGAACGGCATAACGACCCGGGCACGTTCACTGCATTTATCGGCTATGAGTGGAGCGCGCGGGCCCCAAGCGCGAATATTCACCGGAACGTGCTTTTTGAGGGTGGCGCTGACGAGACTCGCCAGGTCATACCAATCTCCCGCTTCGACAGCTCTGATCCGGAGGATCTGTGGGCGTACCTGCAAGACTACAAGGACCAGACGGGAGGCAAAGTACTTGCCATTCCCCACAACGGTAATCTGAGTGCGGGCCAGATGTTTAAGCTCAGCACCTATCAGGACCAGCCATTTACGAAAGCCTACGCGAGAACTCGCTCCTACTGGGAGCCTATCGTTGAGGTAACCCAGATCAAAGGGGACGGCGAGACCCACCCGGTGGTCTCACCGAACGATGAGTTCGCCGATTACGAAACGTTTAGGTGGCTCATCGCGCAGGGCCAACCGGCGCCAGATTTCAAGAACCCCGTCGATCTTGCGGCGCAGTCCTATGCCCGTCCCGCCTTGAAACTCGGCTTGGACCAGGAAGCGGCACTGGGTGTCAAACCCTTCAAATTCGGCATGATTGGGAGTACGGATTCCCACACCGCCCTCGCGACTGCTGATCAGGACAATTTCTGGGGCAAGTTTTCGAACAACGAACCCAGCCGCTACCGTGTGACAGCCGGATGGACCTTCAGTGCAGGCGGCTATGCCGCAGTGTGGGCCCAGGAGAACACGCGAGAGGCGCTGTTTGCAGCAATGCGCCGCAAGGAGGTCTATGCGTCTACTGGGCCCCGCATGACCGTCCGTTTCTTCGGCGGTTGGGGATACGCGGCAGCTGATGCTGCGCTGTCGGACCTGGCCAGAGTGGGCTACGCAAAGGGCGTACCCATGGGCGGCGATCTTACGGCGGCACCCGAGGGGAAAGCGCCAAGCTTCCTTATTCGTGCGGTGAAAGACCCCTATGGCGCCAATCTGGACCGTGTGCAGGTGATCAAGGGCTGGCGGGATGAGAGTGGCGAGTTGCATGAGAGAATTCATAACGTTGCCCTCTCTGATGGGCTTACAGAGAACGGGCAGGGCAAAGTTGAACCTATAGGAAGCACCGTAGACGTCAAAGACGCCTCCTACATCAACAGCATCGGGGATGTGGCATTGACAGTCGTGTGGACCGACCCCGATTTCGACAGAGAAGAACTAGCTTTCTACTATGTGCGGGTACTGGAAATCCCCACGCCGCGCTGGACGGCTTACGACGCGAAATTCTATGGCCTGAAAGATCTACCGGAACAGGTTCCTATGATTACTCAGGAGCGCGCCTACACATCGCCGATCTGGTATACGCCCTGAACGCACCCAAAAGCCCCAAAATATAGGGACACACCCCAAGGGAGGGTTATAAGGAGAATCAACGCCTTATTATGAAGAATTAGGGTGCGGCCTATAAAAGGAATACCTGGAATTTTGGTGGCATCGAGAAGTTAACTTGGCAGCACCATGTGCCGGGCAACTTTCACACCGAATCCTTCGCCTTGATTTCTTATCTGGTTGCGGAAGATAACGACGACCACGTCTATACGAATTATCTCCAGGGGGGAGTGTTCCATGGGGATTCTGATCTCTCATCTACTGGTTTTGTAGCTCAGATTCACCATTCGGAAGTAGGACCAACTTGGCTGCTGGGTAGGCCCTGGTGCTATTCCGGGGCACCCGGGGCCGCCATGAAACCTGCCCCCTGTGTCGGGCAGCATAGCCGGGAAATTCTTTGTGACGAGCTTGGCATTTCCGCGGCCGAGTACGAGGAATTGGATGCCGTTGCGGTTATTGGTACTCTAGACGACTTTTGAATATCAACGAATAGATCTTTTTAGGAGAAACCATGAGTTTTCAAGCTTTACTCATTGCCAATCGTGGTGAAATCGCCATACGGATCGCCCGCGCAGCTGCGGATTTAGGCATTAAGTCTGTCGCTGTTTTCTCGGAAGACGATGAAGCCAGCTTACATACTCGCGTGGCCGATGAGGCAGTCGCACTGCCGGGTATTGGCGCCCGAGCCTATCTTGATATCGAGGCGGTTGTAGCGGCGGCAAAAGCAGCGGGATGTGATGCCGTCCACCCGGGCTATGGATTTCTTTCAGAGCAGGGAGAGTTCGCCCGTCGTTGTGGTGAAGAGGGGATTACTTTCATCGGTCCCAGCGAAGCACATCTGAATCTGTTTGGTGATAAGGCCCAGGCTCGTGAGGCGGCGATTGCTGCAGACGTGCCGGTATTGACCGGTATTGATCGTGCCGTGACGCTTGCGGAGGCGCAAACGTTTTTCCACGACAATGGCGGTTCGATGATTATCAAAGCCATTGCCGGTGGTGGTGGTCGTGGTACGAGTGCAGTCACCGATGAGGGCCAGTTAGAAGCGACTTTTGACCGGTGCCGCCGCGAGGCGAAAGCGGCGTTCGGTATCGAAGATCTTTATGTCGAAAAATTTGTACTGCGTGCACGGCATGTCGAAGTGCAGATTCTCGGCGATCTGTACGGCTGTATTGCACATCTCCATGAGCGTGAATGTAGCATTCAGCGTCGCAATCAGAAGGTGGTGGAGATTGCACCGGCACCGGGGCTCGATCCGGGTCTACGCGATCAGATGATTGATGCGGCAGTTCGATTTGCAAAACAGGTAGGTTACACCAGCCTGGGGACGTTTGAGTTTCTTGTAGATGACTCTAAGAAACCTACGCAACCCTTTGTTTTTATTGAAGCTAATGCTCGTTTACAGGTCGAGCATACCGTGACTGAGGAGGTCACCGGCGTTGATATTGTACAGACGCAGATTCGTATGGCTGGCGGTGAGTCACTGGCGGATGTTGGTCTTGATCAGCCGATTACCCCTAAAGGATATGCTATCCAGGCACGGGTCAATATGGAGACCTTCAACAAGAAGGGTGCGGTGCGTCCGGCGACTGGTACTTTCACAGCTTATGAAGCGCCCAATGGTCCCGGTGTTCGAACCGATGGGTTTGGTTATGTCGGCTATAAGACCAGCACGGCATTTGACTCATTGCTGGCCAAGGTTATTGCATATTCACCTAGTGCAGATTTTTCTATTGCCGTTAACCGCACCATGCGAGCCCTGTCAGAGTTTCGCATCGAAGGTGTGGGTAACAATATTTCGTTTATCCAAAATATCCTGGGCCATGAGGATTTCGTGAATACAGATGTGCACACCCGGTGGGTGGATGATCACATCAAGGAACTTGCGGCCGCTTCGGATCAACGTTTGCGGTTTGTCGAGACGGTGCAACCAACGAAGCAGGCCTCGGATGGTTATGCCGGCGCGCGGGTTGATAGCAGTGACCCACTGGCGCTTTTTACTCACGACGCCAGTGTTAAGGCATCACAGTCGGTTACGGAACAAGCGCCATCAGCAGAAGTCACGGGTCCCGACGGATCAATAGGGATGAGTTCGCCGATGCAGGGCACCATTATTGCTATTGACGTTAAGGTTGGGGATGAGGTGCGTCAGGGACAGCAGATCGCACTGGTTGAGGCCATGAAAATGGAACATGTTATTCCGTCCTCGTGCGATGGCATCGTTCGCGAAGTCACCATGGCAGCGGGGGAAATCGTTAGGGAAGGCTATCCCTTGGTATTCGTAGAGGAAGCGGAAGTTTCTGTTGGCGAGTTGGCTGTTGAAGAGGCCTTAGATCCTGATTTTATACGACCCGACCTTGCAGAGAATATTCGACGCCATGCATTTACGCTGGATGAGAATCGCCAGGAGGCAGTAGAGAAACGTCGTGGTCGTGGCTATCGCATGCCCCGGGAAAACATTGGCGAGCTTATGGATGAGGATTCGTTCAAGGAATACTGGCCGCTGGTTGTCGCGCAACAGCATCAGCGCCACGACAGCGAAACGCTGCGACAACGAACACCCGCCGACGGCTTGCTCGCCGGCACGGGTACAATTAACGCGGATCTTTTCGGTGAAGAAGCAGCCCGAGCGATGGTGGTTCACTACGACTATACCGTGCTGGCGGGCACCCAGGGCGGCAGAAATCATTATAAACAGGACCGTATGTTTGAGCTGGCACACCGTTTCAAAATTCCGCTGGTACTCTTTGGCGAGGGTGGTGGCGGTAGACCCGGTGACGATGCCCGCGGACCCCGGGTCGCCTTCGATGTTGAAACGTTCACGACCTTCTCTCAGCTGAGTGCGCTGGTCCCCTTAGTGTGCGTTGTCAACGGCAGAACCTTTGCTGGTAATACGGCACTGGTCGCCTGTTGTGATGTCATTATTGCGACGGAAAATACTACGATTGCCATGGGTGGCCCGGCGATGATCGAAGGCGGGGGGCTTGGTATCTATACTCCGGAAGAATGCGGTCCCATGTCTTTTCAGGTGCCTAATGGAGTGGTCGACATTCTGGTCAAAGACGAGGCCGAAGCAGTACGGGTTGCCAAGAAGTATCTTTCCTACTTTCAAGGGGCAACCAGTCACTGGGAAGCGCCTGATCAACGTTCGCTGCGTCATGTCATTCCGGAAAATCGGCTGCGTTTATACGATATGCGAGAGATCATTAACACCATTGCAGACGTGGATTCGGTTCTCGAGATCCGGGAAAAGTTCGGCGTTGGCGTTATCACTGGGTTTATACGCGTGGAAGGTAAGCCCTTGGGCGTGATTGCGAATAATCCACATCACCTGGCGGGTGCGATTGATTCTGACGGCGCCGATAAGGGGGCGCGGTTTATTCAACTGTGTGACGCCTTCGATATACCCGTGTTAAGCCTGATGGACTGCCCGGGTATGATGGTGGGTCCGGACGTCGAAAAAGCAGCGTTAGTAAGACATTGCGTGCGTATGTTTAATGCTGGCGCCAACTTGACGGTACCTTTATTCGGTGTTGTGGTGCGAAAAGCCTATGGCCTTGGGGTTCAGGCAATGTGTGGCGCAGGTTCGTTAACTGGCTTTTTTACGGTAGCGTGGCCAACGGCTGAGTTCGCCGGTATGAATATCGAGGGCTCTGTGAAACTGGGCTTTAGGAATGAATTGGCGGCAATTGAAGACCCTGAAGAACGCCTGAAAGAATTCGACCGTCGGGTTGCTCGGGCGTACGAGTCTGCCAAAGCAGTTAATGCCGCAGCAGGCGGTGGCATTGATGATGTGATCGATCCTGCGGAGACGCGTAGCTGGATTGCTGAAAGCATGAAAAGAGTACCGAAGCCCGCACCGCGAACTGAGAAAAAATATCCCTTCATTGATACCTGGTAGACGATCGAGAGCTCGCGGCCAGAGGGCAGGTGTTAACTTGCGCTTTCGCTCAAGCCATCCATGGGTCGCTGCAGAAAGCCTCCGAATCGTCGGACCGCCCTGGCTTTCTATGCCGCGCAAGGTAACACCTGCCCTCTGGCCCCTTACGTGAATTCAACTTTCGGGACAAGAACTAGGTAATGGCAGTTATCAGCGGGCTAATAACTCGTGGGATCCGATGTCTACTTTTCTGTAGAAACAACTCTTGCGAGCGTTACCGGTCTTTGGATCTTTGGTGTGGCACGCGCCGTGACCTTGGGGTTCAACGCGATAGACCAGCGCATCCTGATCGCAGTCGGTGAGAACTTCGACGATCTTTAGAAAATCACCCGAGGTTTCGCCCTTGGTCCAGAGTTCATCCCGTGAGGTTGACCAGAAAGTCGCCATACCTTTGTCGAAGGTTGTGTCTAACGCGAGTTGATTTACATAGGCGAGCATGAGGATGTTGCCATCGCTAACATCCTGAACCACGCAGGGTACAAAGCCGCCGCGCTTGATGAAATCAACCGCGAGTTCGCTGCCTTCTTCCAGTTGTTGTTTGTCCATGGGATCTTCCTTTTACGTAATGTTCTTTACCATGTCCTGGGTGAACACTTTGGGCACAGGTACCGGTACGATGCCGTCTACACCCAAACGCAACAATTGTAGTGCCAGGATATTGAGTTGTGATTCTTTAATGACTACCGAAACACTGCGCCAGGCATCGTCAATAACCGGGCTGACGGTTGGTGAAACCACCGCGGGTAGAAGTGACTCGACCTGATCCAGTACACCGGTAGGGACATCCATAAAGACCATATATACAGGTTCTTTTTCGGCGCTGAGCACAGCATCAATGCAGATACGAATATCTTCAATTTTGTCATGTATGGCAGGGTCGGCCATGGCGTCGGCATTGGCGATCAGTTGTGGATTTGAAGTGAAAATCTCTGCGACCAGGTTATTGCCGTTTGCCCTTAAAGTTTCACCGGTTTCGGTAATGTCGGTGAAGGCATCCGATTCGCCCATGACTACTTTCGCCTCGGTTTTACCCTCCGAGTGCAGGATTTCGATGTCATCGATGCCGTACAATTCCTTCATACGACGACGGGTCAGGTTGGGTAATTCTGTGGCGATGGTTTTGCCGGCACAGTCTTCAGGCTTGTCGATGCCGTTTTCGGGGCGCGAGGCCAGTACAATTCTGGATGGCTGGTTGGTGCGTTTTGAGAAGATAAAATCGCCTACCACTGCGACGTCCTGCTCGCGACCGGCTTCGTAGATGTAGTCCTTACCAGTAATACCGCAGTCTACGATGCCTTTAAATACCTTGTCTGGCATCTCTTTTCGATCCAGTACGCGAAAGATCACTGCCTTGTCATAGGGTGTGGACAGTTCATACTGTCGGCTGCTGGGCAGTGGATATCCCGCTTTATCCAGAATTCTAAGAACCTGTTCCTGGAGGCTGCCTGAGGGTACGCCAAAATACAGGGTGCCCTTCTTTTTGCTGAATGTCATTGTCGTTACCTGCGCTGCTGTGTTTCGCGAAAAGCGGATATTACCCCTATCGGGCCATGATTTCAGTCGAAAATGGTCAGGATTTCACGACATTCCACTCAGGTGGTATATTCTTGAGCCCATAGAACGTGGGGTAGGCCAATCGGAAGTCAAATGAGGATCAAAAATGTCAAATAAACTGAGTTTTCTGGTTGTTCTTTTTGTTGGTTTGCTGGCGTCGGGTATCGCCAATGGCAAGCTAAAAGAAGTTGCGTCTGTCGAGGGTATTACCGAATATGCACTCGACAATGGCCTGCGGGTCATTCTCTTTCCTGATTCCAGCCGGCCGACCACCACCGTCAATATCACCTATCTGGTCGGTTCGCGGCACGAGGCCTATGGCGAAACGGGCATGGCGCATTTGCTCGAACATTTAGTATTTAAGGGTACGCCTAAGCATCCGGATATTCCGCAGGAATTAACAGATAAGGGGGCCAGACCCAATGGCACCACATCATTTGATCGCACCAATTATTACGAGACCTTTCCAGCAACGGATGAAAACCTGGAATGGGCACTGGATCTTGAATCAGATCGAATGATTAACAGTTTTATCTCAGCAGAAGACCTTGAATCGGAGATGACGGTCGTACGCAACGAAATGGAATCTGGCGAAAATAGTCCAAGCCGCATTTTGCGCCAAAGAGTTTTGTCTATTGCCTATCTGTGGCACAACTATGGTCAATCGACCATTGGTGCGAGATCCGACGTAGAAAACGTGCCCATTGAACGATTGCAGGCGTTCTACAGAAAATATTATCAGCCGGATAATGCTGTGTTGGTGGTTGCGGGTAAGTTTGATGAAAAGTTCGCCAAAAAACAGATAGAACGCAAGTTTGGGTCGATCAAAAGACCTGATCGACGCGGTGCAAATCGAATCTATCCCACGTACACGAAGGACCCGGTTCAGGATGGAGAAAGGACTATTACCCTGCGCCGCCAGGGTGACTCGCAATTTGTGATGGCAGCCTACCATGTGGCGCCAGGGCCCCATGAAGATTTTGCAGCGTTGGATGTTCTTACTCACGTGCTGTCTGCGCCGCCCTCCGGCAGGTTGCATAAAGCTCTGGTTGAAACTGAATTGGCGGCAAGGGTTGGTGCCTTTGCTTACCAGTTGAAGGAGGCCGGCCCTCTCATGGCATACGCCGAAGTTCGAGAAGGTGGGTCGATTGATAAGGCCTGGGAAACGATGCAGGCGACTATCTATGATATAGCGCAGGGTAGGACCCCGGTGATGGATGAAGAAGTAGAACGCGCCAAGACCTACTATCAGAATGTTATCGAACTCATGTTTAACAATTCTCAGGCGATGGCACTACAGTTGAGTGAGTGGTCGGCCATGGGCGACTGGCGTTTGCTATTTTTATATCGGGACCAACTGACTTCGGTGACTACCGAAGATGTGCAGCGGGTCGCTGCGACCTATCTAAAATCCCAGAACAGTACTGTTGGTTTTTTTATTCCAACGGATGAGCCTGATCGTGCAGAGATTCCAGAGGCGCCTGATGTAGCAGCGCTGGTGGCAGACTACAAAGGTAAGGAAGCTGTTAAGGCTGGCGAAGCCTTTGATCCAACCCCTGAAAACATTGAGGCGCGTATTGTTCGTGTGACCCTCGATAACGGGTTTAAGCTGGCGATGCTGCCAAAAGAGACACGTGGGGGTAATGTCAATGTCTCGCTACAGTTGCTGTTTGGAAATGAAAAAGAGTTAGAGAATCTTGCAACGATTGGTTCCCTGACGGGCAGTATGCTCATGCGAGGCACATCGAGATTGTCACGCCAGCAATTGACCGATGAGTTTACAAGATTGAAGGCTCAGGGTGGTGTCAGTGGGGGTGTTGCTGCTGCTGCCGGCAGTGTTCAAACCACTCGGGAAAATTTACCGGCTGTGCTAAGGCTTGCAGCGGAAGTCTTAAAACAACCCGCTTTTGATGCTGAGCAGTTTGCGGAGTTAAAACAACAGTCCATCGCGGGTATAGAAGCCCAACAGTCTGACCCGAGCGCATTGGCTAATGAACGTTTGGATCAGCACATGAATCGCTACCCTCCGGGTCATCCTAATTACGTCAGAACCATGGCTGAGACGATCGCCGCGATTGAAGCGGTAGAGTTACAACAGCTGGTTGAGTTCCACCGCAATTTTTATGGTTCGGACAATGGTCATATGGCGGTCGTAGGCGATTTTGATCCCGAGGAGATCAAGGATATTGTTCAGGAGGTACTTGGTGACTGGCAAAGCCCGGTTAGCTTCGAGCGTATTGAAGAAAAACACTTCGATATTCCCGGTGAGCAGTTTATAGTTGAAACACCAGGCAAAGCGAATGCGATTTTTTTGACAGGATTGGCACTTCCACTCCGTGATGATCACGAAGACTATACCGCGCTTGTGATGGGTAACTTTATGCTGGGCGGTGGGTTTTTGAGTTCACGGCTGGCTACCAGGATACGACAGCAGGAGGGTCTTAGTTATAGTGTCGGGTCGCAGTTCTCTGCTGATTCGGAAGATGTGACAGGTTCCTTCTTCGGTTATGCCATCTACGCACCCGAGAATGCTGCTGCCCTGCAGGCAGCGTTTAATGAAGAGATCGAAAAGGTCGTCAATACCGAATTTGGTAAGAAGGAGGTCGAGGACGCCATATCCGGGTTTATTGAGTACCAAAAAAATCTACTAACCAGCGATAGATCATTGGCAGGGTATCTGGCAAAAGGCCTGTATCTGGGTAGAACGATGACGTGGCGGGCTACGTTGATCGATAAAATTAAATTGCTTACACCCGGTGATATTCGGGAAGCTATGGCTCGACATATCGTGCCGGCTAAGATGAGCGTTGTAGTGGCCGGAGATTTTAGTAAGTCGGTCGAGTAGTAAATTAATGTTCCTGGTAGCCTTCAGCGGGCCGAAAACTCGCCCCGCCGTTATTTGGAGGCAAACACGCCTGGCTTACTAAGATTTGTTTCGTCATGTTTTATAGGAGGATTGAATGTCTCAGTTTGAATTAACAGACAAGGTTGCCATCGTGACCGGTGGTGGGGGTGCGTCGCACGGTATCGGAAGTTGTATCGCGCAGACACTGGCGAGCGCTGGTGCGAAAGTCGTCGTAGTAGGTAGAAATCAAGCGCCCCTTGATCAGGTCGTCTCTGAGATAAAAAGTCAGGGTGGTGAAGCGATCAGTGTTATCGCCGATGTCACCGACCCGACTGCAGTGGATAACATGGTTGAGCAGGTCAAGGCGGCGATGGGTCGCATTGATATTCTGGTCAACAGCGCCGGGGGCAGTTCCTTTGGTAACCCGGAAGATATTACTCCCGAAGATTGGTCGGCCTGTCTGGCTTTCAACCTGAACGGTACGTTTTTTTGCAGTGCAGCAGTCGCCAAAGAAATGATCGCGCAGCAAAGCGGCAAGATCATCAATATTGGTTCCTCTTCTGGTATCAAGGGGGAAGAGGATGCGGTGCACTATTCGGCAGCGAAAGCGGCGATCATTAACCTGACTCGTTCTCTTGCGATCAGTTGGGCCATTCATAATATTAATGTGAACTGTGTTTCGCCGGGCAGTGTTGAAGTCCCCGACCACGATGTTCCTGACATGCCTGAAGATGAGCATGCCAAGCGTCAGAAGCTGCAATCCGTTCAGGGTGGAAATGCGCTAGGCCTGCCTGGGAAACCCCAGGATATAGCGAATTCGGTAGTATTTTATGCCTCGGCCGGCTCGGATGGTCTGACGGGTGAAAACCTCGTGGTTCGAGGATCAGAATGGGCTTCTGCCTACGCGTAGTAACGTCTTATAAAGGAAATATCAATGTCAGCATTTGATTTGCAGGATAAGGTTGCCATCGTTACGGGTGGTGGTAGTGGCATCGGCGAGGCGATTACGATGGCTTATGCCAGGGCGGGTGCCCATGTGGTCGTTGCCGCAAGAAAGCAGGAGCGCCTGGACAAGGCTGCCTCAGCAGTCAGGGCGTTGGAGCGGGAATCACTCGCGATCTCAACGGACGTCACGGACCCGGACCAGGTCAACCGTCTTATTGAAAAGACGTTAGAGAAATTCGGTAGGCTCGACATTATGGTCGCCAATTCCGGGGGTGGTGGATTTCCCCCGTTGCTGGATGCAACGCTTGCAGACTGGGATCAGCAGGTTGCGCTTAATCTTGATAGTGCTTTTCTCTGCGATGTAGCGGCAGCCAAAGCCATGATAGCGCAGGGTTCCGGCGGGAAAATAATCAACATATCGTCTACGGCGGGCATTAACCTGAATCCGGGGTTGGCGGCCTATGCAGCTGCCAAGGCGGGCGTGATCAATTTTACCAAGACGGTCGCGCTGTCTTGGGCGGGTCATGGCATTAATGTAAATTGTGTTGCGCCTGGCTTCGTGGCGACACCCGGTATTAGAAAGGCGGGCTACGTACCTTCGGAAATCAGGAAAGACGGTACTAAAGTGCCACCGCTCTTAATGCCCAATGAGCCAGAACATGTGGCGGACACCTGTGTTTTCCTGGCGTCTGAAGCGTCATCCCACGTTACGGGAGAGGTAATGATTGTACGAGCTATGCTCCACATGGAGCGTAGTAACGATGTGGCGCGAGATCGCGCGAAGTTATTGGTTTAGCCTGAGCCTCGCTCGGCGAGACAATCACGGCCACCCATCTCAAATTCACGACAGATTAGCGGGCGCTTTTCGTAGATCGTACAGAGCATCGTACTGCGGTCCAGGGCCGCACATAAGCCGTCATCCAGACGCAACATCGTTTGACCGCCCCATTTGTCAGTGGCCACAAAACGCTCTGGTACACCGGTGTCGGTGATGAGCATGACTTCCATGCGGCAACAGGCTGCATTACAGGTAGAGCAACTGACCATGCGATATCTCCAGAACAGCAAGCCTAACAGGTTGCTGAGAATTTTAGTAAGCGCGACGATTTGCTACACTTACCTACTGATAACATCGATTTATGATCGATAAGTCTATTTCGGGGAGCCCTGTGATGCTGAGATTAATCCTCACTAGTTTGCTCATCTCTATGTCGTTTTCGTCTGTCGCTGCCAGTGCGCCGTTGAGGCTTTGGGATGTCGAATATCTCGCCGGGGACTACCTTAACCCGATGGTGTATAGCGATGAAATTTTCATCCGGGACCATCGTGATCGCGTTGTCAAACGGTGTACCTCGAAGCAAATTGAAATCATGCTTGAGGTGATGAACAAAATACGCGCGGCCGGAGAAATCTCAGTACGTTTTTACATCGTAGAAGATCATAAACCCAATGCATTTGCGACCTACCACGAGGACGAAGCCAGCGTGTTTGTGAATTTTGGCATGATGGATCTCATCCAGGCGGACGCAGACCAGTGGGCAGCGTTATTGGGGCATGAGGTTGCACACATAAAACTTGAGCACTATGAGAAAGAGCGTAAGAGAAGTGTTCCTTTGAGGGTCTTAAGCACGGCTGCCAATGCGGTGACCAAGAATTCCATCGCACAGTTGGCGGGTCAAGTGTTGACGACGGGTATCAGTACCAAATTTAGTCGAGACCAAGAACGACAGAGTGATTATCTGGGTGTTATCTGGGCGATAGAGGTGGGATACGATCCTTATGCGGCAGCGGCTTTGCACCGCGAGATGTCGAGGCAGTCTTTCAAGCTCAATATCCCTTTTATATCTTCACATCCCAGTGATAACGAGCGTATAGAAAGTTTGACTGAGCTCGCGGAACGACTAGATAAAAACCGTTAGGGAATCATTATGGTGAGAAACTATCAATTCCTGGGATTGCTCATGCTCTGCTCGTTGGCCATGGCTGAAGAGACAGGCTGTATGGAAGGTGATTGTCGGAACGGATCAGGGATCTTCGTCTATGACGAAGAACTGGTTGGACAACGCTACGAAGGTCAGTTCAAAGCCGGTAAGCGCCATGGCTCGGGTACACAGTCCTATGGCGGCGGGCGCTACGAAGGACAATGGCTGAAAGATAAGCGATCCGGGGAGGGTGCCTATTTTCATTTGGATGGCCATCGCTATGTGGGTCAATGGCATAATGATCAACCGCACGGCAAGGGTATCTTTGAGCACCACGGCGGAAACCGGTATGAGGGTGATTGGGTGAAGGGTCATCGCTCAGGCCAGGGCACGTTTGTCGGCGCCGATGATAGTCGCTACGAAGGTGGGTGGCTGGCGGGGGAATACCATGGCAAAGGCGTCATGTTAAATGCCAACGGTTCCAGTTACGAAGGTCATTACGAAAATGGTAAACCCCATGGTCGTGGCGTTTTTGAGGATGCTGAAGGGCAGCGCTATGTGGGCATGTGGAAAGACGGTCTGAGCCATGGCGAGGGCATTCTCTATCACCCTAATGGCTTACGTTACGAGGGTTCATGGCTTCACGGTAAAGAGCATGGCATAGGTACCATGCATTTTACCGATGGTGATCGCTACGTGGGAGAGTATGAAAATGGTGAGCGCAATGGTCAGGGTGTCTACCATTTTTTTAACGGCGATCGCTATGTTGGCGAGTACAAGGATCAACGAAAACATGGTGAAGGTACCTACTACTACCTAAATGGCGAACGCTACACCGGAGCATATGTAATGGGTGTGAAGCAGGGCGCAGGTGCTTATTACTTTGCTGATGGCAGCCGGTACAAAGGCCAGTTTAGCGAAAACAAGTCCAATGGTTCTGGTGCCGCCTATTACTCGGATGGCAGCTGCTACGATGGATTGTGGCAGGACGGCATGAAACACGGTGCTGGTAGCCTTTATCTGAAAAATGGCGAAGTGCAGCGCGGTGAGTGGAAGTGGGACACGTTCGATAAAGAGCGAGAAGAAAAGCAAACAGATCTGTCAATATCGATTGCCTGCAAATTATTGAAGATCGGGCAGGTTTCTGGTTAGACTAGCGGGCAGCGGCGGACGGATGCGAATCTGAGATTTCGCATTGATAACTCCATTTTTAGACGATGCAGGGACCTATATGAAAGTTTCTGAGGCGATGGTTGCCAGAAAGACGATCCGCAACTTTCTTGATACCCCAGTACCGAACGAAGTTATTGAGGAATTATTGCGCAAGGCATCCAGAGCACCGTCTGGTGGCAATCTTCAGCCCTGGCGAATTTACGTCGTCAATGGCGAGTCCATGACTCGATTTCGTGACCATGTGCAAAACAGAAGCGTGCATGAAACGCCAGAATATGTAGTTTATCCCCCAAATTTAAAGGAGCCGTATAGGTCCTCACGCTTTAAGTGTGGTGAGGATATGTATGCACTTCTTGGGATCGCCAGAGATGACAAACCGGCACGTTACGCAAATCTCGCGAACAACTATACGATGTTTGGGGCTCCCGCGACGCTGTTTTGTTATGTGGATAAAATCATGGGACCACCGCAGTGGTCCGATCTCGGTATGTTCCTACAGAGTTTTATGTTGCTCGCTAAGGAGGCTAATCTTGATACCTGTGCGCAAGAAGCTTGGGCATCGAAGCCCGAGACCGTATCCAGTTTTATCAATCCCCCGGAGGAACTCATGTTATTCTGTGGTTGTGTGATCGGTTACGCAAACGGGGACGCGCCGGTGAATAGTCTTATTACAGACCGTGAACCTTTGGAGAATTGGGCCACATTTGTGTGAGTGGTATAGAAACCGATATAGGGGACATCATTGCTTAGAAGTACTAAACCAAAGATAGTATGGCGACCTGTTTACTGTTGCCAATCCGTATAATATTGAGAGCGCTATGAAAGTTATAAAATCCAATCTGAATACCCGTTCCGAGGAATATCAGCGCAACCGCGAGGAAATGCTGGAGGAGCTTGAATATATCGCCGTGTTGCACCAGCAGGCGGCCGAAGGTGGGGGTGAGGAGGCTATGGCACGTCTGCGCTCCCGAGATAAATTACCCCTGCGCGAACGCATCGCGCTTGTCCTGGATCGGGACTCACCCTTTTTTGAAGTGAGTCCATTGGCTGCATACAACTCTCATGTGAAGGTTGGCTCAGGGTTTATCGTAGGTATTGGCGTGATTGCCGATACCGAGTGCGTGATTCTGGGTCACGATCCCTCTGTTAGAGCTGGTGCCTTTAATGCCTGGAATAGTAAAAAGTTAATGCGCGGTCTGGAGATCGCCAGATTGAATCGCCTGCCCTATGTGCAATTTGTTGAATCTGCCGGAGCTGACCTTCGCGGTGGTGGCGGGGGAGGAGGTGGTGCTACTGCTAAAGAAGAAAGCCCGCCACGACGAATTAAGACACCCTCGGCTACCAGTCATTTTGCTGAGTCTGGACGTTTGTTCTACGAAATCACGGAATTATCGCAAATGCGTATTCCCACAGTCTCTGTGGTATTCGGTGCAGCTGCAGCGGGTGGAGCCTATCAACCGGGCATGAGTGACTACAATATTTTCATTAAGAAACAGTCCAAGGTATTTTTGGGTAGTCCGCCACTGGTCAAGATGGCGACTGGAGAAGATGCCAATGCGGAGGACCTGGGCGGTGCGGAAATGCATACCCAGGTCTCTGGTTTGGGTGATTACCTGGCAGAGGATGAACACGATGGTATTCGCATATGCCGTGAAGTGATTGGCCACCTCAATTGGCGCAAATGGGGTCCAGGACCGACTTTGCCGCCAGACCCGCCGGTCTATGATCAAGAGGAATTGCTGGGTATCGTCAACAAGGATCTGACCAAATCATTCGATATGCGTGAGGTGATCGCGCGCATCGTTGATGGTTCTCGTTTCGAGGAGTTCAAACCCCTCTATGGTCCAACCTTAATCACTGGCTGGGCCTCTGTTGATGGATATCCCATTGGTATCCTAGGTAACAATGGCCCGCTGATGTCTGAATCTGCTGAAAAAGCGACCCAATTTATTCAGCTCTGTAACCAGATAGACACACCGTTACTGTTCTTACATAACATCACCGGTTATATCGTGGGAACTGATTTCGAGCGCGGCGGGATAACGAAAAATGGCTCGAAGATGATCAACGCGGTCTCCAATTCAACTGTGCCGCATATCTCAGTGATTCCGGCGGCATCCTACGGTGCAGGTAACTATGGCATGAGCGGCCGAGGGTTTGGTACACGTTTTTCCTTTATCTGGCCGACCGCCAAGATCGCCGTGATGGGCCCGAAGCAACAGGCCGGCGTGATGACGATTGTGGGTCGCCAGGCTGCAGAA
The DNA here is from genome assembly GCA_029246605.1 of Pseudomonadales bacterium. GTDB lineage: Bacteria > Pseudomonadota > Gammaproteobacteria > Pseudomonadales > Azotimanducaceae > UBA7455. The sequence goes on along the minus strand of JAQWMV010000257.1, from coordinate 6,927 downwards.
AGACGGGGCGAGGTATTTGATGAAGAGGCGGATCAAAAACGCGTCGCTGGTGTAGAAGCTATGCTCGAGGAAGCCTCACTGGCATTGCTCGCCACCGCGGCAATATCTGATGATGGTTTAATTGATCCTCGCGACACCAGAGATCATATCGCTATTGCACTTTCAGCCTGTCACAACAATAAAGTGGAGGGCGCCAAGGGCTTTGGCGTCTGGCGGATGTAATCATGGGAAAACATATCGAACGATTGTTAATTGTAAACCGCGGCGAGATCGCGCGGCGTATTATGCGTACCGCTCACAATATGGGCATTAGCACAGTGGCCATCTATGCAGACGGTGATGTTGATGAGCCCTTTGTTAAGGAAGCGGATCAAGCCGTTTCCCTGGCGGGTAACAGCTCTCGCGAGACCTATCTGGATCAGGACAAAGTGCTTGCGGCGGCAAAAAGAACTGGAGCCGATGCCGTACATCCTGGCTATGGATTTCTATCTGAGAACACCACATTTGCGGCAGCTGTTCAGGACGCAGGTTTGATCTGGATTGGACCGAGTGCCCATGCGATTTCTGAGATGGGTGACAAATTGTCGTCAAAGAACCTGATGACAAAAGCCGGTGTACCGACACTGCCCTCAGCAGAAGTCGCTGCCGGCGCCGATGCGAAGGCGCTGGCACAGGATATTGGATATCCACTACTCGTTAAGGCCTCCGCTGGCGGCGGTGGTAAAGGCATGCGAGTTGTCGAAACCGAGACCGAACTTGAAGAAGCGGTGGAAGGCGCACGCCGAGAGGCAGGGGCATCCTTTGGTGACGATACGATTTTTCTGGAACGCTGGTTGTCTTCATCACGTCACGTCGAGATTCAGGTTGTTGGGGATAGTGCTGGCAACGTCGTGCATTGTTTCGAGCGTGAATGTTCTATTCAACGGCGGCATCAAAAGATCATAGAAGAGGCGCCATCTCCGGCAGTAACGCCTGAGATCCGGGAAAAAATGGGCGCCGCCGCAGTCGCTGCGGCCAAGGCGATCGGTTACACCTCGGCGGGTACCGTGGAATTTCTGCTGGACGGCGAAGACTTCTGGTTTCTTGAAATGAATACGCGCCTGCAGGTTGAACATCCCATTACAGAAGAAATCACCGGTCGCGACCTGGTTCGCGAACAGATTCTGGTTGCGCAGGGTGAGAACTTGAGCTTTACCCAGGAAGATCTGGCAATCAATGGACATGCTATCGAGGCCAGGATTTATGGCGAGGATCCAGGCAATGACTTTCTCCCCACTGCGGGCCCTGTGTTGTTATTTGAGCGGTCCAGAGTGGCAGATGCACGATACGATACGGGTATAGAGACCGGTAGTACGGTTGGTATCGAATTTGATCCGATGCTGGCAAAGGTTATCGTGCATGCGCCCACTAGAACGGAAGCCGCCCTAAGGCTCGCACGCGTGCTGGAAACAACCAGGGTGCAGGGTTTGACTACCAATCGAGATTTCCTGGTATCGGTGTTGCGTCACGACGCTTTTCTGGCAGGTGATACCACAACAGATTTTATTGAACGCATTAATCCGGCGCGCAGTCTCGCGGCGAGCCGTGAAGAAATGATCGAAGCGGCAATCGCGGCGACCATGGTGGCACAGAGTATGCGTCGCGCGAATGCCAAAACCCTAGCCAATATCGCCAGTGGTTGGCGTAATTCTATTATGCCACCAGAGTTGGTGGAGTTTACCATCGGAGAGGAAGTACTAAGATTGGAGTACCAATCCCATAGAGATGGTAGCTTTCTTGCGATGGCAGATGACCTCAAATGGCCTGTTTTCGTTATATCCTGGAAGTACCAGGAGATATCGTTGGAAATCGACGGACGTCTGCAGCAGTTTACCGTTGTCGCCGATGGCAATCGTTGGATTATTCACGGCTCCCGTGGGCAGATCGAACTGGTCGAGTTACCCCGATTTCCCGACCTTGATCGAACGGGTCACGCCGGTGGCCTTACCGCCCCGATGCCCGGTAACGTAGTAGAAACCTATGTTTCTGCAGGAGAGATTGTTGAGGAAGGTCAATTACTGCTGATTCTGGAAGGCATGAAGATGGAGCACCGAATTACCGCGCCCCAGGCTGGTATTGTCAGCGAATTGCGCGTAGGTAAAGGTGATCAGGTAGACAACGACGAACTGCTGGTGCTACTCACTGACGAAGACCAGGCAGAGTCGTAATAACGCATCGTTAAGGCAACTGTCTGTATCGTCCGCAATTGTACTCATGCGCTGTTGACTATAGGGCTCATAGTAATGACCGCGCAACGCCAATAATTGATGGTGGGTACCCTGTCCCCCGGAAAGCGTTACGCCACGCTCTCCAACCATAGAACCTATGCCGTTATTAAATTTATCCAGACCTTCCGCCATCGCGGCATCTGCGAGTGCTGTTTCGAGATCCTGGTCCGTCGGTTTGCCTTTGCCAACGTACAGGTTGTCACGAATACTTTTTGAATACAGGAACGGCTCCTGCATCACGACACCTATGGCCTGGCGCACCACTTTTCGCGGTAAGTCTGGAAGTTTCATTGCGTCGATCCTAATGCTGCCCTGCTTGTAGTCTTAGAGCCGCAGCAGCAACTGAATCCATGTGGATCTACCATAGCCGGGTGGCCCGAGTATGGCGAGGGTTTCTCCTTTTAGAATATGAAGATCAAGGTACTTGAGCACATGGGCTTCATAACCCAAGGTCAGATCTTTAATGACAATATCACCAAGGATCTGTGTCCCGGATGCCGCCTCGTTGTCACTTTCTTCAGGTTCTTGAAGAATATGATTTGGCCGACCAAGTGAGACCACGGCTTTTCCAATATCTTGGAGTCTTCTACCCAACTGGCGGATTGGCCAGATGACCATGCCGATATACGAGTAGAATGCGAATCGGGTTCCAACGCTAATTTCTTCGTGGATTAACGAGTGCGGACCGAAAAGTAGTACCAAGTCCGTCTGGATACTGGCCAAAATATCGAAAAAAAATCAATAAAAGGCCATGGCAGAATTTAATCGCTGATCGTGGTCGCGATAGGTGCGATTCCGATCAGAGAATTCTTCAATCTCAAAACCCTGATGCCGGTCATTTTTTTCTGCAAACGTCATGATATGGCCGACTCCGCTTCGTCGCGAAGTAGGAACAAATTCTTAACGACGATGAATTACCGGGTCGCGAAGTAAAAAATTAGAGGTAGCATCATGAGTGAAACGAGAGGGAGCTTGAGATTGATTCAAAACAGGATAGGTGTCACCACGATGATCATAATCAGCGTCCGTCCCATTTCGACGATTTGACCAGCCAGAAAAGTGCGCAGGGTCTCCACATCAGAGGAGCAGCATTGAATCAGATCACCAGTTTTGGCGTTATCGTGGAATCGAGTCGAGAGATGTTCCAGGTGAGTATATAGGGGGTCTCTGATCTTCTGTGTTAAGGACTGCGACGCCATAGCTGCCGTTCGCCTGCAAAAGTAGGTGAGCAGACCCCCGATGGAAGTGAAGTCGATGAGCGCGAAAGCGCCTACGATGAGGCATGTTTCATGGCTGGCACCGGTTAGTGCAGGAATGCCTGTCGGTATAGCAAACTCTCTGGTATCAATTCCGTCAATGCATTATTTCACGGTCAGCGGCATCGCTTAGGTAAAACTGGTGCCAGCGAACATGACGACGGAGAGCAGCCAGTGTCCCTCGGTTAGCCCTGAGAGTGCGCTATAACGGCCATGTTGTTGTGGTTTGTTAATGGTAGTGACCTTAAATACATTGTATTCAGCCGGTCACTGCATAAATTTTTTAGCTGTTGTGGCCCTTGGATGCACGAACCTAAAGTAAGGTACGCGCTGTGTCTAAGTTGCTTGGTAGACTAGAGTTTTATTCAACATCGATACATCTCTGCAGCGCGTTTATTGGAATTTCGTAACCTAAACCCATTGAAGAAAAAAGGCAAGAATATCCTGAGCTAACAGTTCAACTGAATACCTGTGATAATTCGCATCTCTATAATTCGAGATCGGAGATCTTTTGAAGTTTGTTAAAGAACCACTATTACATTTTCTTATTATTGGTTTGTTGTTATTTGTTGTTTTCGATCCACAGACTGCAAGTGACAACGCTGGACGAATCAGAGTGGACAACAACCAGCTTTTACCATTAATTATGGCTCGTAATCCTCGAATCGGGCCAACCGAGGCAAAGGCATATCTGGAATCCATGGCTAGCGAAGAGAGGGCTCGTCTGGTCGAGGATTTCGTCCGCGAAGAGGTGATGTATCGTGAAGCGGTAGCGCTAGGCCTGGATGAAAATAACTATAGTGCACGCAGGCGTCTTATTGCCCAGTTGGAGTATATAAATCAGGGTTTTGTCCATGAATCACTAGAAATTTTCGAGCAAGATTTGCTTGATCATTATCAAGAGCATCGAGACCGCTACTTTGCAGCAGCTCAGATTACATTCACGCATGTTTATTTTGGTTCTGAGAGACACGGTGAACAGGCGCATGCGAAGGCAACGGAGGAGCTTGCTCATTTAAACGAGAAGTCATTGCCATTTCATCTGGCGGCATCTCGTGGGGATCATTTTCTTTACCATCGAAATTATGTGAACAAAGAGCGTGAGGAAGTGGCTTCGCACTTCGGAGAGTCTTTTGCTAACGATGTGTTCGAGTTGCAGTCTGAAGATACGACATGGCAGGGGCCGCTTATCTCTGCTTATGGCGCGCATCTTGTGCTAGTCACCAGTATACAAGCGGGGTATTTTCCGGCGCTCGACGAGGTGCGTGCAAGAGTTGCTGGCGATGTCGCTCGGGTCAAGGTTGAGGAAGCGCAGGAAAAGCTCTATCAGGAAATGCGCAGCGCTTACGTGATAGAGGTTGTTGGTCCGGATGAAACCGAATGAGTCGTTTCATCCTGTTGTTACTGATTTTTCTACCTTCTGTTCAGCTGGCGGATGATTTCCGTCCTTTGTATGTAGAACTAAGCGAGCTTGAAGCTCAACTTTACAGTGTCCGAATCAAGCGTCCACCCCGAATACCTGTAGTTAATCACCCGGTCATTGAATTTCCCGATTTTTGCGCAAAGCAACCAGGAACCAACAACACCTATATTTGTGAACAGGACCTATCGGGGTCGACGCTGACGATTAGATATCCGAATTATGGCGTCCCCAACTCATCAGTCATCAAGATGACGTTTACGACGGGTGAGAAACATACGGTGACCTTGTCCAGTGGTGAAACAACATGGCGAATGCCGTTGCGCGAAGAAGTAACGACAGTTGCTGTGCAATATACGTGGCTAGGGATGGAACATATCTGGATTGGCTTTGATCATTTGCTCTTCGTGTTATGCCTGATTTGGATTGCCGGAACTTGGAGTCGCATTCTGATCACCATTACCGGTTTCACTATTGCACACTCCATCACACTGGCGCTAGCGGCACTGCAAGTGGTCGTACTTCCGGTAGCCCCCATAGAAGCCGTTATTGCCCTCAGTGTGTTGTTTCTTGCCACGGAGGTTACCCGCGGTCAACGTAATAATATTACCTGGCGCTATCCCGTTGCAGTTTCAGGTTCCTTCGGTCTGCTGCATGGCTTGGGTTTTGCCGCGGTACTGAATGAAATCGGGTTACCACAGATGGAGTTGGTGACGGGCCTGGTGTTTTTTAATGTCGGTGTTGAAATCGGTCAAATTCTATTTGCCCTGGTGGTTGTTACATTACTTAAGCTCGTTCGTCCCTGGTCATGGTTCGAATCCTACGGGCAAACTACAGTCGGATACTTCATCGGCTGTGTTGCTGCCTGCTGGTTCCTGGAGAGAACATCCGGGTTTTTGCTGTAGTTACTGTTGCTCCTGTAACTAGTCGAGTAAAATCTGAATTGTTCCTTTGGTCGCATGATGAATGAATTCACCAGCGGCAATGCGCACGTTGGGTCCAATTGGACGATGCCCAAGACAGACCGTCCGCTTTAGTCTAAAGGCAAGACCTTTCTCCTTTATGCCCTGTTTGAGAAAATCCGTAAAGTCCTTGCTGCCTCTGAAGGCGCAGGAAGGCACCCCGACGAAGGTGCGATAATTTGTGCAGATAATTAAGCGATGTATAGGCTGGATGCTAGCGTACAAGTTTACCTGGTGCCCATTGGAATAGATTCTGAGCGTCGATAAATCTTGTCTTCTGGTTTAATGAGCCCAGTACCATGACGTGTAATGTGTCATCTTTGTAACGCTCGCTAATGATCAGGCAACCCTTGGCAGAATTTGAGTACCCGGTTTTGATGCCATTAAAGTAGGGAAGAGCGAGAAATTCGTTGGTGTTTTTCCCAGGTGACAGCGCGGACTTATCCTTTCGGTGAACGAATGTTGAGAGAGTACTGACGGGTAGACAGTAACTTGGAAAATCGTGGGCCTTGCAGTGCTGAATAGCTTAGGGTCAGGAGGTCTGTCGCGCTGGAAACATTTTCACCCAGTCCATGAGGATCAACAAATATTGTGTTGTTTAGTGCAAATTCGCCGACCCGTTCATGCCTTCGATCAATGAATCCCGTTTGGAAGTTCTCACCGGGTTGACGTTTATAGTCCCGACCAAAATATTTTGCCAAAACTACCGCGGCGTCATTTCCGGAGGGCAGCAGAAAATCGTGCAGCAATTGTTCGACGGATATTTGTTCACACGCCTGGACACTGTCAGTGGTCCCGAAAGTCTGATCGACTCGACGTGATATTTTCGTTTTGTAAGAGAGGTCAATTGATGATTCAAGCGCCAGGAGCGCAGTCATTATTTTGGAGAGGCTGGCTATTGGATACTGAATGTCTGGTCTAAATGAAAAAATCACTTGTCCGTCTTAGCTACCGCCCAGCTCTTTACAGAGACAATCAGTGGTGCATTGAGAAAGTCCTCCGCATTGCGACAAAAATAAGAC
>JAQWMV010000238.1 GCA_029246605.1 Pseudomonadales bacterium | reverse complement strand
ACGAAAATAATATGCGTTTCAAAACTGACCCCCCACTCTCACCCGAGTGCAAAATTAAATGGTCAGCCACGATATGACGGAAGGAATAAACACACCCGCCCGCCGCGGCTGAAATAAGTAGCGATAAGGCCGGTCTCCGGGCTTACGAGTTGATATGAATCTGGTTGCTTCGCCTTCCCATACAAAATTGTACAGTGGCATTTTGAAGCAACGCGCTCGCTTACCGTTGCGGGGGCAGCGCCGGCTTTGACTTGTCGATTAACAATGTTAATCAGGTCGCACAGGCTTCCCGTTTCATTCTCGCGTCAATTGACTTGAGAACACCTTTCACTGGGATGCATCGTAACAGATAAAAAGTGAGTTACTAAGGTTGATCTGAAAATTCTCATTGAATCGGAGTAGGGAGGGTGTTCGCAGGTGAGGCAGGGGTACCTGTTTGCTCCAGCGCCGACGTGGCCCTCCGGGCTGCCTTCGCTTCCTCCGGGAGCCCCCTTCGGGGTCTCCCTCCCCCTGCTCAGCACGTCGACATCATGCTTACGCAAACAGGTACCCCTGCCTAACCTGCTGGTGCCCGTAGGTTGGTTGGGGTTTTAGACGAAGTAGGTTTGTGCTGTGGTGGCGGCGATGAAATTTTCTTTTAGGTGTTGCCAGTGTTGCATGTCGGCGTTGACGGCATCGAGTCCGTGGGCCAGAACGTAGGCGTAGCTACGTTGGAAGGCGGTTAAATCTCCTTGCTTGACCTTTTCCGGGTAGTGGCTATCGAAAGCATCTGGCGCGCCCCAGCCGGCGAACCATCGCCCTGCCAGCAAACGGCCTGCTTTCATGCCGATAAGACCGATGCCGGCATCCCGCGCCTGATCCAATACGGGTCGAAGGCTTATCATGTCTTTGGAGCCCTTCCGGGTCTTTCTGCTGGCCAAGTCGTACCAACCCTGCGGTGTGATCGCGATTTGTGCGAGGCTGTACCAGCCGGTTTCTGCTGCAGCAAGAAGACATTCTTCGGCTTGTTCGTGGGTGCTGATACCAAAGTATGAGACTTTGCCAGCCGTTTTTGCGGTGCTGAATGCTTTGTAGATTTCTTCACTTTTCACCACAGCAGGATTATTCGAAGCCATGAGGTAGTAGGCATCAATATGCTCAACATCGAGCTCCTTGAGGCTCTTGTTCATGTGTTTAGTCCAGATAGCAGCAGCCTGTCTGGCCTGTGCCGTGTTGACCGTTTGGGTGGCTTTAATATCACCCACGGTCCACCTATCGAACGTACTTATGACAGGTGCTTTTGAGATCAGGAATATGTCATCACCGTGCTTCTTGACGAACGGGGCGAGATTGCGCTCTGCACCTCTGTAATAGCCACTGTAGCCCACGTCGAAAACGTTGATGCCAGATTCGAATGCCGGTTCTAGCAGGTTGTTTGCCTGACCATGGGACAGCGCAGCACCGCAGCCAAATACCAGCCTCGAGCCTTTAAAACCCGTGTTGCCCAGCGTGCGGTATTGCATGTCTGGCCATTGGTTGACCGATTGCGTTGCTTCTTCTTCTGCGGCTGTGAGGTTGCCGGTTTTCATGAGGGCGCTGCCCCCTGCGGCAAGCATGGAAACACTCTTTATCAGGGATCTTCGGTTCAGTTTGAGTTGGGTCATTTTCTGTCCGTAGAGGGATCAGAGGAAATTATACGCTAATGTTAGCCTAAACCTTCAAATGTATGGCGCCTACTATCGTGTTGCCCCCAAAAATGGTTACAATCTGAGCTGTTTTGGTAGCCGCGAAGGCCCCAGGAGAAAATTAGTGACTCTACAGACCGCCAACGAGACGCCAGTAAACGACGCTCTAGTCCATAATTGGCCGCTAACGGATGTGCTGGATTTGTTTAATCTGCCTTTTAACGAACTGATGTTTCGTGCACAAACCATTCATCGTCAATTCCATGACCCAAATGAAGTGCAGATTGCGACACTACTTTCCGTTAAGACTGGTGGCTGCCCGGAAGACTGTAAATATTGCCCACAAAGTGTGCACTATGACACTGGTGTTGATACCCATGCTTTGTTGGATATCAGTGAAGTTGTGACAGCGGCTAAATCGGCAAAAGAGCAGGGTGCAACCCGGTTTTGTATGGGGGCTGCCTGGCGTAGTCCAACGGAACGGCAGGTCGAACAAATGGTACCGATGATCGAAGCCGTTGGTGAACTGGGCATGGAAACCTGCGTGACCCTCGGTATGCTGAGTGACAAACAAGCGGGTCGCCTCGCCGAAGCAGGGCTGGATTACTACAATCACAATCTTGATACGTCCCCGGAATTCTACTCACAAATTATCAGCACCCGCACCTATCAGGACCGGCTGGATACGCTCGGCAATGTTCGTGATGCAGGTATTAACGTTTGCTGTGGTGGCATCGTAGGTTTGGGTGAGTCCCGGGCTGATCGAGCTAAATTGTTGGCTGAACTTGCCAATATGCCGCAACACCCGGAATCAGTGCCTATCAATATGCTGGTGCGCGTTGAAGGTACACCGCTCGAAGTCGAAGAAGAACTGGATATTTTCGAGTTCATTCGAAGCGTCGCCGTGGCTCGGATTATGATGCCGGCTTCCTGGGTTAGATTGTCAGCGGGCCGAACGGAGATGACGCGCGAAGCGCAAAGCCTGTGTTTCCTGGCCGGGGCTAATTCGATCTTCGGTGGCGAACGTCTTCTGACGACGCCTAACCCCGAAGAAGATGCCGACAAGGCATTATTTGAGACTCTCGGTATAACAACCTACGCGAGCAGCTAGTGGCAGGAACGACTTAGTGCGTTTCTTTGATCAGGTTCCCGTTGGTTACAAATCAACCATTGGTACCTGGCAACTGACCGAAGCGGACGTCATAGCGTTTGCTGAAACCTGGGATCCGCAATCCTTTCATATCGATAAGCAGGGGGCTGAGGCTTCCG
>JAQWMV010000235.1 GCA_029246605.1 Pseudomonadales bacterium | reverse complement strand
CGATGCCGTGGCTGTGCGCTGTATAGACCAGTTTCTTGACAGTTGTGCGGCCTTGTTAAATGCGCCTCCCGGTGTCGGCTCAGACGACCAGGAAGACCACTCATAACAATGACTGTTGACAAACGTGGGTGAAGTACGTCTTAGTAAAAAGGACTTTGCACCTTGATCTTGGTGCGAATTGATCTTATATATGTCGCGCCTGAATGGATCTGGCAGGGAGGAATAGTAAAATAAATGGGTAAATCACTCGTCATCGTAGAGTCGCCGGCTAAGGCCAAAACAATAAACCGTTATCTCGGTGATGATTTTATTGTGAAGTCGAGTGTGGGTCATATTCGTGATCTGCCTATGCATGGTGGTGGCAATAAAGACCCCAAAGCGCGCGCAAAGGAAGCTGCCAAGACTCGCAAAATGGCACCTGAGAAAAAGGCTGCCTACAAAAAAGAAAAAGCCCGTAAGCAGTTAATTGCCCGTATGGGTGTTGACCCCGATCACGACTGGTCGGCGAAGTATGAAATATTACCGGGTAAGGAAAAGGTCGTCTCCGAGCTCCGTAAGCTGGCCAAGAATGCCGATGAGATATATCTGGCGACTGACCTGGATCGTGAAGGAGAGGCTATTGCCTGGCATCTGAAGGAAGCAATCGGTGGCGATGAAAGCCGTTATCGGCGCGTGGTCTTTAACGAAATTACAAAGAAAGCCATACAGGAAGCATTTGAGGAACCTGGCGACATTGATATGGACATGGTTAATGCGCAGCAGGCACGCCGGTTTCTTGATCGGGTTGTTGGTTTTATGGTGTCACCGCTGCTCTGGGCGAAAATAGCCCGAGGCCTGTCTGCCGGTAGGGTGCAATCGGTAGCTGTCAAATTGCTAGTGGAGCGGGAGCGACTCATTCGTGCGTTCATTCCAGAAGAGTATTGGGAAGTATTTGCTGATCTTTCTCAGGACATGGCCGCCAGTGAAGATAAAAATGCCGTGCGTATGCAGGTAATGAAAGAAAACGGTGAGGCTTTTCGTCCCAAGAATAAAGAGCAGTCTGATGCTGCATTAGCGAAACTCAATGCCGCCGATTTCGTGGTGAAGAGCCGCGAAGATAAGCCGACCAAAACGCGCCCAACCGCACCCTACATAACTTCTACGCTACAGCAGGGTGCAAGCACCAGGCTTGGATTTGGTGTGAAGAAAACGATGATGCTCGCCCAGCGTCTGTATGAAGCTGGCTACATTACCTACATGCGTACTGACTCGATCAATCTGTCCAGTGAGGCGGTGGGTGTCTGCCGGGATTTCATCTCAGATGAATTTGGTGCCAAATATTTGTTGGAAGAACCAAAGATATACTCGAGTAAGGCCGGTGCGCAGGAAGCACACGAAGCCATACGGCCTTCTGATGTCACGGTTCAATCGACTTCGATTCGCGGTCTCGACCGTGATGCGGAACGACTCTATGAACTTATCTGGCGACAGTTTGTAGCCTGCCAGATGCCAGATGCAGAGTACTTAAGTACAACGGTACTGGTGCAGGCAGGAGATCATGAACTGCGGGTTCGTGGTCGCATCCTGCAATTTGACGGATATACACGTGTGCAGCCACCAGCGGGTCGTAAAGACGATGAGGTGCCGTTACCGGACTATGCCGTCGATCAGCCATTGAAACTACTGAAGATTGATCCCATACAGCACTTCACCAAGCCTTCACCACGTTTTGGTGAGGCAAGCCTGGTGCGGGAACTTGAAAAGAAGGGTATTGGACGACCTTCCACCTATGCCTCGATTATTACTACGATTCAGGATCGCGGTTACGTCACCCTGAATAACAAACGTTTCTATGCCGAAAAGATTGGTGAGATGGTGACTGATCGGCTCAACGAGAATTTTGACGATCTACTGGACTATGGCTTTACCGCGCAATTGGAAGAGTCGCTGGACAAGGTCTCTGACGGGAAGGTTGAGTGGCGAGCCCTGTTGAATGAATTTTACGGGGATTTTGAACAGAAATTGGACAAGGCCGGTAGTGAAGAGGGTATGCGGTCCAATGAACCATCGATGACAGATATTGACTGTCCCCTTTGTGGTCGCAAGATGCAGGTGCGTACCGCGAGTACGGGTGTATTCCTGGGATGTTCAGGGTATGCGTTGCCACCTAAGGAACGATGTAAGTCGACAATGAATCTGATTTCCGGTGACGAGGTCGTCAGTGTCGATGGCGATGATGAAGAAGAGTCACGAATACTAAGGGCGAAAAGCCGCTGTGGAACCTGTGATACTGCGATGGACAGTTACCTGATTGATGAAACTCGAAAGTTGCATCTTTGTGGCAACAATCCAGATTGCCCAGGTTTTGCAATAGAAGAAGGCAAGTTCAAAATCAAAGGCTACGACGGGCCAATCATCGAATGCGATAAGTGCGGCGCAGAAATGCAATTGAAGACCGGTCGATTCGGCAAATACTTTGGCTGCAGCAATGCTGATTGTAAGAACACTCGTAAATTGATGCGTAACGGTGAAGCGGCGCCACCGAAAATGGATCCGGTACAGATGCCTGAATTGCAATGCCAGAAGGTAGATGACACTTACGTGCTAAGAGATGGTATGGCGGGGTTGTTTCTTGCCGCGAGCCAGTTCCCGAAAAACCGTGAAACCCGTGCGCCTTATATGGATGAATTGTTACCGCATCAAAATAAGATCGATCCGAAGTATCAGTTCCTCATGCAAGCACCGCAGAAGGATTCCGCGGGCAGACGAGTCCTTGTTAAGTTCGCCCGAAAGACCAAGGAACATTATGTGATGTCAGAGACTAAGGATGGCAAACCGTCGGGATGGCGAGCCGATTACATTAACGGCAAGTGGGTCGAATCCGAAAAAGAGAAGCGAACCCGTAAAAAAGCCTCCTGACTTAGTGTCTTAAAATCCCTACACCAAGCCCCTCAAATGCAAATGCATTGTCGCGCAGATCGACTTCGATTGGCGAATAGTCTTTGTTCTCTGGCGATAGCGTCACCTGATACTTACTACGACCGCGTTGCAATCGCTTAACGGTCACTTCATCTTCAATTCGCGCCACAACCAGGTCGCCGTTGTTCAGTTCCGTCGTACGATGCACAGCGAGCAGGTCCCCATCCAGGATACCGCCTTCCATCATGCTGTCTCCTTTGACCAGGAGCAGATAATCGGCAGCGGGGCGAAAGAAATTAGCGGGTAACTCACAATAATCTTCGATGTGTTCTTCTGCCAGAATGGGACTTCCTGCCGCAACTCTGCCAATAATGGGTATGCCATCGGTTTCCGGCAGTTTAATACCACGCGAAGTCCCAGGGATCATTTCAATGGCACCCTTCCGGGCCAGTGCTTTCAGATGTTCTTCCGAGGCATTGGCACTCTTGAAGCCGAGTTCGTTGGCAATGTCAGCGCGCGTGGGAGGATAGCCGGTGTCATCAATATGGCTCTTGATGAAATCCAAAACTTCGGTTTGCCGTGCGGTCAGCTTGATCATGGGATCCTTTTAACTGGTTGTTTATACAGTAACTGGAATTATATACAGCTCTGTTTCGAAGGCAAGGTGTTTTTCAAGGTTTGACCCTCGTCGGTGGCTTTGAATGCCAGGTGTTTTCCAAGCTTCAATACTAGGCTTTGGGGTAGTGTGCTTTTAAAGGGGTTAGGGTGCGGTTATTTACTACAGTAGTCTTGAGAAGCTGCGGTGTCTTTCGCGGCTTAGAAAGCCAGGGATGGCTTTCTGCAGCGATCCATGGATGGCTCGAGCGGAAGCGAAAGGTACCGCAGCTTCTCAAGACTACGAAATGCCGAGTTTCCCACGTAACAATGTTTGAACTAGGTTGTGGAATCTGTATTCTGTGGATCTTATTGGTTAGTAGATTGTAGTTATGGAAGGTAAAGAGATCTCGAGTGATGAATTGCTAAGTTGGGTGACTGATCCAACGGTAATGCTGGTCTTTCTGGTTGTCTTCGCGACGCTGCTGTTGAATTACGTCGTGCGCCGCATGTGTATTCATCTTGAGGCGAAGGTGCTGGGCACAGAAAACGTTTGGGATGATGCGGTGTTTCGCTCGATCCGAAAACCCGCAGGCTGGTTGATTTGGATACTCGGTCTTGCCTGGGCAGCGGAGATTATTGCCAAGGAAACAGAGTCGAATTTAGCTGCGATTATCGATCCAATCCGGTATGTCGGTGTTGTGGCGGTGGTGGCGTTGTTTTTGACGCGCCTTATTCGTGAAATAGAACTGACGTTTATCAGTCGTGGTGCCGATGTCACAACGGCGACCGCGGTAGGTAAATTATTACGTATTTCCATCATGATTACCTTGGCGATGACGTTGCTACAGACCCTCGGCATCAGTATATCGGGGCTTCTGGCCTTCGGTGGTATCGGCGGTATCGCGGTAGGTTTTGCCGCCCGTGATCTGCTGGCCAATTTCTTTGGCGGTCTGATGATTTATCTTGATCGACCCTTCAATGTGGGTGACTGGATTCGCAGCCCTGACCGGGAAATTGAGGGGACGGTTGTAGATATTGGCTGGCGGTTGACCGAGATTCGCACCTTCGATCAGCGCCCTCTGTATGTGCCTAATCTGGTGTTTGCCAACATTGCCCTTGAAAACCCCTCACGCATGTTGAACCGACGAATCTATGAAACCATCGGTATTCGATATGATGACGTCAGCAAAATGCGTGAGATCACGAATGATGTTCGCGAGTTATTGCGAAATCATCCTGATATCGCACAGGACAAAACGCTGATCGTTAACTTCAATGCATTCGCAGCATCCAGTGTAGATTTCTTTGTTTATACATTCACGAAGACGACTGACTGGATTGAGTTTCATCATATCAAAGAAAAAGTGCTGCTACAGATCATCGATATCATCGACGGCCATGGAGCAGAGATGGCGTTCCCGACATCTACGGTTCATCTGATAGGTCCCGAACCGGAAGCGCCATGAGTGGGTTGCCTGCGTCCCGGGTACTGTTTACACGCGAGCAAATCACCGAGTCGGTTTCAGGCCTTGCAGAGGCTGTTACTGAACGATGCAGGTCTAATGAGTGGCTCGCCATTTGTGTGATGCACGGTGGTCTGATTTTTGCGGGGGAATTGCTACAACGACTGCCATTCAGGTTAAAACAGGACTTCGTCAGGGTCACTCGCTACCACGAATCCGACACTGCTGGTGATTTACAGTGGGTCGTTGACCCGGAGTCTGATCTCGCAGGAAAGCATGTTTTGCTTATCGATGACATTTTTGATGAAGGTTATACGCTATCAATGATCACGGCAGAGTTTCTACGGCGGGGTGCGGTGAGTGTAGTTTGTGTGGTGCTGCTCGAAAAAAATCATACTCGAAAAGTTGATGGTTATCGGCCAGACTTTGTGGGTCTAACCTGTGAAGATGAATACGTATTTGGATATGGTATGGATCTGGAAGGTTACTGGCGAAATCTACCGGAGATCAGAGTGCGTCTGACCGATGGCTCTTAATGAATACCGAACGGCAAGCCCACGACTTGTGCGAACCCATTATGAATAGGATAGACTACACCGCAATCCATGTAACAGCGATTTGAAAGCCTCCATGGCGAATTTACTTTTTTATAATAATCCAGTTGCCCTTAATTAGGTGACACACAAAGACACCAAGATTAAACCACGGGTAAATGACTTTGGTTTTGCCAGGAATACGAACTCGGTGATTCTCGCAGGCGTTGAATTCAGTGAAGCTGCCAAGGAATACCCCATCGTCTTTGCCCAGGCGGGTGAGTCTATTGTGCCCGTTGCGCTGCTCGGTCTTAGGAACGAGGAGAACTTGTTTGTTAAAGAGGATGGGTCCTGGGATGCACGGTATGTGCCAGCGTTTGTCAGGCGTTATCCTTTTGTCCTCGCTGAAACCCCCGAGGCGCCTGAACAGAGAATGGTATGTATTGATGAGGAATTCGCCGGCTTCAATGAGGAGGAGGGTGAAGCGCTGTTTGAAGGCGAAGAGCCGACGCCTATCCTGAAGCAGGCGATCGACTTCCTGGAAGAATATCAGAAGCAGTATCTGCGTACAGAGACGTTTCTTAACCGGTTGCAGAGTCTGGACCTGTTGATTTCTTTAAACGCCAAGGTAGATATGGCAAGCGGCGAACAATTTTCGTTGACCGGATTGCTGGCCATCGATGAGAAAAAATTACTGGCTTTGGACGATCTTCAAGCACTGGAATTTTTCCACTCAGGTGAGTTGGGCTGGGTCTACTGTCATCTCATGTCGATCGGTAACCTCGGCAATATGATTAATCGTGTTGCGGCGGTAACGGATGCCGGGTCGGGCGATGAACAGCCTGAAGACGTTGCAGCTGAAAAGCCGAAAAAGAAAGCTAAAGCTAAGAAATAACGGGAATCGCTGACCCTGATGATAGGCATTATTGGCGGAACTGGTTTCGCTGAGTTTGAAGATTTTGAGCGGTCAGCGGTCCTGACAGCAGCAACCGCCTACGGTGAGGTTTACCTGGAACAAGGAACACTTTCGGGCAAACCGCTGGTGTTTTTGCCACGTCATGGGCACCCACCACAATTCCCTCCCCACAAGATTAACTACCGTGCGAACATTCAGGCCCTTGCGGATATGGATGTTGAGGGTATCGTCGCCATCAATGCGGTGGGCGGTGTTGACCCGGCGCTACCGGTTCCCAGTCTGGTGATACCGGATCAGATGATTGATTACACCTGGGGTCGTGCGCATACTTTTTTTGATGAAGCGATCCATCACATCGATTTCACCGAGCCATTTGATCAGGCGCTACGACAAGCATTGGCTCATGCGGCGCAGGGGAACGTCGTTGGTTCAGGTACCTATGGCTGCACGCAGGGGCCAAGATTAGAGACAGCGGCAGAAATTAAGCGTTTACGCCAGGACGGCTGTGACATTGTAGGTATGACAGCGATGCCAGAGGCTGCGCTCGCACGTGAACGCAATCTACCCTATGCGAGTTGTTGTGTTGTTGTTAACGCCGGTGCGGGTATCGCCCCTATTTCACATGACGAAATAGGAATCGCTTTGCAAACCTGTATAGCGGAGGTGCGCCGACTTCTCAGCAACCTGATTGCCCGTTACTGATTCTCCGGCGTGTAGCGGGTAAATTTAACGATCAATCCAAAGAATGGATGATCTAAATAGTGCATCTCGCCACTTCTCATGCGTCTGGATTGTTGCATTCGATAGGATTTTACCGGCACGTGGGTGCCTCGTTGTCTGGCATGGGTCACAAGATCCGGGTAGTTCTCGCTGATTTCTGCATCGACTTTAAGATCATTCGTGACACCTGGCCTTTGTGTAAATTCTGTAAACCAAAGATCAGTGTCTACATGTAGATACCGATTGCGGCTTATCTTCACAGTGCCATCAATCTCAAAGTGATCATCGTAGTGCTGACCTGTTTGCACCAAGATTGGCGTGCCTTCATTGTCTAAAGGCTGAACCCAGGCGCTGTGCAGATGCATATCGTACCGGGAAGAGCGACGCAGGCTGTTAGCAACCTTGCCGAGCGCCAGGTTTTTTCCGCTAAGCTGTTGAAAAAAAACACTGTTGTTTTGCTGCAGAAGATTTGTCAGAGTGTCGCTGTTAATCGCGTTGATCGCGGCGGGTTCTGGTTCAACTTCCTCCACGGGTGTCTCGGGAACCTCTGTACTTGCAGCTTCGAGCAGTTGCCGGTTAATGTGCTGTCGTCCGGCATCTTCGAACAGAAAGGTCGTGGTATCGGGGGTTGTATCGTCGCTTAAGGTCGCTTCGAATTCCATCATCTGCAACAGTTGTTCCAAGGAGCCGGGTCGTTGTTCCAGTGGTGCAATCGACACCATATTATGAGGATATCGAAAGGACGTTAGTGGCCAGATTTCATCACTGGCCTGCGGGTTTCTGGGTGTAAATAACACCAGTTCCACTTGATACCAATTACTATGGTCCCTTGTCGCGGCATCGGCACGTTGCAAGCTGGAATAGCAGATGATGATGAGTAGTAATATTTTAATTGGCAATCGCAACTCGTTTTTTCTCCAATCGTTCCAGTAAGCGCTCGACCTTGTCGAATCGGGTTTCCGGTTTCTGCATTGCCTCGCTAAAGCTCAGCTGGTTCGCCGCAGAGAGCTTATAGCGGTGGGGTTCGGATTGCACCAGTTCGACGATGGAGCCGGGATCGATAACAGTGTCCTGATGAAAGTCAATTTTGCCGTGTTCGGGACCAGCGTCAATCTTTTTAATGCCGAGGTTATCCGCCTTCAGTTTTAGTTCAGTGACTCGAAACAGGTTTTTGGTGGGCTCGGGCAATAGACCAAAGCGATCGATCATTTCAACTTGCAGTTCTACCAGGCGGTCTTCCGATTCTGCGTTGGAAATGCGTTTGTAGAGGACCAATCGAGCGTGAACATCAGGCAGATAGTCATCGGTAATCAGGGCAGGCAAACGCAGGTTAACTTCAGTCCCTTCCCGTAATGGTCGATCAAGATTCGGCGTCTTACCATCGGCAATGGCCTTGACCGCAAGATCAAGCATTTCCATATATAGGGAATAACCTATGGTTTGCATATTGCCAGTTTGTTCATCTCCCAGTAGCTCGCCAGCACCTCTGATTTCCAGATCATGGGTAGCCAGTATAAATCCAGCGCCCAGGTCTTCTGCCTCAGAAATTGCGTCCAGGCGCTTCTCGGCATCATTGGTCATTACCTTCGGGTGTGGCGTGAGTAAGTACGCATATGCCTGGTGGTGGGACCTACCCACTCGGCCGCGTAACTGGTGCATCTGCGCCAATCCAAATTTATCAGCGCGATCCATGATGATGGTATTGGCGCTCGGAATGTCGATGCCGGTTTCAATGATGGTGCTGCAGACCAGTACATTGGCTTTTTTATGGTAAAAATCAGACATGACCTGTTCTAATTCACGCTCGCGCATTTGACCGTGACCAATGGCGACCCGGGCTTCCGGTACCAGTTGCTGGATCATATCCGCCGTGTGCTCAATGGTCTTCACTTCGTTATGTAAGTAGTACACCTGGCCGCCACGTAGTAGTTCTCGCTGTATCGCTTCTTTGATAAGGCCGTCGTTATGCTGTCGCACGAAGGTCTTAATTGACAGCCGTCGGGCCGGCGGTGTGGCGATGATGGTCAGATCCCGCATGTTTGAAATCGCCATGTTCAGGGTTCGCGGGATAGGTGTCGCTGTCATGGTCAAAATATCTACTTCAGCGCGAAGCGATTTCAGTTTTTCTTTTTGTCGAACACCAAAGCGATGTTCCTCATCGATGATGAGTAGCCCAAGATTTTCAAATTCCACGCCATCCTGAATCAGCGCGTGCGTGCCGATAACAATGTCGACCTTGCCGTTCTGCATGCGCTTGATGACATCCTGCTGTTCCTTTTTGGTTCGAAACCTTGAAATCGATTCCACATTGACCGGCCAGTCGGCAAATCGGTCTTTGAAGGTTTCGTGATGTTGTTGGGCAAGCAGGGTCGTTGGCACCAGCACAGCGACCTGCTTGCCAGATCCCACAGCAATGAATGCCGCGCGCATCGCGACTTCTGTTTTGCCGAAACCTACGTCGCCGCATATCAGTCGATCCATGGCCTTGTCCTGTACCATATCGGCAATGACATGATTAATCGCGAGTTTCTGGTCTGGCGTTTCTTCAAATTGAAATGCAGCCGCAAACTGTTGATAGGATTTATCTGGCTCGGGGTAGGCGAAGCCCTTCTTAGCGGCGCGCCGAGCATAGATGTTTAACAGCTCAGCCGCGACATCATGGATTTGTTCAGCTGCCTTGCGTTTTGCTTTTTGCCATATTTCACCACCCAGTCGGTGCAGGGGTGCGTTGGCTTCTTCTGAACCCGTGTAGCGCGATATAAGGTGCAGGGAAGAAACCGGCACGTAGAGCTTGGCTTCTTCTTGGTACCCCAGGCAAAGAAACTCTGTGTCCTGGTTGTCTATTGCGAGAGTTTGCAGGCCGAGGTATCTACCCACGCCGTGGTCAATATGTACAACCGGTGAACCATTACGCAGCTCGGTTAAACTTTTGATGACGAGTTCTGCGGCATTATCCCGGTCTCGTTCTCGGCGCCGTTGTTGCAGGACTCTTTCACCAAAAAGTTGTTGCTCGGTGATCAGGGTCACATCATCGAAAGACAAACTTCGTTCAAGGTTAGCGACCGTCAGGCAGAGTTTTTGCTCGCCATCGAGAAAGTCCTGCCAGGTGTCTACCGAACTGGTGATGAGATGGTTTCGCTGCAAGAGTTCATCGACAACCTCACGGCGGCCGTTTGACTCGGTAGCGATGAGTACTCTGCTGCTTCCCTGGTCCAGGAATGTCGCCAGGGATTTCAAAGGTTGCTGGCTACGTTCGTGGACGGACATATCGGACAGCGCTGCAAAAGAAAAGCGCTCACCCTTTTTCTTATCTTCTGCACCAAGTTCAATTCGTGGGTAACGCTTGATTGTGGCGAATACTTCATCGGGTGTCAGCAGGATGTCGGATGGCTGTAAAATGGGTTTTAGGATGTCATAACGGAGGCTCTCGTATCGGGATGATGCCTCCTGCCAGTTATGGCGTAACTCTTCCTCGATGTCATTGGTAAAGACCAGGGTATCGTCCGGCAAATAATCGAATAGCGATGACAGGGTATCGAAGAACAGGGGTAGATAATATTCGATGCCAGCCGGTGATAAACCAGAACTCACGTCCTTGTAAATGGGTGGTTCTCTCGAACTCGCCAGGTTTTCGTGCCAGCGATCCTGAAATGCATTGATTGCTTCTCCGGTGAGGGGAAATTCGCGTGCTGGCAGCAACTCGACGTCGGTCACTCTGTCGATTGACAGCTGTGTTTCAGGGTCGAAAGTTCTAAGAGACTCAATTTCATTGTCAAACAGGTCGATCCGGTAAGGATTGTTAGTTCCCATGGGGAAGATGTCCATGATCGACCCGCGTACGGCAAATTCACCATGCTCATAGACGTTGTCTACGCACCGATAGGCCGATTGCTGCAACTGTCGACGCATTTGATCGATGTCGAATTTCTGCCCAACCGAGAGTAGCAAACTGCTGCCCCGGACAAATTCCGCCGGTGCAAGCTTCTGCATGATGGTGGTCGCTGGAACCACAACTACGCCGTGGGCCAACGTTGGTAACTGGTTTAGAATCAACAGGCGTTCAGAGATAATATCCTGATGCGGAGAGAAACTGTCGTAGACCAGGGTTTCCCAATCAGGAAAGGCCAATACAGTGGTGTCTGGCAAAAAGAAATCGAGTTCGTTACGAATCTGCTCTGCCGTCACGCTGTCCGCAGTGATGACAAGTCGCATGCCCGGGCGGGTATCTATTGTCGCGGCGATTGCCAGAGACATCGCGGATCCCGGCAGGTTGTGCCAGTCACGGCGATCAGCGGCCGCTAGCGGAATCATGCTATGGTCGACCGACAAGATGCCCATTTGGATGCTCAGAATATAAAGGGTGAGAAGGTTACTCCCCCTGCTATTTATCTCAAGAGGGTAACTAGGGAAATGTATGCGCTATCTATTCGGATTTTTGGTGGTATTCACTCTCGGCGTGTTCGCGGGATGGCTATGGCGGGATGCACAACCGATGCCAGAGCCTGGGTCCACTTAGGTACCAAGCCAGGGGCTGCCCGGTACCCTTATGCTATATCAGCAGGGTGACCTCGACGGCATCGTAAACTTAAGTGGTGGTGATCCCGATGTGGTCTTACTGCTGCTCGAAAGCGATTCATCCGACAAGGCGATGTCGCTGATCGAGAGATTCTACGAGACCTATCCTGCGAATTTTATGCTGCATAGAGGCGCGATAGGGATTCTGTTAAAGGCTGGACAATTTCAGTCGGCACTACAATGGATTCGTGAAGCCGATTTGCTGGCAACGACTGTCGCGATGGGCTAGCTGTTGATGAATTGTTAGCCACGGTGACAGAGGCTTTTGCCAAGCATCTGTTAGTGTTGGGGCGATATAGCGCCGTCGATGAAATGTATGAGCAGATAACTTTTGCCATGCCCGAACGAACAGATTGTTTCCTCAAACTTGGTTTGTTGCGAGTGCAGATGGGAAATTACGATGGTGCCCTTGTTTCATTTGCCCAGATTGAGAATGATCATGGATCGTTAGGTGTTCGTGCCAGAGAGTTAATCGCACAAATTGAGACCAACAACATTACGAATCAGGCAGAAACCGTAGAAATCTCACTGCGGCGGACTGGCAATCAGTTCGTGACCGCAGCCTTACTGGACGGCGAAGTAGAACTGCAGTTGCTGATCGATACCGGCGCAGCCACGACTATCGTCGACGCAAACGTGCTTGCCGCGCATGGTTATGACTAGCGGTCAAAGCCGCAACAGCTTTTTTTAATAGCAAACGGCGTTGTTGAAGCTCCGGTGCTATCTTTCGATACCCTGTCTTTAGGTACTGCAACCACTTCGGCAATTACCGTTAGTGCGTTACCGCTCGCGATGTCCAATGAGGTTGATGGTCTGCTGGGGATGAATTTCTTGCGTCATTATGATTTTCGTATCGATCAGGATCGCGCCGTATTAGAACTTAAGCTTCGCTAGCGCAGGCGCTTTGGTCTTAAATTGTCAGTAAGGTTTGGTCTACTGATATAGTTCTGTGATAATACGCCGGACCTCGAAATGAGGTTCCATCCTATTCATTTTAAGGAGTCGGTTCAGTGGCAAAACCTGGTCTAGATGGCGTATTTGCAGATTGGAAATCTCGTGAAGGTCTCGCGGAAGCGATGATACCTATGATCGGTGGCCTGTATCGCAGAAACGTGGTCATCTATATTCATGGTGTACCGCTTTATAACCTGTCAGTAATCGAACTGATGAAGGCCCATCGCGCTGTCCGACAAATTGAACATAACGAAATGTCTGAGTTTGAAACCCACCCGATATTGGACATTCTCTGTGATATGGATTTAGGTCGCTGCCATGTTGATATAGGCAAACTGACAACGACCTTTATGGCAGACAATCCTGATACAACGGTTGCCGATTACAACGAGAAACGGAAAGCCTATGTGGAGCGTGCCTGTGCCCCGGTGATTGGGCAGCATGATACCGGTCCTCAGGAACCCGTTGATGTCGTAGTCTACGGTTTTGGGCGTATAGGTAGGCTGGTGACCCGTTTGCTGGTAGAGAAAACTGCCGGTGGTCATAATATGGTTCAAAGAGCGGTTGTTTTGCGCCCACCTAAAGACGAGGTGCTGGATCTTGAGCGGCGAGCCAGTTTGTTGCGACAGGATTCTATCCACGGTGGTTTCAGTGGCACTATTCGCGTTGAGACAGAAGAGCGCGTACTTATTTGTAATGGCAACGTCATTCGCTTCATTTATGCCAATGACCCGAGCACAATCGATTACACCGAATACGGAATTAACAACGCACTGGTTATCGATAGCACCGGTGTCTGGCGCGATAGGGAAGGCCTGCAAAACCATCTTAAGGCAAAGGGTGTTGCGAAAGTATTGCTGACTACCTCCGGCAAGGGAGACGTGAAGAACATAGTATCGGGTGTGAATTCTGATCAGATCATGGAAGAGGATGATGTGATTGCCGCCGCTTCCTGTACCACAAATGCCATTGTGCCGGTCTTAAAGTGCATGAACGATGGTTTTGGTATTGAACGGGGGCACATGGAAACTATTCATGCCTATACTGACGACCAGAATCTTCACGATAATATTCACTCTAAGGAGCGACGAGGAAGAAGCGCTCCACTTAATATGGTGTTAACGGAGTCCAACGCAACCAGTTCTGTGGGTAAATTGTTACCCGAATTGGCTGGCAAGTTAACTGGGAATTCCATTCGTGTCCCCGTGCCCAACGTATCTATGGCGGTGTTGAATCTCAGTCTGTCCAAAGAAACTAGTGTTGAAGAGGTCAACGAGTATCTAAGGGATGTCGCAGTAAATAGCGCTATGCAGCGACAGATCGACTACACCGTGTCCAATGAAGTGGTTTCTACAGACTTTATTGGCAATCGTCACGCTGGGATTGTTGATTCATTCGCTACTATTGTGGAAGGGTCCAATGCTGTGCTTTATGTCTGGTATGACAATGAGTTTGGCTATACCTGTCAGGTTGTTCGAGTTGCACAAAAGATGACCGGGGTGCTCTATCCTTTGGTGCCGATGCAACCTGTTAGTCAATCTGAGCGCATTGATATGGTAGCGAAGTTAAAAAGCACGTCATCACTGTAGAAAAGTCTCGCCTAGAACTCTATAATTGGCGGCGATTTTGGGCAGCACTGGGTGCCGCATCTTTTATTCTTTTTTGGTCGTTTTTCATGTTGGGGCGTAAATCAATCAGGTGATTAGAACTAAACGCGGGCTTGATTTGCCCATATCCGGTAGCCCCGTACAATCTATAGAACAGGGCCCACAGATTAGTACTGTGGCACTCGTTGGCTATGACTATCCCGGGCTAAAACCTACAATGGCGGTAACCGTCGGGGATCACGTGAAAGTCGGGCAATTGCTTTTTACCGACAAAAAGACACCCGGTATCAAATTTACGTCACCGGCAGCAGGCACTGTAGCTGCTATCAATCGCGGGGCACGTCGTGTATTTGAGTCTATCGCAATTGATGTTGATGGCGATGACGCAGAACCGTTTCCGAGTTTTGAAGCTGACACGCTGACTAATCTTGGTCGTGATCAAGTGGTACAAAATCTAGTTGACTCGGGGCAGTGGACGGCCCTCAGAACGCGACCCTATAGTAAAGTCCCGACACCAGATACTGTACCACACGCTATCTTTGTCACGGCAATGGACACAAGACCTCACGCACCGGACCCGATCATTATCATTGGCGAACAGGCTGCGAATTTTCTAGCAGGTTTAGATGTGTTGTCCGTACTTACCGAAGGTAGTGTTTATGTCTGCGGTCAGGCTGGTGCAAATCTACCGGAGAGCCAAAATTCGAAAGTTCGTGGTGAAGCTTTTTCAGGTCCGCATCCTGCTGGTCTGGCGGGGACGCACATACATTTTCTGGACCCCGTATCGCTTGATAAGACCGTATGGGTCATTGGTTATCAGGACGTTATTGCAATAGGTCACTTATTTACTACCGGTTCTTTGTATTTGGATCGAGTGGTTTCATTGGCAGGCCCGGGTGCCAGTAAGCCGTGTTTACTTCGCACCAGACTGGGTGCCAGTACAAATGATCTGACTGCAGGACAACTAAAGGACAATGTCGAGGCGGAAAATCGGGTTATTTCCGGGAGCGTGCTTGATGGTCGAAGAGCCCACATGGGGCTTGCCTTTCTTGGTCGATACCATAATCAGGTGTCTGCCCTGGCCGAGGGTACACATAGAGAATTACTGGGTTTTGTGATGCCCGGGCTCGATAAATTTTCGCTAACGCGACTGTTTGCTGCCGGTTTCCTTCCCGGTAAAGCATTTGATTTCACCACCAGTACAGGTGGTAGTGAGCGCGCAATGGTACCGCTTGGCACCTTTGAAGAAGTTATGCCTTTGGATATTTTGCCGACGCAATTATTGCGCGCATTATTGGTCAGTGACTTTGATTCAAGTATCGACCTTGGTTGTTTGGAGTTGGATGAAGACGATCTTGCGCTATGCACCTTTGCTTGTCCTGGAAAATACGAATACGGGCCCTATTTACGAGATATGTTAACCACCATTGAAGCTGAGTCGTGAGAGACTAAATGGCATTGCGAAAGTTTTTAGACAGTATCGAGCCGGAATTTGAAAAAGGTGGCCGCCTAGAACGGTGGTATGCCGTTTACGAGGCTATAGATACCATATTGTATACCCCGGGCAAGGTCACAGTGACCTCTTCCCATGTTCGAGATGCC
>JAQWMV010000220.1 GCA_029246605.1 Pseudomonadales bacterium | reverse complement strand
GTCCGCGCCCTGGAGCTATTTCACGAGGCGGGTTGGCAACTTGAGGGCGACAGGCTCCTGACCGCCACAGGTCGGATATGCGAGTCTGAGTTTTTACTACCGCGCCCGGACCAGCAGCGCATCGTGTTGCCCTATGTTGATACATTGCGCCGTCTTGGCATCAGTGTGCATTTGCGTGTGGTTGAGAGTGCACAGTGGATAAACCTGATGCAAAACTTCGACTATGATGTATTCCTTCAGGGACACAGCACATCTCAGCCGCCAATCATGATGCTGCCATTTTATTTTCATTCTACAGCGGCGGCGAAACCACTTACCTATAACAAGGCAGGGATTAACGATCCCGTTGTCGATGCGCTGATCACCCAAGCTCAGCAGGCGGTGCGCCTTGAGGACATCATCACAGCCTGCCGTGCCCTTGATCGGGTGCTGTTGTGGAGTTTCTACCATGTGCCACTGCAACAGCTTGAGCAGCCGCGACTGATTTACTGGGACCGGTTTGGCCGACCCGAAGGAGAACGTAGTGCCGAACATCAACAGCCCGTCGATTTTATCGACCTGTGGTGGTATGACAAAGATCGGGCAGCACGTGTTGAGGCAACCCTCAGTGCACACTAAAGGCGGGATACTATGAGTCGCTATATCGCAAGGCGTCTGCTGCTTTTGTTGCCGACGTTGATCGGGATCATCACCCTCAATTTCTTTATCGTACAACTGGCACCTGGGGGCCCGGTAGACCAGACCATTGCAAGGCTGACCTCCCAGGATGTTTCCACCACCTCGAGAATAGGCCTATCCACCCCGGCACCCACTCAGACAAATGCCGCGTCCCAGTATGTTGGGGCAAGAGGTCTTGATCCAGAACTGATCAAGGCGATCGAAAAACAGTATGGTTTCGATCGGCCCATGCACGAGCGTTACTTCAAAATGCTGTGGGACTATTTCCACCTCGATTTCGGCAACAGCTACTATCAGGGTAGACCCGTGATTGACTTGATTGTCGAGCGACTGCCCGTCTCGATTTCGCTAGGTCTGTGGTCTATGTTACTGATCTATATGACCTCCATCCCCCTTGGCATAGCCAAAGCTGTCAGAGATGGAACAGCCTTCGACGCCTGGACCAGCGCACTGATTTTCATCGGTTATTCCATCCCGAGTTTCCTGTTCGCGATCATTTTACTGGTGCTGTTTGCCGGTGGTGCCTATTACGATTGGTTTCCGCTCAAGGGGCTCTCTTCCCGGGATTTTGACAGCCTTCCACCACTCGATCAGGTCATCGACTATATTTGGCACATGGCGTTACCTGTCACTGCCATCACTATCGGTGGCTTCGCCACGCTCACCATGCTGACCAAGAACTTATTTCTCGAGGAAATTTCCAAGCACTATGTGATGACTGCGCTTGCTAAGGGACTGACAGAACAAAGGATGCTATACGGCCACGTGTTTCGAAACGCTATGCTGATCGTCATCGCCGGATTTCCAGCGGCCCTGATAGGCATACTTTTTACGAGCACCCTGCTCATCGAGGTCATATTCTCTTTGCGCGGGCTGGGCCTGCTTGGATTCGAAGCGATCCTGACCCGGGATTACCCCATCGTTTTTGGCACTGTGTTCTGTTTTACATTCATCAGTCTGATACTCACTCTGATCGGCGATATCACCTATACCCTGGTGGACCCTCGAATCGATTTTGAAACGAGGGATGTGTAATGGCTGAAAGCAGATTGTCACCACTGACCCAGCGACGCTGGCGAAACTTCAAAGCCAACCGACGAGGCTACTGGAGCCTTAGGTTAATAATGGTGCTGATTGTGATTAGCCTGTTTGCAGAAATCATTGCCAACGAT
>JAQWMV010000214.1 GCA_029246605.1 Pseudomonadales bacterium | reverse complement strand
TCTTGACCTTCTTTGAGCATGTACTACTTGCGCCAGTTATTGTTGTTCTGTTGGGAGGCTAGTCTCTTCTGTATAGATTTGCTTAAGTAGACCGCGCCACTGTTGGTGCTGTCCTGATGCAGTGCCGCTCAACTCAATCGTCTTACCTTCTATTTCTAAAACGTAGGGGGTGATTTCACCGCCCAGAGACTGACCAAGTTCACGTAACGACTGGGCGTGAATCTCAGCACTTTTACGGCGATCCAAACCACTTCTTATTGCGGCAATACCGCCTACTACTACCCCGGAAGAGGCGGCACTTTCAGCATAGGTCTGGCTTTCGGTTCCCGCATATATCCCGGCGGCGACCATGGCTGCGCCACCGATCAATCGATTGCGGGATTGTTTTTGTAGCTGCCTTAGCAGGATTGCTTCCTGGTAAGTTGCTAACCGCCATTCGTCGTAAGAGTCGCGCATGTCGGTGTAGAAACGGCCGTAGTAATCATCCATGGTGTCAACAAAGAGGTATTCACGTTCCTTGATGTTATCCACGCGCTGTAACATGACATCGTCTTCGGCTGGAAGTTGGATGATCTTGACTCGACCCGACTCTTCAATCAGGTAGGGTGCAAAGGCTTCCGGTGAAAGGCTGCGGGAAAATTTGAGCTTTGATACTTCGCGTATATTGTTAACAGTTGCTGGGGAAGCCCGTTGTCGTGCGAGCAAAATGTCGTTGGCAATCTCGTTATACAGATCCTGGAACGGATCTTCCTTTATTGCATCATAGGAAAATTTGCTGGCGGTATCTCCGTAAGCTTTGTTGATCCAGGTTTCACCGGTTGCATCGATGACCCATATATGGGCTTTCAGTTGTTCTCCATCAGATAACAAAATTCTTCCGCTGATCTGAAGATCTACGGTATGGGTCTGTGTTGGTGTCACCCGTACCGCGCCCCAGTTGCCGGTGAGTTCGAGGGTGTCCTTCAGGTGATATGCCATGTAGCCGGACTCCGCCAGGCGGACGTCTGGAATGATGAAGCCTTTCTCAAGGTCTTCTGCAGCCTCTGGGATGTTTGGATCAAATGGTGTGATACCGATATCCATCAGCAGGTCGAGCGCAATGTCGCTGCTTGCTTGTATCGCAGGTGTAGAATTTGCTGTGATTACCTGTGTAGAGGTGCAGCCGACAAGAATAATCGAGCCGACAGCGGTTAGAAAAAAGCTGTGCAGGATTGTGGGTTTCATCATTGCATACTCCTGATCACTAGATGCCTGCTTTATATCGTCTATATTCTTCCCAGAGTTTTTCCTTTAGCTCTGTGTCGACTTCGGCGATCGCTGCCTCTCGCAGCTGTTTGGCCACGATATCATCTCCCTGCGGATCTGGTATGTCTTGTGGCATGGAGACAGTCGCGATGTTGATGTCTTCAGGCATGTCAGATTCGGTGGGTGATGCGCCCGATTGCACTACAGCAGGGATACTTACATCCCCTGTGACTTCTTCATCGGCCTCGTCACTACTACCTACAACAATTACACCGCCGGTTGGGTCATTCTCAGAGGGTGGTGGCGCTGTATCCGTTAGAACGCGTCTGGCCTTAAGTATCGATGCGTCAAAAATGACCAGTGACTTTTCAAGCTCTTCATCCAACTCACCGGTTCTACCTCTTTGTTTTCCGCGAGGTGACCCACCTTCTTCGCCATTAAGTTCTGGCATGCCGGGTAGAATTGTTTCCGTTGCCACGACAATAGCAACGTTAGCCTCGTTCAATGCGCCTTCTGTTTCGGCAATGACACTGGCAAGATCATTATCCTGGTCGCCTAGTACTGCTTTTAGGTCTTCGAGGTCCTGCCCGGCGACGATGACTGCGACGCGCGCCGTGGAAAGTGCTCCTTCGGCTTCAGCTAGCGCCTCTTCACCCTCTGCACCTTCAATTGTTGCGCCAGCATGCTGGATAGCGAGCCCTGCTTCTGCCAGTGCCTTTTGCGCGGCTTCGATTTCCGCAGCTAAAGGATCATCGGGCATGGACTGCTCACCATCACTGGCTACCGATCCACTTTGTGGACCCGTTTCAGCATCAAGGTCGGCGAATACAGGATCATCTGACTGCTGATCACCTTTGGGTATCAATGGATCACTTTCTCCGCCACCGAGTTGTTTTCCGGCATTGGCGACTTTCTGTCCTGCCTGCTGTAAATCTTTACCTGCTTTCTGTTGTTGCTTCGATTTGTCACCTTTTTCTCCCTGATCACCGCCAGGTGAACTGGGCTTTGGCATCGATAGGTCAGGAGGACCAGGCATGGATGGCGGTGAGGGCATACCCGATGGACTAGGCAGGGAAGGCGGGCTCGGTAACGAAGGTGGACTCGGCATCGAAGGTGGACTAGGCATTGACGGTGGACTCGGCATCGAAGGTGGACTGGGTGGCGGCGGTGTGGGAGGTGGTGGGTTTGACCCACAGGCCTGCAACAACATAAGGCTGATGCTGATCACTACGAGCGATAATTTATGCGTATCTATCATCGATTTTGTTCTCTTTGTCATCGATTTTGTGCTTCATGCGAGGATTCTTGCAAACCTAACCTGAAGTTTAACTGAATATATCACTGTTACGGTTGCGCTACTGATTCCTGACGCTTTTTGATCCAATTCGTTACGTTGGACGTATAGTTTGACAGGAGTTCTACGATAATCGTTCAATCTATTGATGCAGAATTATGTGGCTTTGGACAATCTGGGTCCTACGGTCCTTTTTAAGCCGGAGGACGTGATATCAATCGCAATTTTGCTGAAATAGTATGATGTCAGATGAAAATATTAGTGTGTATGGTCGGTCTCTTAGTAGAGACCCTATTTGGCCCCTTACAAAAAAACACAATATTGATCGTAATATGGATTACGATGGGGGATTACCAATTTGAAGGTTAATA
>JAQWMV010000212.1 GCA_029246605.1 Pseudomonadales bacterium | reverse complement strand
GTCCGCTCGCCAGCGGGAAAAACGGTAAGATTCCAAGTCCAAACTGCTGACAGGCGGGCACAACCTCTTGCTCTAAACTTCTATCAATCAGACTGTAAAGGTTCTGCGCGGTAACGAAGCCGTTTAGCCCATGTTGTTTCGCAGTCCAGTCAGCATCAGCAATCTGCCATCCACTGAAATTCGAACTCCCCAGATAGCGAACCTTACCACTGCGAACAAGATCATCCAGAGTCCGAAGCGTTTCCTCAATGGGCGTGTTTTTATCCGGTACGTGCTGCTGATATAGATCGATATAGTCGGTATTTAAACGACGCAAACTATCTTCTACTGCTTGCATAATGTAGCGCCGCGATGCACCACGCATGAGGGCACCCTCCCCCATAGGATTCGCAAATTTAGTCGCGACAATCAAATCATTGCGTCTACCCGCTATCGCCTTACCTAAATATTCTTCTGATAATCCCCTGGGTCCATACATGTCTGCGGTATCAAAAAAATTAATACCGCAGTCCAATGCGGCGTGCACAACTTCATTGGTTTGCGCTGCATTACAACGGCGACCAAAATTATTGCAACCAATGCCTACCAGCGAAACTTTAAGTCCACTACGGCCCAGGTTTCGATATTCCATACGGCTCCCCTACTGATTATCTTGTCTCTTAGAATACGAGAGTATACCGCGTATAACAAAGGTGAGATTTAGGGTGTACAAACCCTATGTAATGCGGTAATTTGCATTTTTTTTACATCCCCGCATGGGGCTATAAATCGCTAAAACGAGTCCACAAAAAAGCCAGCTCCGCTGGTCTTTTTTTTTTGGAGACTCATCCAGAAACGGATGAGGAAAACACATGCGACATATACCCAATCTCAAAGACCTCACGTCATCCGAGCTCACTTCAATCCTGGCCAAGGCGACAGAAATAAAAGCCAACAAGGAAGATTTTCGACACCACCTGGACGGCGAGTCGATGGCCATGATTTTTCAAAAAACTTCCACGCGTACTCGAGTTTCGTTTGAAGTTGCCATGACCGAACTCGGCGGCCACGGGATTTATATCGACTGGGCTACGTCGAACTTCGTGTTATCCGGGATAGAGCACGAAACTGAGTATCTGTCGCGAAACGTGAGCAGCATAATGGCGAGACTGCTTTATCACGCCGATTTACAAAAAATTATCTCTGGCAGTCAGGTACCCGTTATCAACGGTTGCTGTGAAATATTTCATCCCTGTCAGGCGCTAACCGATGTGTTGACTATGCGAGAGAATTTTGAAGGAGACATCAAATCGGCGCACCTGGTCTATGTGGGCGTACAGAACAACGTATCAAATTCTCTGGTTATTCTTTGCGACAAACTTGGCATCAATCTCACTCTCGCCACACCCAACGTCGATGACAATGGTGAGAGCTGTGATGCTTATGTGCAACAAACTATTGAATCATCTTCATACGTAAGACACACCACCGACGCTAAGGCGGCAGTTCAGACTGCAGACTTTGTCTATACCGATACATGGATCGACATGCAGTACTTTAACGATCCCAACCACGAGGATGAAAAACGCGCCAAACTTGAACTCATGATGCCCTATCAGATCAATGCGGCACTCGTTAAAGACCTGAATTGCAAAATCATGCATGACATGCCTATTCACGATGGGTTTGAAATTACCCCTGACATGGTTCGGGATCCACGTGCAGTCATTTTTCAGCAAGCGGAGAATCGACTGCATGCCCAAAAGGGTTTGTTATGGTGGGTCTATGAGCAGGCGAGAACTTAACGCTGCTGTAGCAGTAACTCTGTCCAGTGCAACACGGGCACATCAGTACCTGTTTGCAGATGTAACTGGCAACCAATGTTGGCGGTTACCAGCACTTCAGGGTTGCCCTTCTGCAACGCATTCAACTTGGCTTCCTTAAGTTCTTCAGACAACCTGGGTTGCAGTACAGAATAGGCACCCGCTGAACCACAACAAAGATGACCCTCCTGGCTCGGTACGATATCGATACCGGACCGCAAGAGAATATCTTCAATGGCACCATTAATCTGTTGCCCATGTTGCAGGGAGCACGGTGTGTGTACAGCAGCCCGAATCGGACGGCATTGAAAACTCATCCCTGTCATTAACTCACTGACATCTAATACTTTATCTGCAATCTGTTTTGCCTTGTCTGCATACTCACCGTCATCGGCGAGAATATCCGGATACTCCTTGATTGTGACACCACAACCACTGGCGGAAGACACAATGGCCTCAATGGATGACAACCGCGGGTAGAGCTCATCGATTAAACGACGCATACGGTTCATTCCTTGCTCATGCGCGGATAGATGGTAGTCCAGCGCGCCACAGCAACCTTCATTTTCGATGTACTCAACGCTGATATGTTGCTCATCGAGCAGGACTTCCAATGCCCTATTTACATTTGGGGTAGCAGCGCGCTGCACGCACCCCTGCAGCACAATAACGCTACGGTCATGCTTACTGATAGTAACTGGAATAACTTGCTGCGCATTGGGTATTTTGTTTGCTAACTTTTCAGGCAAAACTGGGCTGAACCAACGACCCAACTGCAGCAAGCGCCCAAACAGCGATGGATGGGGGACAACAAGGCGTAATAGCAACGAAGTTAGTGAGGTCATAAGAGGACGTCTTACCCGACTCGCCATCAATCCCCGGGCAATATCCAACAGCCGGCCATAGCGTACACCCGAGGGGCAAGTAGTTTCACAGGACCGACAAGTTAAACATCGATCAAGGTGAGTCGCGGCGGGACTCTCTATGGTATTAGTTTCCAGCAGCTCTTTGACGAGGTAAATTCGACCACGGGGGCCATCTAGTTCATCACCCAACAATTGATATGTCGGGCAGG
Organism: Pseudomonadales bacterium; assembly: GCA_029246605.1. Lineage (GTDB taxonomy): Bacteria > Pseudomonadota > Gammaproteobacteria > Pseudomonadales > Azotimanducaceae > UBA7455. The sequence goes on along the minus strand of JAQWMV010000212.1, from coordinate 749 downwards.
TCGCCGTACAGAATCCGCAGTGAACACAGCTTCGTAAAATATCATCAGCTTCCTGTACTTGTGCAAGCCCTATAAGATCAGGATGTATTTTGGTTTGCATGCCAGGTTAGCCTGTTCGGGTTAAAAATGCCGTGTGGATCGAAATGCTTCTTTAGGTTTTCATGTATGCAGGAAAGCACAGGATCCAATGGATGAAATCTTACTCGTTCACTATCGTTGCTGGTTCTAAACAGTGTCGCATGACCAGCCTGCAACACCCTGTGGGGATGATCCTCAGGGTCAACCACCCAACGTAATGCACCCGCCCACTCAGTCACGACAGCATCTTCAAACTGCTGCGAACTAGTGGGCACAGAGATCCGCCACAGTTCTTCGCCCTCTTGCAGTTCAGGTAGCTGGTGGTTGGCTATTTGATCCCAGAAGGTATTACTGACTACATCACCCTGCAGGCCGGAATCTTCTCCAACCCGAATATAGATGTTTGCTCCCAACCTTGCGGTAGCACTAAGACCAAGCGCTGTTAGAGAAACTCCTTCGGTCTGTTTTCGAAACTCGTTGCCTGGTAAACACAGCGTTTGTTCGGATGTTGGACGTGGCAAGACTTTGAAGCTCACATCCAGAATCACACCCAGGGTCCCCAGAGCACCAACCATCAGGCGAGAGACATCATACCCAGCGACATTCTTCATCACCTGGCCACCAAATACCAACACAGCGCCATTACCGGTCAGCAGTGTCACGCCCAAGAC
>JAQWMV010000185.1 GCA_029246605.1 Pseudomonadales bacterium | reverse complement strand
GATCGCTACCACAAAATCCGAACTTGTCGCCCTGCTCCGAGGCGAGCGCACCATTGATGAGTTGTTAGATGATGTAGAGATGAACGGTGACCCGTCAATACTACGCACCATTTTCTCTAATCTTGATGTGTTCAGCGGTCGATTTGGAATCGTAGAGCCGTAACGGTTACCCTATTATTGGGGTCGAGTGAACCTTGGGGTAGCAATGAATTTTCCAATCTTGCAATATGCGGGCTAATTGCCGAGTAGAAATGTAAGAGGAACATGTAATCTCTCGCGCCACGCCCTGGGACTGTGGTCAGCCCCATCAAATTTTCGGGTGACCCAATCTTCACCTTCAATATACCCATGCTCACGCAAAACGTTGTCCATACGGTTCTGGTAGGGTTCAAAAGGCGCATCCCAGGTTTCAGTACCATAGTCAAAGTAGAGTCGATGTGAGCCAGCGCCAGGCCAGTGTTTCTTGTACCAATCGATCTCAGCCCCTTTGCCATGAGTCCAGTCAGTAGACAGACACGCAGCGCCACCAAAAATATCAGGGTATTCAGATATGGCGTAAGCCGATATTGAGCCACCCATGCTAGAACCCATCACGAAAGTATTATCTCTATCTGTCAAGGTGCGGAAGTTTTTGTCGACAAATGGCTTTAGCTCTTCAGTCAAAAATTTAAGATAGTTATCCGATATGACATCATCGGGGGTGACGTCTGAATCACCAATACGCTCAAGCCCAGTTTCGACCATGGTAATGGGCTTTTGTGGCATGAACTCTGCCCCCCTTCTATTGGGAATAAACCAGATTGAAACAACAATCGCAGGACGAATCTGTTGTTCCCGAATCAGACGAGACATGATTTTATCAACCTCCCAGAACATACCGCCGACATACCAGTCGAAGGGCCGATACCAAAACTTGGCCATTGGTGAGCTGGGTTTGTCAAATAGAAGCTGCCCATCGTGCATGTAAACTACCGGGTAGTGATTGTCCGAGTTGTCATCGTAACCTTCTGGCAGCCACACATCGACAGGCCTTGGAATCACAAACTTTGATGGAAAAGGCTTGTAGAAAACAAATGAACCGTCTGATTTATCCATGCCGCCAGACTCGGAATAGTTCAGGAAGAATATGAATCCTAAAAATACAGCGCCTGCAAACAACACCAGGAATCCAGTGCTCAGAGTTTTAGTCAATGATCGCGTCCCGAACAGCAGCCGCGATTTTGGTGTGCAGATCTGATGGTCGTTGCACCATATATACCAGCGTGAGTTCCTCAGAAGGCGTCGTCCATGAAATGGTCCCCGCCGCACCACCCCAGCTATAGGTGCCGATGATGTGCCCGCCTCTGGCGGTTTTCTGGTCCAAAGTGATGCCGATTGTATAGCCAGCGCCATGCCCGGGGCCACCCTTGGCCGCTGTAGTGGCCAGATCCCCAACCTGGTTACTTGTCATCGTGGCAACGGTTTCAGGTTTAAGAATCTGCTGGCGGAACAACGTTCCCTTGTTCACCAGCATCTGCTGAAAACGCAGATAGTCGCGGGTCGTACTGAACAGCCCCCCCGCACCAGAGGCATAAGTACTCCCATTCTCTTCCCCAAAGACCTTACCATCGCCTTTCGCTTTATTATTGAACCTGGTGGGCATCCGATACAGCTTATCTTCAGGTACAGCAAAGTGAGTATCCTTCATGTCCAACGGATCAAGGATACGCGACTGTATGAACTTGTTTACCGGCATACCTGAGGCAATCTCGATGACACGCTGTACCACCTTGAGGCCATCACCGGGGCTGTATGCCCGGCGAGTCCCTGGCTGAAAATCCAGAGGCCTGGCCGCTAGTCTGGGAGCCCAGGAAGCAAGCGTATCTGTTGGCTTTGCGTTATACCCACCAATGGCGGTGCCCAGGCCTCCTCTGGTTCCTACGCCGGCGGTATGTGTCAGCAGATGGTGAATAGTCAGGGGACGGTCCGCCGGTACTAGCCTGTATGCAGGTGGTTTCTGGTTTTTGCCTTGAGCTTTGGCTTTGCTTATCGCTTTAGCTTTGCTTTGACCTGTGGCTTTTTGTTTCGCCTTTGCTTTGTTGTTTGACTTGCTTGCCATTTTACTGGCCTTGCCAGACTTCAGCGGTACTGCCACCTGAAGGTTTGCATATTCGGGAATGTACTTGGATACCGGGTCATCCAGACTGATCAGACCGTCATCGACAAGAATCATGGCCGCAACGCCGATGACTGGTTTGGTGGAGGATGCCATGATAAAAATGGCATCTTCGGGCATGGGTGCCTGCGTCTTCTCTTCCAGGATCCCGTGGGCCTTCAGGTAGATCACCTTGTTATGCTTGCTGATACCAACAACAATGCCTGGGATACGACCGTCTTCAATGTATTGTTGCGCCAGTTCGTCTATCTTGTTTAATCCCTCAGAGGACATACCCACGTCTTCCGGCACACCACGGGGAATTTCCTGTGTTTGTCGTTGCGAACCAGTATGGGTACAGGATGCCACGAGGAAGCACGCTATGATGATCATCAACTTGGGCATGGTTTTTCCATTCGAGGGGATATAATAACTCTACCGAACAATCCACCGAGTATGCAATTAACATTTGAAAGGACCACCTGGTATAAACACTCGAAGTAAGAAAGGTCATTTAATAGTATGAATAATCGGTACGCAGTCCTGTTTTGTATAGCTGTGTTCAGCCCATGGAGCGTGGCGGTCGACAGGCTGAACGTGCTCTTTATCACCATGGACGACATGAACAGGGACTCGGTTGGGGTCTACGGTGCAAAGGTACCGGGCACAACACCGAACATTGATATGCTTGCGGCCGAGGGTCTTCGTTTTGAGCACGCACACGTGACGATAGCGATTTGCCAACCGACGCGCGCTGTGTGGATGACCGGACGCTACCCACAGAACAATGGCGCCCTGGGTTTTGATGAGATACGTACCGATGTGCCGACCCTGCCGGAAACCCTGCGGGGCAAGGGGTTCTATACAGGCATGCTGGGGAAAACCGGCCACGTGGTTCCTTCACGGAAAAATGCGTTTGAGTACAGTCGCGACCAGCAGGAGACCGCTTGGGGAAGTTCAGATCGGTATGGGGAATTCGTGGCAGAGTTTCTGCAGAATGCAAAACAAACCGATCGCCCCTTCTTCCTGATGGTGAACACACACGATCCACATCGTCCGTTTCATAACAGCACCTCAAAAGCGCAGGGCAAGTCAGGCAAAGTTACACCCAAACTGGGGAAACTGAAATACCTCCAGGGTATGGATGAAGTTCCAGCGCCGAGTCGAATTTTTCAGCCGGACGAAATCGTTGTACCAGGATTTTTACCTGACTTACCGGATATCCGGGCAGAGATTGCCATGTATTACTCCTCGGTTCGACGGGCGGATGATGTCGTCGGTCGAGTACTGAGCGAGTTGCAAGCCGCCGGCTTCGACGACAATACCGTGGTGATGCTCAAATCAGACCACGGTATCGCGGTACCTTTTGCAAAGACCAATGTTTATCGGCACTCGACCATCACGCCATGGATTGTCCGCTGGCCGGGTAAGTTGAAACCGGGTTCCCATGACACGGAACACCTTGTGTCCGGCATAGATTTTGCCCCAACCATCCTCGATATCCTGGGCATTGCAGCCATGGAAGGCATGGATGGAAGATCATTCCTGCCCGTGCTCAATGGCCAAAAGCAGGATGGCCGTGATTATGTCTATACCCAGATCAATGCGATTGTCTCGAAGGTTGACTACACCATGCGATCGATCCAGGGCAAGCGCTTCGGACTGATCTGGAATGCGTGGAGTGATGGGAAAAAGGAATTTAATAACGCGGCAATGCGTCGTGGCCTTAGCTGGAACGCGATGGTCGATGCGGCCCAGACGAACCCTGCAGTTGCTGCCCGCGTGAAGCACTTTCAGTATCGAGTACCTTTCGAGTTCTATGACTACGAGAAAGACCCGGACGCGCTAAACAACCTGATCAACGATCCTGCGTCAAAGGAGTTGATTCAGTCATATCGGTCAAAACTTGCCGAGTCTATGCGCACGACGGATGACCCTGCATTGGCAGGGTCCACGACGGATTTCATCCGTTAGACCATGCCAGACTGATATAGCATGTAGCCATCCTTGATGGATGATATTATGCGCACTTTCATCACGAGACTGCCCCATGAGAAGAGCCGCTATTGTATCCCCACTGCGTACCGCCGTTGGCAAATATCTGGGCACGCTGCAACCCTACAATGCAGAAGAGCTAGGTGCCATCGCGATCAGGGCACTGGTTGAGCGCACGGGTATTGATCCGGAACGCATTGAAGAAGTTTGTTTTGCCCAAGGGTATCCAAGCGGTGAAGCCCCCTGCATCGGTCGCTGGTCGGCCCTCGCCGCGGGCTTGCCCCTGCATGTTGCCGGCACCCAGGTAGATCGTCGTTGCGGTAGTGGTCTGCAGGCAGTCGCCAATGCAGCGATGATGATCCAGACTGGAGTCTCTGATGTGGTCATCGCCGGTGGCGCAGAAAGCATGAGCAACGTTGAGTACTACACAACCAGTATGCGCGGCGGTGCCCGTAGTGGTTCGGTCACGATGCATGATCGCCTGGAAAGAGGCCGCGTCCGATCGCAACCCGAGGCTCGCTTCGGACCTATTTCAGGCATGATCGAAACTGCCGAGAATCTTGCCCAGGAATATCAGATTACGCGGGAGCAAGCAGATGCCTATGCCATGCAGTCCCAGCAACGTGCCCAGGCAGCATGGGACGAGGGTAAGTTCGATAACGAGCTGGTTCCAGTATCTGTACCGCAACGCAAAGGCGACCCCCTCATCTTCGATCATGACGAGGGTGTTCGTGGCAATACCTCAATGGCGTCTCTCGACAAACTGGGACCCATCACTACCGACGGCGTGGTTACTGCCGGCAACGCCTCCCAACAAAATGACGCTGCCGCAGCGTGTCTAGTAGTGGCTGAAGACAAGCTGGACGAGTTGGATCTTGAACCTATTGCCTATTTTAATTCATGGGCCGCATCCGGCTGCCATCCCGCGACCATGGGCATTGGTCCGGTTCCGGCAGTTGCAAAGCTGTTTGGCCGTACTGGCCTCGCCTGGAAAGACATGGACCTGGTGGAACTCAATGAGGCGTTTGCCTGTCAGGTATTATCCGTCCTCAAAGGCTGGGGCTGGAGTGATATGGACAAGCTTAATGTAAACGGTTCGGGTATTTCACTTGGACACCCGATCGGTGCCACGGGTGGTCGAATCATGGCCACCATGCTCAATGAGTTGCAGCGACGAGAGGGAAAATACGCTCTGGAGACCATGTGTATCGGTGGCGGACAGGGAATTGCAGCCATATTTGAGCGAGCTGCCTAAGCGGGGCTTATGCGCTGTGTCGCAATGCACGCCGCAATAAACAACGCTGCTAATTGTCGTGGTTGCGTTACAACTACAGGTCAGTGTTGCGCCTATGCGATACCTTCATGGAGCACGCTGTAGTCTTCCTTGTTCTGACCAGCATCAGCAAACGTCACCAGCTGAAACGTTTTTTCGATACCATTTTGTTGAGCTACTCGCGAATAGATCGCATCGCCCCACCAATCCGATTGCGGAATTCCATGACCAGCATCGATAGCCGTATCTGCCGCGAGAACCTGTGGTCCTCTGACAAAGGCTACCGAGTCGGTGGTCTTGTCCCCGTCTGGAATCACACGGATATCAAGGGGAATCTTCAAGGAAATTTTGTCTCCTGGGGACCAAAGACGTTCGATCTCTAGCAAACGACTTCTTGAAGGGGTGTGTGTTTCTCCGTCGAGTGTTGCCTCAAACCCTGTGGCCCAGGCGGGCACTCTCAGGAGGAGTGGAAACCTGGCAGGGTGTTCCAACCCGACTTCAACCTCGAACTCACCTGATTGGGGGTAATCACCGCTGACCTGCAATACGACGTTAGTGTTGTCACCGCCGCAGTAATTCAACACGTGCTTACCGGGAATGTATTGCAACAGTGCAGGCTTGCCTTTCAGAACACCTGATGCGAACGTTGGAATCATCGCGATGCCACGGGGAATACTACTGGAGCAGCAGGAAATCGCGGGAGTCATTTTAGCGTCATGTCCGTTATAAGCCTTGTGTCCGTTCAACGGAGAGAAATAAGTGACTTCACCGGTCAGGGGTGATTGTGCAGCGAGCAGTGCATTGTAGGTTGTGCGCTCAAGTTCATCAGCGTACTGCACCTCACCCGTTAGTTCGAGTAGGTGACGCGTTAATTGAAGCCAGGTCACAGTTACGCAGCCTTCTCCAACTGTCTGACCGGGTGGCAGCCTGTAATCCGGCTGGAAGTGCTCGTGATTGCTTGCCGTGCCAGTGATGTAGAGCCGCTTTGTCGCGATGTCATTCCAGGCATTCCTGCAGGCGGTCATATAACGCTCGTCGGGATCAACGCGATACAATTCAAGGAGCCCAACCAGATTCGACAGCATCTCGTAGGCCTTTCTGTTGGCTGTTCTGCTTACGTCACCGCGTTCAAGCAGGCTCGTCAGGAGATGACAACCGTCCTCATAGGTCCAGGTCTCTGGATTACTTTCGTCTTCCCACGCATCGATGATCACGTGACAAAACTCGAGGTAGCGTGGTTCCCCCGTTAGCCGGTAAAGGAGCGCGATAGGTTCAAGTACACTGGTCGAGGCCATGCCCTGGTGGGAACTGGCAAGCCTAAAACTTCTCTTGTTCACGACGAAGTTTTCATACATAAGATCAGCTGCGCGTCTACAGGAGTCGAGCGCAGGTTTATGATCCGTGGCCTGATAGTAGGTGAGCAAGCCGATGAGGTTGTACTTGTGCGTCCAGACGTCCCATACCGGACCATCCCAGCCGATCCCGTCGCCCTGACCGAACTGGTCCGCCTCCTTGTATGTACCCAGATAACCATTCGGAAGTTGTGTATCGATCAGTTTGCTCACCGTTGAATCCATACGGACCTTGAGTCGGTCGTCCCCGGTGAACCACCACGCATGGGTTGCTGCATGTAGATATTTTCCTACATGCTCTCCGGCCCACCATTGCTTCCCCGGTCGATTAATAAACGGGTCAAGAATCATATCCAGATCCAACTGCAGCAGACGTTTTTCAACGTTGATGTCCATACGCTCTGCAATCCAACCTCGGTACTCGGTTTTACTTAGATCAGCGGATTCAAACGCAATATCTATTGGGGCTTTCACTCGAGAGTCTCCTTGAGATTGGTTCCTAGATAGGTTGGTTGGAGATAGGGTTATAAATCACGTTTTCTAAATATTGGTCAAAGATGACAATTGTTCATTTCTATCCAAATTTTAGACACGGTGGCGTGGTGATCCTATTGAAGGTCAAAGTCACCGCGCCGTGCAAGAACGACACGTCCGAGTATAAGTCGAATTAAGCACCTTTTTCCAGGGCGCATGATCTACCGACTACCCAAAGATCCCTTTAAGGGCAGAGAGTAAGTAACCCTTATGCTCTATCTATGCTCTATCGGCTGCGATCTGTTTGGCTGAATCCCGCTCATTGACCAGATTTAACCAATCCTGAGCTTCCGGTAGTTCCGCCATCAGGTCAATATCGCAGAGCTTTTTTAACACCATGCTAGCCAGCGGAATTGTGTTTGCCGCCACGATGTCTGCCAGCGTAAAGGTATTACCGCCAATCCAGGGCTCGAATACGGCTAGTTGACGAAGAGACTGCATTCCGCGTGGTACCGTTTTAGCAAGCGCTGCATTCACCGCCTCGTCCTCCGGCGCGCCAAATGCCGCGGCGTTGAGACCCAGCCGTGAAGCTGTATCCGGGTAGTTAATGCAGTGTAGTGCAATCTGCTGTGCTCTGGCACGCTCAAAGGGTGTCCCGGGCAGCAGGCCTGGTTCGGGTTGAATGTCTTCAAGGTAGGCAACGATGGTCATCGTTTCGGCCAAAGAACCATCAGGTGTTTCCAATACAGGCACTTTACCCATGGGGCTTTTCGCCAGCCAGTCCTGATCTTTTCTGCTGGGTCTTCGAACTCGATGCCTTTTTCCATCGCGGTCATAGTCGACAAATCGGCGATGCCATCGTCGCCAGAGACGTTAGTGCCGCTGCTCCAAACGGGTTCCTTGGAGAAGAAGTTCTCTGCGAGGGCTGTGATTGGCAGCGTAACGAGTGCAGGAAGGGCTATGCGTGCTGAAAATCGGGGTGTGGTATTCATGAGTCTTGCTCTGCGTCATGCGGGGTTTTTGACCTGTTAATTCAAGCGCGTCGTCTCTCCTGAGCCAGTCATTCAGCCCGTACTTTTCGCTGACCTTTGACAGCAAAGTCCCACTCGTTTTTAGATCGTGTTGTCGAGCTCAGTGCGCCTTCGAAGGTGTCACCGTTGACGGTCAGCCAGGTCTTCATGGTGGGCAGAGATTCCTTGCCCACTTTGCCCTTGCCAGACTTGCCCTTGCTGCCTTTATCTTTGCCAGCCTTTGCTTTGGCTTCTTTCTCACCCTCCTTTTCCGTCATCATCAGGGCGGGCGGCGTAAAATACTCGTAGCTTAGAATGTCGTTCTCGAAGCTGATAGCCGTCACAGGGATGTTGTTCTTCTGATCGTCGTGCAACGTTGCGGAAAGCGTGCCGTCTTGCGCCGTAACCTTCAGTACATTGTGGATAAAGGAACCCATGAGGTTCACCTGGACTTCCCATTGGCCAGTCACCGCATTCAGATCGGGAGAATCGCCAGCGCCTTTTACCCCGGGATAATCGCGCCAGATCCAGCGCAGCGTGTCAGGTAAAATCGCGCCGCCCTGAACCAGATTGTGCCCGCCCGCACCCATGACCAGTTTGCTGTCATACCGGGCAAATTTCAGCGCGGCAGCCAATTCTCGATTCGCTAGCGGCCAGTTGCCTATTGTGCCGTTTAAGTCATTCTCGCCATCCTGCTGGAACACGCGTATGGGTTTGGGATTTCCGCGAGTCAGACGAACGAGATGGGGATATTCGGCACCGCCCCGAAGTCTCGTGAAGCTGCCGATGTGGCTGATGACTTTTGAGAAGGTATCGGGCCGATGCCATGCCGCCGTAAACGCGCTGAGGCCGCCGTCACTCATCCCAACGATAGCCCGTCCCGATGCATCGGTGACGAGGTTGTAATCCTTGCCGACCTCCGGGAGGATTTCTTCCACCAGGAAACGTGCGTATGTGTCATTCACGGTAACGTACTGGTTGTTACGCTGGTCCCTTGGGGCTTCTTTCATGCCCGGATTAATGAATATGCCAATCGTCACCGGCATTTCGCCTTGATGAATCAGATTGTCGAGAACGACCGGCGCCCGCATTGACTCGTTAGCGCTCAGGTACGTCTCGCCGTCCTGAAACACCATCACGCACGCGGGTTCCGCATCCGTATACTGCGCCGGGACATAAATCCAGAATTCATTGGTGACGCCGGGATAGATGGTGCTGGTATCCCACGTGCGCTTTTCCACCTTGCCCTTCGGGACGCCACTTTGCGGTAATGAATCTTTGCCTAATACGTAACTTGCTCCTCTGGCCCCTACCGAAAGGGTTATCGTGATCAACACAGCCAGTATGGCGGCCAATCCCTGCTTGGATCTGCTTGCTTTCATTATGAGTGTCCATCGATTTGTTAATCTGCGGCAGCTAGTATTCTCCGAGAGTCAGCATTATACCTGACTCGGGTGTGTCGCAAGGTTTCTTTGTGAGGCTCAGACTAAACCGTCGACTTCGCACGATCTCTAAACACTTCGTTACTGATGGTAAGAGTCACGGATACTGCTTGTTAGAAGAGATCGTGTGAATGGCCGATTGTGGAAATGTCGAGATCTACACCCACACCCATTCGGCTATCTCGACCTCGGATCAGCATATATTGAGTTAAATTTCGAAGTAAGTCGCTAGACCCGACCAACATCGTGTAAGGCTGTTAGCAGCCGAGTTTATCGCAAAGATCGGTGTAATCAGCCGCATTGAAATCAAAGTCGTCCGGGTTATGTGCTGGCGTACCCGTAAATTCAGGTTCACTATCTTTCTTTGGCGTTACAAAGGCCGTGTGCATTCCCGTTCCCTTGGCTGCCAACAGGTCACTCGGGTGAACAGCCACGAAGCATATCTCCGACGGCTTTAAACCCAGCAACGCTGCCCCCTCAAGATAACTTTCAGGCTGTTGTTTATATTTGCTCAGGAATTCACAGGAGATTACCGCATCCCACGCCACACCCGCATACTTATTACTATCAACAAGTATCGCGAGACTCAGCACCGACAAGATGCCAACCGTAAATTTCGACTTGAGCCGCTCAAGGGCTTCGGGAAATTCCTGCCATACATCCATCTGATGCCAACCCTGCAGCAAGTCTGCTTTGTCCACTTCATCAAGTGTCAGTGCCGGGGTCTCGGCTAATAAATCATCCAATGCAATCGCGAGCATGTCATCCATGTTGCAATGGGGAATCTCGTTGCGATGCAGGCGAGCCAGCACCACAAACATACCGACACGCCATTTCATGGCGAACGCCTCGACATCAACTGCCGCTGAATACTTCTCGGCTTTTTGCCTGATTAGCGGTGCAACTGCATCTTTCCAATTGAAGACACTGCCACCAACGTCAAAAAGAAGGGCTTTGAAATCTAACATACTCAATCTCTACATTCGGAACGAAAGTAAGATTTTTTCGCGTTGTATCCGCTCTAGGTCCTGACCCTGAACTGCCAGGATCAACTCCGTTTGATTTTGTGTAAATGAAACCATTCTCGCACCTACCCTATAGGGACATTGTCTACTGGATAGTATCGCATAAAGTGAACATCCCATTTATGATCATGCTGATCAAAACTTATCGGGAGATTCATGTGGGATTAGCACCAAAACAGTTAGGACATCTGGTCATCAGAGTACGGGATCTGGTTAAGGCAGAAGACTTCTATACGCGCATTCTCGGACTCACGGTGATGGCAAAGTTCGAAGGTAACGCGCTCTTTATGTCTGCCAACAGCGACCTCTCACATGAACTCGCGATTTTTGCGGCGGACCCTGATGCCTCTGGTCCGGATGAGAGTCGGGTAGGACTCGTTCACATAGCGTGGCAGATGGATTCCTTTGAGGACTTGAAAGCGGTGTATCAGCGCCTTAAGGAAAATGACATCGGAATTGTGCGCATTGGCGACCACGGGCTATCTCTGGGAGTTTACTTCCTGGACCCGGAAGGCAACGAGCTTGAAACCTATTACGAACTACCCAAGTCTGAATGGCAGGTGGGCGATCATATCTTTGACTCGAAATTTCCGCTGACGCTGGAAGACTCGAATTCAGACTCAGGGAAGCAGGCGCAAGCTTAGAACATCTTGAAGATAGGGAGAATAAACCATGACCCCATAGATTTCGAATACTGCCCTGACCTGGCCTGTATTTCATACATGGCTGAGTGCCTTCCGAATTGCGTGAACGTTAGCGGGAATGTAGTTTCAGCAGTCGGGTTTCAGCAGGCTCTTCGTGATACCCGAACACCTGTGTTTTGGTAACTCAGCAGGTTGTATTCACTGGTGATTTGGATCTTGAGATGGGAATATGGGGCAACCACTAAGGTACCTGGACAAAACATGCAGCCCGAAGAATCGACCAACATTGAAGAAACCGTTGAGGAATATGGCCTAAAGGATCATATTGCCGAACTGGATGAGATTGGTCTCACCATCGTTCCTCAGTCAACGCTAAAACTTGATGACGACTGGTTCGACGAGTTACGTGATGCGATCCTACGAGTCGGCGAAGCACGAACCGGTGTGCATTTCGATCTCAGCTCAGGCCCTTATGATGATTTTGGTTCGCGCCCAGGTGAAATTGGTCACATCATTCTCTCGCACATGATCTTTGAAGGTCAGGCATTCGAGAAAGTACTGACTCATCCGGTCAAGAAAGCCCTGATGACATACATGCTTGGGTCGGACCATCGACTCGCTGTTAGTGATGCCTGGATAAAATGGCAAACACCGGATAACTGGGAAGGAGAATCAACAACAGGATTCCATGTAGATCAAGGCATGGTGCCACCACCCTGGAACTGGAGGGTACCCCACATTGCCAATATGAACTGGGCACTAACGGATTACACCAAAGAAGATGGCGCTCTGGCTTACGTCCCCGGCAGCCACAGGCTGGAACGATTTCCAGAACCTGAAGAAGCGTTACCCTTATCCGTACCAGCCGAAGCACCAAAAGGCTCGTTGATCATGTTTCATGGTGCACTCTGGCATGGCGCATATCGCAAAACCACACCGGGGCTGCGAGTTACCATGCTCGGCCAACACTGCCGGTCCTACATGATGCCGTTCCAAGACTTCAAAGGCAGAATACCCAAAGAGATGATCGAAGCGAGCCAGAACCCTGATTATCTTCGCAGCCTGATGCGCGAAGGTGAGAGAAACCTTCGCGTTGAACCTTTTGAAGTACCAGGCACACCTGCCGCCAGGGCCTCTTGTAACTAAACCTCAGCCGATTGTGGCTCACCTTGAGCTATTCGCACGTAGATCAAGTCGTGACAATGATACAAACAAGACTTGTAGCGATCTGAAACATGTTCCACTTGGCAATTATTTCTGGTTTTCCACCTCGGCGACACAACCCAAATTAATCTGATCGAATTGTTTATCAACACCGGGTAGACTCACCACCAATAAATTGTCAGCGGAACCGGAGACCATGTACAAACCAACTAAAATGCCATCAACCCGCGCTGAATCTGTGGGTATGTCGATAGCAGGATTGAACAACATCGACAAGCTTATGCAGAAGCACACTGACGCCGGAGATATTCAGGGTGGCGTTACGCTTGTGGCTCGACAAGGCAAGGTTGTTCACTTCTCGACTCACGGAGAAATGGACGTGGACAAAGGCCGTGCTATGGAGCCAGACGCCATCTTCATTATGGCGTCATCGGCGAAGCCCGTCATCGCTGTAGCAGCGCTGATGCTGGTTGATGAGGGGCTGATCAGCCTGAGTGATCCTGTATCAAAATACATTCCCGAATTTGCTCAAGTGAACAAGGCTGTTGTCGAGGGCCATGAGGATCAGAACGCTGGCTTGTTGTGGTTCGGTGCTCAGGGTAAAAAAGAAAATTTGGAAT
>JAQWMV010000182.1 GCA_029246605.1 Pseudomonadales bacterium | reverse complement strand
TCTTGAGTTCTCAACCCCCGGTGACTTTTTTCGCCTACCCCGACAAGCCAAACTACCTGACACCTGAGGGCTGCGAGTTACACACGCTGGCCGAACGGGACGAAGACGTCGAAGGTGCACTGGAAGCACTAGTCGATGCAGTTGGTGCCGGTAGTATCGAGGCAAGATTACAACCTCATGAAATTCCGGATCTACCGAGCGGTGCGCTGAGTCCGAGCACCGTCGGTAAAACCCTGGCAAATTATTTCCCGGAAAACGCCATTATCGTCGACGAAGGAGGAACCTCTGGCGGTGGCTGTATTGGCGCCACTCGAACGGCAGCCCCACACGACCATCTGGTCATAACCGGTGGCGCCATTGGCTTTGGTATGCCCAGCGCCACCGGCGCCGCGATCGCCTGCCCAGACAGACCCGTCATCAGCCTGCAGGCGGATGGGAGCGGCATGTATACCAACCAGGCGTTGTGGACTCAGGCTCGTGAGCAGCTCAACGTGACCACCATTATCATGGCGAATCAGAAGTATGCGATTCTGCAGGTTGAATTCGGTCGTGTTGGGGCACATAACCCCGGGCCGAAAGCCATGAGCATGCTGGACCTGACAAACCCAGAACTGCGCTGGACAGACATCGCCAAAGGGATGGGCGTGCCAGCCTGGCGCGTGCACACCGTCGAAGAGCTTGTAGAGGCATTACAGCGCGCACAGGCTACAGAAGGCCCGGCACTGATTGAGGCGATGGTTCCCTGAGAAACAGGTTGTTCTCCGAGTTGGTTATGATCTAAGGTACTATCTCAATTAGCTCTTGGGGGAGAGGGCGTTTATAGTTTTTTGATTGTTATAGATGTGTTTTCTACTCGGGGGTACTACCTATGATCAATTTCAACCGCAGCATCGCTGCGACAGTATTGTTATGCTTGTCATTCTACTCATTCGCCGCCCAGGAATGGCTGCATTTCTTTCCAGCTTCTGACAATACCAACCAGTAAGGTTTCATCCGCGTCACGAACGTGTCGGATGTCGCAGGCACAGTCACTATTCCTAGTGCAGACGATACTGGTGTCACCAGCACCGGCACTATCAGTATTGACCTCGCTGCAGACCAAACCGTCCATTTCAACTCCCAGGACAGTGAAGATGGCAATACCGACAAGGGACTCGTTGGATTCCTGGACAATGGTACCGGCAGTTGGCGTTTGTTGTTTGATTCAGACGTTGATTTAGCGGTTTCCGGTTTGTTTCGTAACGCCAGTTGCGTACATGATGCCAAGCATGGTCTGCGCGCGAGCATCACCTTGTTCAGCAGCTTTCTTATATTCGTGCACTGCCGTTGCGTAGTCTCCTGCTTCGTATGCAATCATTCCTGTATTAAAATCAGCACTCGCGTGTAACGACGCTAACAACGCAAGAATGACTAATAGGGTTGTCAAAAGTATTTTCATGTCACCAGTTCTACCACCAATCGATGATTAGGTAAAACCAGCTAGGTGAAACAGAATAGAAACCTAACACCATCTCATCGCTTCTTTATCATTCTCTCTTAGCAATCAGAAAGATTTTTAGGGACCCTTACGACTACTCTAGTCCTTATGTCGGACCGACGACACTCTAGTAATAGTAGAT
>JAQWMV010000179.1 GCA_029246605.1 Pseudomonadales bacterium | reverse complement strand
TGTCTATGGTATTCAAGAAATAACAGTGGATCATTAGCAGAACGAATGAGCACATCTAAATCAGGAGCCATCCCGCTCAGTGCACCCACTAGTGCTGCCCATCTGACTTTTTCTGGTGAGCTAAGCGACTGTGGCAGTGCTGCGCCCAGTGCGCCCTGGGTTACGGGGTCCACTACAAGATTTCCGAGTAGATATTATTGAGCGTTAGATACATCTGCCACCATCGACCTCAAGTGTGACGCCGGTCAACATATCGGCATCTTCACTGCAGAGGAAGCATGCGGCATTTGCGATGTCATCGGGTGTTGAAAATCTTCCCAGAGGAATCGTTTTGAGAAATTTTTCGCGGTTTTCAACTGTATCCCCACCCAAGAATGTTGCTAACAAAGGCGTCTCACCAGCTACCGGGTTGATCGCGTTAACGCGAATATGGTGGGGTGCGAGTTCTACAGCGAGGGACCGTGTGGCTGTAATCATCCATCCCTTTGATGCGTTGTACCACGAAAGGCCCGGTCTTGGACTCACGCCAGCAGTTGAAGCAATATTAAGAATCACGCCACCATCGGTAGCTTTCATCTTTGGGATAACGTACTTAGAGGTCAGAAAAACCGACTTCATATTGATGCGAAAAACCCGTTCGAAGTCGTCCTCTTCTACCTCTTCTGCGGGCATCGGGAAATGCGTCACACCAGCATTGTTCACAAAGATGTCGATTTTCTGCTGACCATCGATAAGTGCGCTGACGGAATCATTGTCCGAAACATCACAATGCACGAAACCAACCTTGAGTTCCTGGGCTGCCTTTGTACCTAGTTCATCGTTAATATCGGCAATAACAACATTGGCACCACGTGCTGCAAATGCCGCAGCAATGCCGTAGCCAAAGCCTGACGCGCCACCAGTAACGACTGCAAATCTGTTTTTGTAAGCCATTTTTTCTCTCGTTTGATATGAAGAGTATAATTGACAAGCCGATCAACAATATAATCGATTTTTTCTCAGGGAATGGCCATGCGAGCAACTGATATAGAAAAGTGGAAAGATGCGTTTATCAGCGCTAGAGAGAAGGGTGACCCCAAACCTGTTTTAGCCGGTGATTTCGCAGGCGTAACGCTAGAAGACGCTTTCCAGGTGCAAAGAAGCCTGGTGACAGAAATCAGTCAGACAGACGCCATAGCCGGATACAAAGCCGCCGTCACGAATCCGGCAGCGCAGGCTGCACAGGGACTCAGTCAGGCGCTGTACGGCGTGTTGTTTGATAGCGGACTGTTTCGTCAGGGGGATGCCGTCGATTCCTCGGGTTTCCATCGTTGCATTCTGGAGACTGAAATTGGTTACCGTTTGAAGCAGGATATTTGCGAACTGCCCGACCTGGGTAACCTGCACGAATTTCTTGAGCCAATTCCGATGCTAGAGTTTGCAGATGCAGGATATGATGATCTTGCAAGTATGGGACCATTGGACCTAACTGCTGGAAATTCCGCCTCAGCATGTTACCTACCAGGAGACCGCACCGGTGAGGTAGAACTAAATCAGGTTTCGGTAAGTCTGTCGCGGGGAGGTGAAATCATCAACAACGGACGGGGGAGTGATGCATTTGGTGACCAGCAAGTTGCCTTCAGTTGGCTAATCGAACAGGTGCTTGCTGCTGGCTACGAGATTAAGGCGGGCCACTATCTGATGACTGGTGCGCTCGGACGACCTGCGCCACTGAAGCCTGGCGAGTATGTTGCCGATTACGGTGATTTCGGCCGTATTGAATTCATCGTAAATTAGTTTCCCTAAGGAGTTAGTGATCACATGACCGAATTTGAAGAAAAGCTTGAGCAGATTTTGCTGGCACAAATTGATGGTTGTACAGGTCTTGATGCCGTTGAACGCTTATCCGGGGGCGCAAGTCAGGAAACCTATCGAATTGTCATTCGTTCACTCTCGGGTGCTCGAACACTTTGTATGCGCCGTGCTGCGGGTGGTGGCTATGACGAAGCGAGACTCCCCGGTTTGGGTGGTGAAGCTCTGCTTATGCAAATAGTGCGAAAGTCCGGTGTCCCGGCGCCCGAAGTCTACTACGTGCTGCAGCGTACAGACGATTTGGGTGGGGGGTTCATCATGGAGTGGCTGGAGGGGGAAGCGCTTGGCTCGAGAATCCTTCGTGATGAAAAGTACGCAAAGTTAAGGTCGGGGCTCGCTTATGAGTGCGGCAGGATTATGGCGCGTATCCACAATATCGATCTCGATTCGACCAGGCTGCGAGCGCGTTTGCAAGTATTAACCCCGGAAGACTATGTTCGTCAGACCTGGGAGCATTATCAGACACTCAATGTGCCGCAGCCGATGATCGACTATGTGGGGCAATGGTTGCTGCGCAATTTACCGAAAATTGAACGCGTTACACTGGTGCATAATGAATTTCGCAACGGCAACTTTATGGTGTCGTCAGAAAAGATTCTTGGTGTTCTAGATTGGGAGGTCGCCCATATTGGTGATCCTGTCCGAGATCTTGGGTGGCTTTGTACCAACGCGTGGCGATACGGTGAGTCGTTGCCTGTGGGGGGGTTCGGATCCTATGAAGATTTGTTACGCGGCTATGAGGCGGAGTCAGGGATTAGGGTGGATCCCCTTCACGTGCAGTTTTGGGAGGTCTTTGGATCTTTCTGGTGGTCTGTGACCTGCTTGCGTTTTACCGAGCGTTTTCGTGCGGGGCCTGATCGATCCATTGAGAGAGGGATGGTTGGCCGGCGCGCTGCAGAAGGACAAATCGATTGCGTCAACATTCTGATGCCAGGTT
>JAQWMV010000176.1 GCA_029246605.1 Pseudomonadales bacterium | reverse complement strand
TGCATTTCTATACCTTAAATCAATCTTTGCCAACGATTCGTATTTGGCGCAATCTCGGTCTATAGGACATGCGTTCACCGCGGTTCTTTGTGAAACATCCACTAGCCGCAGGTGAAGCGCTGCAACTCCCTCAATCGGTATCTCATCACATGTTACATGTTCTACGCATGAAAACTGGTGATCAGGCTACGCTATTCAATGGATCTGGGAGCGAATTTCCCGTCACTATTACTCACATCAAACGATCCAACGTCAGTGTGAGCGTCGACGAACCAGAATACATTTCGAGAGAATCTAGCCTCAATACTATACTTGCGCTCGCGGTGCTAAAAAGTAACGCGATGGACGCAGCATTAACCAGAGCAACCGAACTCGGCGTCTCCGAAATTGTACCCATCATGACCGATCGTTGCAGTAAACCAAGGGCTCGGGACGAGCACTGGCAAGAAGTCATTCAGTCGAGCTGTGAGCAATGTGGTCGTAACCAACTGCCACTGCTCTCTTCAATGCGTAGTTTTGATGACTGGCTCGCATCGGCACCACAGGGACTACGACTCCTGGCAAATCCGTTAGCGGCCGGCTCACTCAAGGACATTGCATCTACCCCTAGTACAGTGTCAATCATGATCGGTCCCGAAGGTGGCCTAGCCAGTAGTGAAGTTGAAGCAGCGGAACACGTGGGCTTTACATCAATTGCAGTGGGGCATCGAATACTTCGAGCAGAGACAGCACCTGCTGCACTGCTTGCCCTAGTTCAATATCGGTGGGGAGACTTTACTTGATTAGCACGTTGCGGAAACTGGCTTCGATATAATCAAGATCTGGAATGGACACAATATCATTCTCAAATCTGACTTTCGCGCGTTCAGTTCGGGCAGCTGGCTCTGGTGTCGCGAACAACATTTCGTCTTCCACCTGTAACAATAGCGGCGGCGTCTGGGAGACTAGCGCGTAAAATGGTAGATCCGCCTGATCGTTCAAGCCCTTGACAACAACGAGACTCGCAGACGCTACACTGACCAGCGAAAAACTTGCACGTTCAACCGTAAGCATTTCAAATGAAGCGACGGGAACCTGTTCACCTCTCCAGCTAAGCAACCCAAGAAACCAGTCCGGGGTGTCTTGAACCCGCTGCAATGGTTCGTAGGGAGTGACCTCCGCAACAGTTTATTCTGGAAGCGCGAGGCCCTGCTTCTGCAGTGCAACTAAATATATTGAGACCTGAGTCATCGCCTTGGCTTATCCGCTACCGATGACTTCTTCAATGGTAGAAAGGAGACTGGCTTCCTGAAAGGGTTTACCCAGAAACTGATTAACACCCAACTCAAGCGCTTGTTGCTGATTTTTTTCTCCGGTACAAGACGTAATCATAATAATAGGCAATGACTTCAACCGTTCATCGCCGCAACACTTCAAACCCATCCATTTTAGGCATTTCAATATCCAGCAAAACGATATCCGGATAAATAACCTGCAACTGGGTCACCGCATCGAGCCAATCTTTCGCCAACACAACATCCCATCCCTGACGTTCCATCAATCGAGACGTCACCTTACGAACCATTACCGAATCATCAACGATCATAACCGTGCGATTGCATCGCTGTCGACAATTCTTGTGCGTCAACGGGCTTAGTCAAATAACCCTTAGCGCCCTGCCTCTCACCCCAAACCTTATCTGTTTCCTGATCCTTGCTACTGACAATAATCACCGGAATATGCTTTGTCTCCGCCGCTCGCGTTATCTGTCTTGTTGCCTGAAAGCCGTTCATATCAGGCATGAAAATATCCATCAGCACAACGTCCGGTTGTTCCTGTTTCGCCATGGCAACACCATCCCTACCATTTTCCGCGGTGATCACCTCATAGCCCAACTTCTCTAGCATCTCCCTAAACTGGAAGATCTCGGTTTTTGAATCATCGACCACCAGTACCGTTGACATCTAAATCTGTCCGCCTCGCTGTCCCTTATTCACCCGGGCTATCACCAAGGTGATCTTTTATTACGCTAACAGCTCATCCTTGTTAAACGGTTTGGTCAGGTATTGGTCCGACCCTACAATTCGGCCCTTCGCCCGATCAAACAGGCCATCCTTACTCGATAACATAATTACAGGCGTGCTCTAGAAGGCACTGTTATTCTTGATCAATGCACAAGTCTGATATCCATCCAGACGGGGCATCATGATATCCACAAATATTATCGAAGCCTGCGAATCAGCTATTTTGACTAGGGCATCAAAACCGTCAACGGCGGTTATCACCTCACAGCCCGCCTTAGATAACAGTGTTTCAGCAGTCCTTCTGATGGTCTTGCTATCACCAATGACCATCACTTTGACACCATCAAAATTATCGCCCATAGCTCTAATCCAGGTGTTCTAGCCAGTATAATTTCAGCAAAAATTCATTAATGCCCGTAAGTTGCATCACGTTTTGTATAACAGTTGTTAAACTCAATCGGTAAGTACCCGACAATTAAGGGAATTTTGACTAGAACACGCTCAAAAGTCGTTTACAATACACAATTTTGTCTCTTATCAAACATGACGAAGCAAATCCTTGTAAAGTCGGCCTGTTTTCTCCGCGACAGCAGCGGCGCAAGTTCTCGGCCGGCTGAAGGCTCCTATCCAAGAGGCGTTAAACATTGACTATACATCTGGGTGTTGTCATGGATCCTATCGAGTCCATCAATCCCAAAAAAGACACCACATTAGCCATGCTCATCGCTGCACAAAAGCGCGACTGGGAACTATACATCATTGAGCAGCAGACTATCTTTATCGCTGATAATGAAGTATTTGCTCACCGGCGCCAAGTCAGGGTTAGTGACGATGAATCTGAGTGGTTTACCGATCTCGGCGGCGATACTGTACCGCTGACCGATCATGACCTGGTGCTTTTTCGGAAGGATCCACCGTTCGATATGGAGTACGTATATACTACCTATCTCCTTGAATTGGCTGCCGAAAAAGGCCTTACGGTCGTCAATAACCCGGGCAGTATCCGTGACTGCAACGAAAAACTGTTTGCCCTACAGTTTCCCAACTGTTGCCCACCTCACGTTGTCAGTCGCGATCTGAACATATTGCGTGCCTTTCATGATAAACGCGGTGACGTTATCTATAAACCTCTGGACGGAATGGGGGGCGCATCGATCTTTCGGGTCCAGCCCGGTGACAAGAATCTTGGCGTGATTATCGAGACCCTAACGGACCATGGCAACCGCCAAATCATGGCGCAACAATATATTCCTGAGATTGCCGCAGGCGATACACGAATTCTGCTAATCAATGGGGAGCCTGTACCCTACGGTTTGGCTCGAATCCCCGCCGAAAACGAAAATCGCGGTAATCTAGCGGCTGGTGGCGAAGGCGTCGGAAGGGAACTGAACGACCGGGACAGGTTTATCTGTGCCGAGGTCGGCCCTACGCTCGTAAAGAAAGGTCTCTATTTTGTGGGTATAGACGTGATCGGTGATTACCTCACTGAGATCAACGTCACCTGTCCAACCTGTGTACGCGAGCTTGACCGCACCTTTGGCTTAGATATCGCAGGAGATTACTTAAGTTTTCTGGAAAAAAGGTTTTTAACCTAGGTGGCTGTAGTCACACTGCCTTCCAATGTCGAAGCCATCGACCGGCTAACTTTCACCGTGTTTCTGGCGATAGCCCTACACGCCTTGATTATACTGGGCGTGACCTTTACCAGAGAAGACAATGCACCATCGACACACACCATGGAAGTGACACTTGCGCAACATCGTAGTGTCAATCGACCCGACAAAGTCGATTTTCTTGCACAATTCAACCAGATTGGCAGTGGAACCTTGGACGAAAAGCGACTTATTACTACACCACATGAATCGCAATTTTTCGACACTGCTATTCGTGAGACTACACCCATGCAGGTGCCCTCAGCGGTCAAACACCAGGAACAGAAACAAGCGATCGTGGTCACAACTCAGACCAAAACCAATAAAAGTGTCAGCGTTCAGCAGAACATCGTTGATCCTATTCCTAGCCTTGACGACGCTAAAAATACTAAATCGTTACTCAAGCGTAGCCTGGAAATTTCTAGCCTGGAAGCTCGCCTCGTTAAACAACGTCAGATCTACGCAAAACGGCCTCGCATAACACGACTCACCAGCCTGTCAACTGCATCGAGTGCCGACGCA
The DNA here is from genome assembly GCA_029246605.1 of Pseudomonadales bacterium. GTDB lineage: Bacteria > Pseudomonadota > Gammaproteobacteria > Pseudomonadales > Azotimanducaceae > UBA7455. The sequence continues at coordinate 1,448 of JAQWMV010000176.1, read as the reverse complement.
TACTATTTGAATTCCTGGCGACGTAAGATCGAGAATGTCGGGAATCTCAATTATCCGGATGAAGCACGTCGCCAAGGGCTTTACGGCTCATTGCGCTTAATGGTAGCCATCACACCAGATGGCTCCCTGAATGGAATCGAAATGCTTGAATCATCAGGACACAAAGTGCTTGATGATGCGGCCCTTAGAATCGTAAAGCTTGCCGCACCATTTGCACCATTCTCCGATGAACTACGACAAACAACGGATGTCCTGGAGATTATTCGCACCTGGCAATTTCGACGCAACAGTATGCGAAGCTTTTAGTATGCCTAACAACGACCTGGTGATGGGTTTTGACTATGGCACAAAGAAAATCGGCATCGCGATTGGCCAGCAGCTGACTAACACTGCGACACCGCTTGCCATCGTGAAGGCCTCCAATGGCAAACCAGACTGGGCTAGTATTGAACCCCTGGTCAACGAATGGCAACCAAAACGCTTCGTCGTTGGGTTACCTATCAACATGGACGATTCAGAAAGCGAAATGTCCATTATGGCGACCCGTTTTGCGCGCCAACTGAGCGGACGGTTTTCATTGCCGGTAGACACAATGGACGAGCGTTTGAGCTCATTTGAAGTACGTCACTTGAGCAAAGACAATATTGATGATCTGTCTGCCGTCGTAATTCTGGAATCCTGGCTACGTCAACAGACTAAGTATTCAGACTAATACCGGTATCGTCTTCGTTCGCCTCTAGAGATAGACCATGTGGCTTCTGCTGCGAACCAACCTCTCCCCCAGAAAGTTTGATTAGCAAACGTAGATCATTAGCGGAATCCGCCGCTGCCAAGGCCCATTCGTAAGATATTTCTCCATCCCTATACAACTTAAACAAAGCCTGATCAAAAGTTTACATGCCCAATTCTGACGATTTGGTCATGATTTCTTTCATCATGTGAACTTCCCCTTTGCGGATCATATCTGCAATCAAGGGTGAGTTTATGAGTACTTCTATCGCCGCACGTCTACCTCCTCCATCCACCGTCGCAACCAACTGCTGCGCAACCATTCCCCGCGAGTTAAGGGACAAATCCATCCATACCTGGTCATGTCGGTCGGAGGGGAAAAAGTTGAGGATCCGATCTAAAGCCTGGTTGGCATTATTTGCATATAACGTCGCGAGACACAGATGTACTGTTTCAGCAAACGTCACGGCGTAATCCATCGTTTCCCGACTTCGAATCTCTGCGATCATTATCACATCGGTCGCCTGACGCAGCGTGTTTTTTAAGGCGATTTCAAAACTTGGTGTGTCCACACCGACCTCGCGCTGTGTAACCATGCATCCCCTATGTTCATGAATATACTTAATGGGATCTTCTATGGTGATGATGTGGCCCTTGCTCTTCTCATTCCGGTATCCAATCATCGACGCGAGAGAAGTAGACTTTCCTGTACCGGTTGC
>JAQWMV010000170.1 GCA_029246605.1 Pseudomonadales bacterium | reverse complement strand
TTCAAACCATTCTTGATACCCATCAGACAACCCACGTTGCCAGAATTACAGTCCGTATCCCAACCACAGGTATTGATGATCTTCATTGTTTCAGAGAAGTCATCTTCCCCATGCAGTAGCGAATGAATAATCAATGCATGGTTCGGCACCATATGGCAGTTGCCACCAAATTTGTCATAGCCGTAAGTACCCGCCAACGTTTCCCGAGTTGCCCGCCAGTCAGATTCAGCGGCGTGCCATTTACGCACATCAGCAATCAACGCCGCGATAATACAATCGGTTGGAATATACTTTAGTGCGGTATCAATCAAGCGATCCATGTCAGACTCAACGAACGCCATGGCTTCCATCACGGCAAGCACAATCGCACCGTAAACGGCTTCCCCATCATGACTGACGCTGGCAGCTTTTCGCGCCAGATCCGCCGCCTGATCTGCATCTCCCGGGCTGACCATAGCCCAGCCATCGATAAAGATCTGTGCACCGATCTGTTCGGCCACCACCTTGCCGTTTAAGGCTTCAGAACCACTTTCCGGAGCATCGATACCGTGCTTTAAACGCAGGAAAGCTGTGTGTTCTGTAGAATTCCCCATGCCACCCCACCAGAGAATGGAACGCTTTTCGATAATGTAGTTAAGCCAGCTATGACCAATTTCCTTGGCCCCTATCGAGACATCTGAGTTGAAGTCATCCAGCGCACGAATAAACGTAAACGTACCGGAGATATCATCATCCGTTACGATTAAGGGGACATTCAACTTATCGTGAACGTAGTACTCAACGTCTCCTAGGCGTTTTTGAATCATGTCGTAGTCCCAGCCCTCGAACGGCCTGCCTAGATAGACGCCAATTGTTTTACCCAATACGCCTGCGTAGACGCGCTCTGCATAATCAGCTGGAACAACCATGTTTTCTCCTTAGTTAACAATCTTGAACGGGCAAGAATAGCAGCTTGCCGGGATGATTTCTGCGTTGTAACAAATCCGCCTTTCGCCGGTCTACATACAAACTAATACGAGGTGTACCATGCGAAATCTTGTTCTTTTTCTGACCTTAATTGTCATGCACTCAGAAACCTTTGCCGCCAAAGCAATCTTCGCCGGGGGTTGTTTCTGGTGCATGGAAGCTGAGTATCAGGACCTTGATGGCGTTTCAGATGTCATCTCCGGCTTTACCGGTGGCACGCTGAAGAATCCCACCTATTCAGGAAATCACCGAGGTCACTACGAGGCTGTTGAGATTACCTATGATCCGGACATTATCAGTTATAAAACGCTGATTGATATTTTCTGGCACAACATCGATCCCTTCGATGCGAAGGGACAATTCTGCGATAAGGGGCCAAGCTATCGCAGTGCTGTATTTACTGCTAATGAAAGAGAACGAAAAATAGCTAATGAGTCACTGCAGGTAGTGCAGAAACAGTTCTCCCAGCAGACTGTTGCAACGGAAATCCTCAATGCAGGTGACTTTTGGCCTGTCGTTGAATCGCACCAGGATTACTATAAAAAAAATCCCCTGCGCTACCGTTTTTATCGAAGTGGTTGCGGGCGGGACAGAACACTAAAGAAAATCTGGGGTGATGCGGCCGGTGGGCATTAAACGAGAACCTATCTAGCGTTGCGCAAGGAGACCCGCAAGTCGAGTACCCAGGATACTGCTGATATTGAAGTTCAGCTTAGCGACGATATGCGGGAAGTACTTGAGGTCTTTTGCCATACGATTGTAATCAAAGTTGAGCGCGGAAACCGGCACCGTGGCAATCACATCAGCGGTTCGTTCAATTTCCTGAATGTAGCCAACTTCACCGAAAACATCGCCGGCGTTTAGTTCTGCCAATACTCATCCGAACTGGAAAAGTACCACGAAAACGCAACGCGGTGCCATTCGTCTCCAGGCCCGCTACAATAGCGCCTCGGACAATTCACAGGACTATCATGAAAGCTGTTATCTGCGAAGCCTACGGCGACCACCATGGACTCGTCGTAAAAGACCTGCCCGCACCCCAGGCACCAGGTCCCGATGAAGTACAGATCGACATCAAAGCCAGAGGCATCGCCTTTAGTGATCTTGTGCGTATTGCCGGGGATTACCAGGATGTAACCGAACCGCCTTTTGTCGTCGGCGGTGAGGGGGCCGGCACCATTACCGCCGTTGGCGCAGAAATTGAGACCCTCAAGACAGGCGATAAGGTATTATGTCGCAGCGGATGTATAGAAACCATCAACGTCGCCGCTTCAGCTGTTACGGCCCTGCCCGATGAGATCGATTTTGAAGCCGCCGCTGCCTATGGCAGCAACTACATGACGGCATACCAGGGGTTAACACTCGCCAATATTCAACAAGGCGAAACGCTGTTGGTACACGGTGCCGCTGGCGGGGTGGGTCTTGCCGCCGTGGATCTGGGCAAAATTTTTGGAGCCCGGGTTATCGCCACAGCGAGCTCAGATGAGAAACTCAACATTGTTAAGGAATTGGGCGCCGATGAAACCATTAACTACAGCGATGGCTTTCGGGAGCAGGTCAAAGCGCTCACTGCAGGGCTTGGTGCAGATGTTATCTATGATCCGGTCGGCGGCGATGTATTCGATGAGTCTATGCGCTGCATCGCTCCCTTTGGTCGAATCCTTATCGTTGGCTTTACCAGTGGTCGAGCTGCGCTCGCCAAAACCAATCATCTGCTAGTTAAGAACGCCAGCGTGATCGGATATTCAATTGGCAGTCTACGACAGTTTAAACCGACCCTATACAAACAATACGACGACACCCTAATGGATTTGCTGGCGAATAAACGCATTACACCTTACGTATCTCATCGCTTCGCTATGGACAATATTGTTGAGGCCTATCAAGTGCTGGTAGATCGCAAGGTGATCGGCAAGGTAATCATTAAATGACAAAGTTTTCCGTACTCGATCTTTCACCTGTAACTGAAGGCAGTACGCCATCCGAGGCACTGCAGAACTCGCTGGACCTGATTCAGCACGCAGAAGCCTGGGGCTATGAACGTTACTGGGTGGCGGAGCATCACAATATGCGGGGCATCGCGAGCGCCGCAACTTCCGTTGTCATTGGTCATCTGGCTGGTGACACCAGCAGCATCCGAGTCGGGGCTGGCGGGATCATGCTGCCTAACCATGCGCCGCTGGTGATTGCCGAACAGTTCGGCACGCTGGCTTCGCTGTATCCCGATCGCATTGATCTCGGCGTGGGTCGTGCCCCGGGTACGGACCAAATTACTGCCCATGCACTGCGCAGGACACTCACGGGAGATATTGATGATTTCCCACGCGATGTCGTCGAACTGCAACATTATCTACAAGATGTTCAACCCGGTCAGCGGGTGTTGGCCGTACCGGGCGCAGGCACCAACGTCCCTTTATGGATCCTGGGTTCGAGTCTGTTCGGCGCACAACTAGCCGGCATGATGGGATTGCCCTTTGCTTTCGCATCACACTTTGCACCAGCCATGATGACCCAGGCAATTGCGGTTTACCGGCAGAATTTCAAACCGTCAGAACAACTGACGTCACCTTATTTGATGCTGGGGTTCAATGTGTGCGCTGCCGAAAGTAATGATGAAGCACAATATCTGCGTTCCTCCTCAATGCTATCGCTACTGAATATGCGTAAAGGCACACCACGACAACTACCGCCGCCGGTCAAAGACATAACGTCTCATATCTCTGCGGAGGAGCTTAAGATGATCGAGGAGATGCCCCGCTCAGCGGCAGTAGGCGACGTCGATACTATTCGCACCGGGATGGCCTCTTTCATTGAAGAGAACGGTGCAGACGAGCTGATACTGGTGTCCTCTGTATACGACCACCAGGCAAGACTTCGGTCTTACGAAATCACGATGGAAGCTGCGAAAAGTATCTAACTGAGCACCCGATCAAGATCGATACTTTCTGCCATTTGGAATAACCGCTCCATCGCATCATCAACGACGGCCGGACCACGGTCTTCGCCAAAATCAACGTCACCGGTGGCCAGTAGTAACAGTCTTTGAATATTGGCCAGTAAACCCATGTCGAATTCGTTGCGAACCTGCTCACTCGACAATGCAATACCCGACCGATTCATTTGTGCCTGGTAACGTTCAAGCACTTCGTCCAGTGGCACCTCGGTGCTGGTCGTTGCCAAAAAGTATGAGAGATCGTAACCGGCCGGCCCCTGCAGCAACGTCTGCCAGTCAAATACAATGAGTTCCCCGTTAGCGTCATCGAAACATAAATTGTCCATACGATAATCACCATGCAACAAGGTGTATGGCAGGCTCGACATGGTTTCTATAAAGCGGTCGGCGTTTGCTACCAGCCAGGCGATAATCTCCAGATGACGGGGTGATAATTTGTCCTCATATATCTGGCAAAACTTCCGATGGGTAACATCCATCATGATTTGCATGAATCTAGCGCCAGTGTCGAATGGAATAATCCATGGATATGAGGCCAGCTTCTTTGGCTGGGCATAGAAATCGGCATGCATCATCGCCAGGGTATCAATGGCCAGTCGCATATCGGAAGCACTACCCTCAGCCAACTGATCACCAATGCGATACTGACCAAGATCTCTAAGCAACAGCACATAGCCTTTGCTTGCCTGACCACCGTATCGCACCGCTAGCGGCAACAGCATTCTTGCGAGCCACTTAGGCAGCTTGCCAAGTAGTTCTAACCGCTTGATGGCTTGCTCAGGCGGTGTGGCATCCATATCGCTATATAGATGTACGGGTGTGCGAATTGAAAGCTGGGACTGAAGTTCCTGATAGAAACGAATCTCTCGTTCATATACGCCGAGTGTTTGACCGAGATTCCTGTTTTTAAGCGATGTCGGTATCTTGAGAACAATCGACTGTAGTGTCGGATCAGCGGGTGTTGGTTGTGGTCGAATACGTACGATGTCACCAAGAAAGCCTAAACCTTCCCCGATGATTTCACTTTCATAGGAGACAACCTCTCCTTCAAATCCGCTACTACGCAGTGCAGCAGTTAGCCACCGGGGCGATATATCACCCAGACCTACAGGAATATCATGCATTCAACTACTCGCCGATGATTCTGCGACAGGGCCTTCCTTTGGCGTCGCATGTAAAACAGTCGAATAAAAAATGCTTTGCTGGACCTTACATCCGTTAAAACATCCGACGACCCCGGTTCGAAATATAGGGGAGTTCGATCACTGATCGGGGCTGCCAGAATCTGGACGTTACCGTGTATACGATTCAGCGCACGAATTTCCTCTAGTTGTATTCTATGATATGTCGAAAAAGCCCAATGCAGAAGGTTCTCATGGGAATTTACGATAAGTACGTGTTACCTAAGATTCTGAATATGGTGATGCAGACACCCGATTTAACCAAACTTCGTGCTGCGCTTGTCCCCATGGCAAAAGGACGTGTTCTGGAAATTGGCATCGGCTCCGGACTTAACCTGCCTTTCTACGACAAACAGGTAAAGGTCACAGGCGTTGACCCCTCGGCAGAACTACAGGTGTACGCCAGGGATCTAGCCCGAGATCACGCCATTGATGTTGAATTCGTTACGGACACTGCCGAGGCACTTGCCAGCGAGAACAATTTCTTTGATACCGCGGTGGTCACCTGGTCACTATGCACAATTCCTAACGCCACCGACACGCTTCTGGAAGTTCATAGAGTGCTCAAGCCAGGTGGGAAACTGATTTTCGTTGAGCATGGTCGGGCACCGGATGCCCACGTCGTAAAATGGCAGGATCGCTTAAATCCCACCTGGCGAAAAATCACTGGTGGCTGCAACTTGAACCGCGAACCAGACCAGTCCCTTATCGATACGGGTTTTACCATTGACCACCTCGACCAGGGCTATCTTCGTGGTCCGAGATGGGCAACCTATAACTACCGAGGTGTTGCACAGCCCAACAAATGACGATTGATGAATATTTGGGGACTACACCACCGGTGAGCTGCCACCATCGATATTCACTGCTGTGCCTGTGACGTAGCTCGCCCGCTCCGAACATAGAAAGGCAATGACATCACCCGCTTCAGAAGCTTCTCCAACTCGCCCCAAAGGTACATTCTGACCCATGCGTTCGTACTGCTCTTCTAACGTGACATCAGGTCTTTTTTCCAGTGATTTTTCCCAGCGCAGTTTATGTTGCCGGCTCTTTAGCAAACCCACGCATACCGTGTTGACTCGCACGCCCTGCTCTGCGAATTCATTAGCCCAGGTCTTGGTTAGAGATATTCCTGAAGCCCGTGACAATGCGGTGGGCTGGCTGCCAGCACCGGGGGCTTTACCACCCGGCGTGGTGGTATTACAAATGGCGCCCTTATTTGCCACCAAATGGGGGAGCGCGTAACGAGTGCAAAACACTGCGCCCATAACCTTCAGGCCAAAATCCTGCTCAACCATCTCATTGGTCATATCCATGAACCGCGCGCCCAAGGCTGTGCCTGCATTGTTGACCAGAATATCGACTCGACCCCACTTGGCAACAACTGCCTCGACCATGGCTTTTACAGCGTCTTCATCACGCACATCTGTTGCAATTCCGATTACCTCGTTACCGGAAGATGTCGAAATCTCACCCGCTACCTGATCCAGGTCTGCCTGGGTTCTTGACACCAGGGCGACCAAAGCACCTTCTGCGGATAAACGTTCTGCCGCCGCGCGCCCAATACCATTACTGCCGCCAGTAATAATTGCTACTTTTCCTGATACGCCTAAATCCACATGTTTCCCCTTTACAATATCGTTGTTTGTTTAATTGGTACCACTTATGTTTTCGATGGTATTTCAATGTGCCTTACGATGCTATTAGCACTCACATTCATCCAGAAAGACAGAGTGAGAATATCACCTCACTATCGACAAGTTAACGACCCGTCAGTTTCCAGGCGTAATCGAGAGCATGGGCGAGCGAACTGGTAAACGCCTTACCCTTCCAGGCGATATCAAATGCGGTACCGTGATCAACGGAGGTGCGAATGATGGGCAAACCAATCGTGACATTGACCGCGGACTTAAATCCGATCAGCTTCATCGGTGCATGGCCCTGATCGTGATACATACAAATGATAGCGTCGTGTTGATCATTGTGGATGGCCTGATAGAACACGGTGTCGGCAGGATGAGGACCCGTCACGGTCATTCCCTTTGCGATCGCGGCTTCAATGGCCGGCAGGATATAGGTCGCATCTTCATCACCAAACAGTCCATGCTCACCGGCGTGGGGGTTTAAACCACAAACCGCGATTCGCGGCTGGGGAATAAAACGCGCCAACGCTCCGTGGGTTAGCGCTATAACATCTAACACTCTTTCGGTGGTAACACGGGTAATCGCTTCCCGCATGGACACGTGGGTACTGACGTGGGAGACGGCAATATCCTTCGTGGTCAGCATCATTGAGAAATTTTCGATTCCGCATAGACCCGCAATCATCTCAGTATGACCGACGAATTCAGGATCGCTTATCTGTGTCGCTTCTTTGTTCATGGGTAGCGTCACAACGCCCGCCACCTCTCCTGCGATTGCATCCAGCGTTGCTCGCGCAACGTAAGCACGAGCCGCGGCACCTGAGCGTGTATTCAGCTGCCCCGGTGTTAAGTCGTCCCGGTCTAACTCGGCACAATTAACAAGATTCAATTTGCCTGCTACAGCATCAGATGGATTATCAATAACGTGTTGTTCAATAGAGAGGTCGAGTAGACCTGCACCGGCTTCCATGATCGCATGATCACCATAGATCACCACGTCGTCACCCAGTTCACCCTCAGCGAACCGGCGAAGAATAATCTCTGGGCCAACGCCAGACGCATCGCCCATAGTCACTGCCATACGCTTCATCAACACACACCTGTCAACAAGTTCGTTCCCACCGTAGTCATGAACATCTCAAACAATATTTTTAGGCGTAAGAATAGCAAACACGTCAGATACTATTACGCAACATCAGTTCTCTCGGATGCGGTGCAAGATAGTATTGCCGCGCAATGTAGTCATTGGGGAATCGCCTGAGAAAATGGTTCAGTAGCGTAATCGGTACAATGACGGGTACCATTTCCAAGCGGTGTGCTTCTATCAAATCAAGCAGTTCTGATTTCTCGTCGGTATTTAGTTTTTCTTTAACGAAACCCATGATATGCATTAGCACGTTTGCATGTTTACCGGGATCTGCCAGGTGTTTTAGGCAACGCATCAATAGCTGCAGATATTCTGCTGCGCAGGTTTCAAGGTCCCGATTGCCAATGTCAGCAATGAGTCGACCTAATTCGCGATAGGTTGATTCATAGTGCACCTGGAGTAAAAACTTGTGCCGGGTATGAAACTCTACGAGGTCTTGCGCTGTCAGACCGTCGGCAAGCATTTGCTGCCATCTATGCATGGTGAAAACACGGGTGACAAAATTTTCCCGCAGTCTTGGATCCGTAAGCCTGCCTTCTTCTTCTACGGGCAATTCGGGCCTTTGCTGCATCAGTCGCGCGGTGAACATACCGACACCGCGTTTCACAGCAGGTGCATTTTCTTTTTCATAGACTTTGACCCGCTCCATACCGCAACTTGGTGAATCTTTCTTGACTATATACCCGCTATACTCACTGAGTCCGTTGCAGACTTTTTTTGCAAACTCATCAAGAGCCTTAGAGAAATCCACAGTAGCATCACGAACCTCTACCGCCCGGATGAGCGCTTGCCCTGGTTCAGCAACAAGCCTGATGGGAGGCCTGGGGGTCGGAAGACCAATACCCTGTTCCGGACAGAAGGGCACAAAATCAAAGTACTGACCCAGCGTCCCGGTCACATAAGTATTATGTTTGTGACCACCGTCATATCGAACTTCCGATCCCAGCAGACAACTTGAAATACCGAGCTTTGGTTTTTCCTCAGAGTGTGCCATTAGGTCAAAATATCGCTATAGGGTTTAAAGGTGAGCCAGTTCCCCCCGGTACTCGAAGTGGCGCCCCCATAAACAAAAATGTGTAACGCCCCTTGGCAGCCGCCATTTCAGCAACCGGATCTAGGTCGAGGTTATCGAGGATTGGCATACCAAGACCAACGAGCACTAGTTCATGTAGCGGGTTGACAAGGCCTTCAACGCCGGATGGCATAACATCGCTTATACCATCGCAACCAATTACTGCGACGTCCCGTGCCTTTAGCCATTTTGCCGCCGATGCATGCAACCCCGCGGCCTGCGCCGTGAAATCCCATTGTCCTTTTTGCCGTACTCTTTCCCATCGACCAGTACGAATCAGCAAGACGTCCCCGGCGTACACAGTGACACCGGTCTTTTTCTCCCAGGCTTCGAGATCGGCCGCAGTAATCGGCGTGCCAGGCTCAAGGTAATCCTTACCTAGAAAGCGCGGCATATCCACCAAGACACCCCGCGTAATAACTCCATCTTTGGCATTTTCTATACCTAGCTTTTCCGCGCCAGTCTCGAGAAGAACCGCCTTGGTAAAACCGTTATACATCTTTCCCTTATGAATGAAATGCGGCAAACCGTCCATGTGCGAATGTGAATATCCATGATACTGAATGCTGTATTCATCACCGGCCACCTCGTGGCCACCGAAGGATACCTGGTCAAGACTGTGAATCAGCGGATTGCTGTTGAGAGGGCCCACGACCTTGTTCAGGTCGAGCGCCATAGAGACTCTTGCGCCGTCCTGAACCAACGCTACCGCGGCTTTTACTTCCTTTTCAGTAATCAGGTTGAGCGTGCCCAGCTCGTCATCCTCACCCCAACGATTCCAGTTGGATATCTCAGTCATCCACCGATCGAATTCGGCACGTGAAACAGTCTCCGGTGATGCGGCTGTTTGCGGAACAACAACTACAGCTGCGAGCAGGATCGCGAATGTTCTGCAGAGTTGGATCATTTCTTATTCTCCTTTGATGTTTGAATTTCAGTATAACTTGTTCGTGAAACGATGGCCTTGAAAGTAAGTTTTGGGAAAAATTCTGAGCGAAAACTTCCAGCTATTTACTGACAATGGAGATTTGTATTTCCTTGTCCGCTGTAATCTCTACCATCAACGGCCCAGACGCATCCGGGCTCGCCTTCGTGTAGTGTTCGATAGACTCCATTGAATACCTGCCGCTTGCCATATCGGACATGTCTCTGGACAGGATGTTTACTTCAACGCGATGAGGGCCCGGCACCGGACCGTTAGCTACATCGATATTGAATTCTCCCCTGGCATGAGTCCAGACAATGGGTGCATTCGGATCCTCGGGAATCAATGTAATGCCGCCCCAATATAAAGGCTCACCGTCGATGCTCACTGTTCCGGTCACAGGGATGCGTTCTACACTTGTCAGAAATCCCCGCGTCCTCAGCCATTGGGCAAGTAACGCTGGCCACTGGCCGAGGCCCGGGTCGCCTAGGGCCATACCGGTTCCATGGGCGCCACGACCCAATATATGCATCTCTGCCTGGACCCCGTTATCCAGAAGGGCTTCGTATAAAGGTAGTGCCTGTTTGGGTGATACCGTTCTGTCTTCATGGGTCAGCGCAAAAAACGTTGCTGGTGAACTGGGTGAAACCAATTCAATGAGTTCTTCAGGAACCACGGGATACAACAGTACCGAGAAATCCGGCCGGCTGCCGACGCGGTCAATTGGATCAGAAGCTGTGGGATCACCCTCGTCCGATCCAATGGCAACTGCCGCAGCCAATCGACCTCCCGCTGAAAAACCCATTACTCCAATGCGATCTGGATCAATACCAAACTTTTCTGCACTGTCGCGTACGTACCGAAGTGCACGTTTCGCATCAAGAAGCGCTACCGAAGGTTCATAGTTCGGCCGCAAGCGGTAACGCACCACAAAAGCTGCAACGCCAAAAGAATTCAGCCACTGTGCTACATGGAGCCCCTCGCTATCCGAGGCAAGTTTGGAAAAACCACCTCCCGGATTGATTACTACGGCTGTACCATTCGCCAGTTCTGCCTTTGGCAGATGGATCGTGAGCGCCGGTTGGTCGGTGATTGCCGTGCCTTTGGCCTGGGGTGCCCCGTCCGGCCACAGCAGCACCATGGATTCATTGACGATGGTATTGGATTTGTTGTTTTTGATATCAGCCACAGCACTTCCCTGCTTTATTTCTCTAACATAGTTGTCATCATCCATAACCTCAGCGCTACATAGCCCCGAGCTGGCCATCAGATTCATAGCACAGCATACAAATAGTAATCGAAGCTTCATCGCAAACACCATTGGCCCGTTGCCACGAGCTTAAGGCTTTTCATCCAGCATGTGCAAAAATTTCTAAAAGGTCAGGACACCCACGACACATGTATCGTCGTCCATGAGATGGCAATATTCCGCAATGTCGTAACGCCACCAACGACTTCCCCCGGCAAGCGAACACCGTAAAGTTCCGCGATGACTTACCCAAGAGCCCATCTGGTCGACCCTTCTGGTGGCGTATATCACGTCTCTTCCAGATGTGTTCGGCGCACCTGGCGTGTGGCAACGACGTACCCGCTGTTATCGACAAGGAATTGTATGAGCGCCTGGGACGCGTAGAGCGCGCAGTACTGGATATTGAATAAAGTTTCTTTTGTCCTGACTAGCGCGGTGTATACCAGACGGGTGAAGAGTAGGCACGCTCCTCAATAACAGGTGGTGGGTCCTGTGGGATGTCCACGCCATAGAATTTTGCATCGTAGACTGTCCATCGCGGTGTGGGAATCTGCAGGACACGTACGTAATACACAGCGCGTTCAGTCTCTCTGAAGTCCGGGTCGCTCCAGGTAGCGGATAGCTCCGGACTGCCGATGGTGTTCTGATAACTGGCCTCATTGAGGTTGACGGTAGAGCCAACCGATGGCAGTACGCCATTACTGTCGATCTTTCTGTGGCCTGACCAGACAACATCGTAGACTTTTTCCTGCAGCTTGCCGTTGCCATCACGCCAACCTTTAATGATCTGCACACGATCAAGATTGGCACCCTCCGGGTCCTTGGTTGCCCGCACCAGAAACGTCGGCGCCTTGCCTTTCGTGCCCTCGCTCTGAATCAGATCGCCGCCCATAGGCACACCAAGGCGATAACCTACTGCTGCAATATCAGGACGCTGAGCATCGGCTTCCGCATAATCCCAACCCGCAAAAAAACGTAAGGTAATTCGCGGACCCGTGGAGGCGTATACCTCACGCCGCTTCATGGCAGAAAAAACTGCTTGCCTCGTGTTTTCGGTTGCCCAGACCGCGGCGTAGCCTGCGGACGCCCAATTTGACTGTTTGGCCGAACGAAAACGGCTCGGTTCGGCGCCACCCAATTTGCCCCAGAAGTTGTCTTCATCCACCGACGCGATACCGGTATGTGCGTCGGTGGAGCCGATCATGCCGAACTTATACGGATTCACACCGACATTCGCTGCAATGTCGAGACCGATCTGCAGCGCTGAACGCGCATAGGATGCACTTGCCATATCCTCGGCCGTACGGTTGCTTTCTTTGTCAGCTGCGGGTCTCGAATAGCGATAGGTTTCGTGATCAGCGAATTCATCGTTGGGAGAGATCAGTGGATAGGTTTCACTATCCCCCTTAATCTGGGTCACTTCCATGAGGGGTTCTAACTCTGAGCGGATGCGTGCGTAGTCACGTGATATTGGTTTGCCTTCATAGGTGACAGTCCTGAACATGCCGCCACGACTCAGGTTACTGTTGTGTGGAATGGCAATGACATCGCTGCCGGTCATTTCCTTATAGCGTGTGAGATTCGCCCACAGGTCCTCGGGATTCTGACTGTCCTGATATGAGAAGGGTAATGTTTGCAGCGTGTCGGAAGGTCCGCCAGAAAAAAGCACATTGCGGTGCAGCGCGTCTATCCCGCCAGCTGTGTACTCGTAACCGGCGAAGGTTGTAAACCTACCAGGATCGTTGTGTCGCTCGGCGACAGCGATAATTTCCTGCCACATGTCACGAATGAAAGATTCATCTAGGCCATAGTCATTGAACGCGACCGCCTTGGCGGCTCCGATCAATCTGCTGCCAGCGTCGTACTCATCTTCTGTTGCTGAGTTTAGAAGCTCACGGACTGTCGGTAGTCTGACCAGTCTTTCGGCCAGTTCCGCGGCCTCTTTCCCTGCTAGTACCCTCGGGTCTCCAGCGACCAGCGCCGGCAGGACGCCAAGATTAATGGCATGGTCTGCGACCATCAGAAAATCTAGTGGCCGGCGTATTCTGACATCCTCACCGCCATCAGCTCGAGTGATCTCGCCCTTAGCAAAGCGGTAGGCCTGATCCGGCGTGATCGTTGCGCCGAACGAATAGGCATCCCCGGAAAGATAACTGTGCAGATGGGTATCACCCCAGTAGACATTCTGCGGATAGTCGCGGTCGACATAAGGAGAATAGGATTGCTGTGCCACAACCGGCATGGCGATGGCGAGTAGTGCGATTAGTTTCATGAGGTTACTCTTTTTTTTGTTTTTAGCGCCGGCTAGAAGCCAGCACTTTAGCATATGCAAGGACCACAATAACTAGTTGACCCCAGGGCTAACCTGCGCCAAATTGAAAGAATAATTGGTTTTAGTATTCGGGATATGTCGAGTTCAGCACTTAGATCTGCATCATCGTTAAAGGTTCGTGCCTTTTGTAGAACGGGAAACCAACATAGAACTCCTGGGAATGGATCTGGCCGGCTACTTCGTCGATATCGATGCGGACGGCTTCAAGGACTTCATCTCCAATCAGTACGAGGGCGTCGAGGTTTTCAAGAACGACGGAAATGGGGAATTTGAACCGTGGACCGACGTGTCCGGTATAAGCCACTTACGCCCGACCTGGTCCATGGCTGCTGGCGACTATAACCTGGATGGCGACCTTGACCTGTTCTTTACCCACTGGGGCACCGGCTGGACCGACTACTTCGCTGAGTACCTCTGGGATAACGATGGCATGGGAACATTCGTGGATCAGACATTTCGCACACCCATAGCCACGGCAACCACAGATACCGGCATCGAATCGGAATACACCTTCACCCCCATATTCGCCGACTACAACAATGACGGATATCCTGACCTTCTGCTAGCCAATGATTTTGGCTCGAGCCAGGTACTGGTCAGCGTGAACAATGGCAACATATTTGCTGATGATACGACGGAGGTAATTACTGACGAGAACGGTATGGGGAATGCCGTGGCCGATTACGACCGGGACGGCGACCTGGACTGGTTTGTCACCAGCATTTATCGCCCCGAAACACCACCGGTGCGCAACGGGAATCGTCTGTATCGCAACAATGGTGTCGCCGCCGGCTTTGAAGATGTGACGGACGAGGCCGGGGTACGCGAGGGCGACTGGGGCTGGGGTGCATGCTTTGCCGACTTCGATAACGACGGGCACCTGGATCTGTTCCATACCAACGGGCATCAGGAGCCCGGGCAACCGGAATTCGAAGACGATCCGTCACGTTTGTTCATGTCAAATGGCGACGGCACCTTTACCGACCGGGCGACGGAACTGGGCCTGACACATACCGCCCAGGGGCGTGGTCTGATCTGCACCGACTACAATACCGACGGCAAGATCGATGTATTCATTGCCAATAACGGCAACTCGCCCACGGTGTTTCGTAACGATCATGACAACGATAATCACTTCATCGGTATTGACCTCATTGGCATCGAACAGAACCTTGAGGCTATCGGCGCCCGGGTCACGGTCAGGACTGCATCGGGAGCGCAGATCGGGGAGGTACAGCTTGGCAACGCCTACCTGTCGCATGGACCCGCGACACTGCACTTCGGACTGGGTCAGGACGATGTGATCGAAAATATAGACGTGTGGTGGCCCGGGTCGGACCCCGTTACCAGTAGGATAGAAAATGTTACCGTGGGTCAATACATCACCATCGAACATCCAACGCGCTGAGGGTCAGAGGTACAATTATGGAAAAGTGGAGCGAGAAAAAAGCCAACGGTAGAAGACTTTTTACTAAACTTGCCGCCCTGGGGGCAGCTGCAGGAATAATCGCAATCAACACGCTATCTGGCATCCCGGTGATGGCCGCCGAAAAGGTGAAACCCAATTTCTTATTCATCTTATCCGACGATCACAGTGTGCCGCATGTGGGCGCCTATGGCGATGAGAACAGCCTAAAATTTAAGATTACACCCCACCTGGACGCCTTGGCCAAAGAATCGATGGTGTTTACAAGAGCCTATACCACGGCCCCGCAGTGCGCACCATCGCGAGTTTCTATTTTTACAGGCCGCTCACCGATTGCTACGAGAACATCGAGATTTACTCAACCCGTTCAAAAAGAGACCTTATTTTTCACGGATATTCTGAAACAGAATGGTTATTGGGTCGGACTTGGCGGACGGGGACACCATTTGCATGGCCGGTCCTTTGTACGTCCGCACATTAAAGAACAATTCGAAGAATCTGAAATGTTTGTTGACGACCGATTCGATCATATCGAAGTCAGACGAACTTCCAACCAATTGTTGCCGAAAGTCCCGGAATCATTTTCTGCACTCCTTGATAAAATCCCCGGGAACCAACCTTTCTTTCTATATTTCGGTTTCAGCCAACCCCATCGCCCGTGGCCCAAAGACATCTCGGGAATCAATCCCGATGAGCTAAAACTTCCGCCTGATTGGCCCGACCTCCCGGTGGTAAGAGAAGACTACGCCAGATACCTCGCCGATTTGCGCGATATGGATTGGGCCTTCGGACAAATCGACAGCATTCTTGAAGCTCGTGGGTTGAAGGACAATACTATCGTTGTTTTCATGGGCGACAATGGCGAGGCGTTGTTACGCGGGAAGGGGACGCTCTACACACGCGGTATCAATGTGCCGCTGATAGTCAGATGGCCCGACAAAATAGCATCACACACAACGAGCGATATCATGATCAGTGGTGAGGATATGGCTCCAACCTTTTTGCAAATGGCGGGGCTAATACCTAACGATGAGATGACAGGCGTGAGCTTCTTACCAGCGTTACTCGGAGAGCAAATGGAAGCGCGGAAGTTTGTTTTCGCTGAGAGAAGCTGGCAAGGCGGTTATCTGACACGATCCGATGGATTCGACCTAATCCGCACCGTCATTTCAAAAGACTATCAATTCATTTACAACGTCTTACCCGATAGGCCCTACTCCCCCGCTGACATGGGAAGTGTAAAAGACGGTAGTCCAGATGTTTGGAAGAGGATGCAAGAAGGCCAAGGCGGGTTAAGCGAACGACATCGCAAACTTTTCTTTCAATATCCGCGCCCGATCGTGGAGCTTTATGATTTGAAAAACGATCCTTTCCAAATGCAGAACCTTGCGGGACATCCCGAAACAAAGCAGGTAGAGAAAAAGCTGCGAATAACATTAGACAAATGGATCATCCGAGAAGGAGATTTCGTCCCTATTATGGATGAATTGCGTGAATTGGGAGGAAGTGCAAAAAGGGGCATTCAAGATTAGAAATCACAGTTACGGCGGAGCAATCCTATTCCCCCTATGTGGAGCGGGACTATCCGTAAAACTCTGGACCGTTGACGATCTCAGAACGACCGCGGAAATCTTGCGCGTAAGACCTGAATAGATTAAGTCGTTAGCCGAACAGCACTAGAACTGATAAGTCATATTGACGCGCCCACGCATTCCCGCTGCCGGGAAACCGACTACCTCAAAGTAATTCTCGTCGAGCGCGTTATCGATTGCGACACCAACCCGAAAACGATCATTGATATCGTACGACAGAGCAACGTCTAGCCGCTGGTAACCGTCGAGGTAAACACCACCCGTTGGTATCGATACTTCGCTAAAATTATCCAGCGCCAGAAAATTGGCCGCAAAAAGCCATTGGTCGTTGATTCGCCAATCAATACTAACACCACCACGCCACTTCGGTCGCGACCGTAGCGTTGCATCGGAATCGCTTATATCACTGTCTGCATAGTTTACGTGAAGATCAAGATTGACCGATGAGGTCATTAGCCATTGCAGAACTAACTCCACACCTTCAGTGACAACCTTCGATCGATTTACGTTTGTAAACAACATAGGATCGAAATCGATGAGGTTCTCAAACTCATTGCGATAAACACTGAGTTCAATCAGTTTCGAGGTGCCGATCGAGCGTCGGTAGCCGACATCAAAACTCGTTGCGGTTTCCGACACGAGATCGGCATTGCCGACAAGTGGATGGCCCAACGCGAAGAAGCTGGGTGCTTTGAACCCTTCGCTCCAATTCAGCCGCAGTGCGCCGCCCTTTTCCGGTAGTGTGTAGACAGCGCCGAACTGAGCGCTGGCCTCATCGAACGTATCATCAGGATCGTCCCAGCGTAGGCTTGCCAGCAGTTGTACAGCTTTGAAACTGTATTCGACTTCGGTAAATGCGCTAAGTGTTTCTCGTTTTAATCTAAAATCCGTGGGTAATGGGAAGCCAAAATCAAGGATGCCGGTACTTCTGCCATCTTCGTTCTGCCATTCGCCGCCTACGACAACTGCAACCGAACCACCGAGATTACGCGAGAGAACAAAGGAGACCTGGTCACGGGAAAAAACGGTATCAGCCGAATTCGGCGGTACACCGTCAAAGATGCCGGGCGCAATGCCGGGCGAGCTCGCATCTTCACGACGCTCGTAGCGACTGACCGCAAGCCTTGATTTCCAGGCGGATCCAATTGCGTGGTTCAGATACAGACGTGCGTGCGACTCCTCTATGGCGCGCTGATCCACATCGCGAAGGACTGCGAAGTGGGGCCCACCGCTGTCTTCCGGAAAGCTTGTACTATTCGCATCCTGGTATCGCAGCTGCAGACCGGTCTCGCCTGACGTTCCCAGCTTCATGCTGAGTGAACCATCCAGCCCCCAGTCATCGTAACCGGCGCGGTCTATGTCGCCGTCTTCGGTTAAGGTGCGTAATGCGATCGTGCCAGTCACCTTGCCCACGTTTCCGCCAAGTGCCACGCGTCCGGATCTCAGTCCATGACCGCCAACTTCCGCACGAACTTGCGCACCGTCATCTGGCGATCGGGTGACAATGTTGATGACACCGGCAAGCGCATCCGATCCGTGAACGGCGGACATCGGCCCTCTGATAATTTCAACGTGGTCAACGCTAACAAGGTCAAGATAGGAAAAATCATACGACCCACCGCGTGTATTGGTAGAGTCGTTTACCTTAATACCGTCAATGAGGACCACGGTGAAATTGGGCTCACCCCCGCGTAATACAACGCTGGTGACTCCCCCACGGCCCCCCTGTTGAATAACATTGATTCCAGCAATCTGTCGCAATAGCTCTGTGACATTGGCAAATTGGCGTGCGTCTATTTTAGTGCGCTCAATCGTTGTCGCTGACTGAGTCAATTCGGCGGCCAATCGGTGCAGTCGAGATGCCGTTACGACGATCGTTTCCAGCTCATCCTCAGCTGAAAGGCCCGGAT
>JAQWMV010000145.1 GCA_029246605.1 Pseudomonadales bacterium | reverse complement strand
GGTAGGGCTAGTTGTGTCAGATCTTCCTTGTTTCAAATCCTATGACCTGCGCGGTCGAATTCCTGATGAGCTCAATAGTGAGATCGCCTATTTAGTCGGGCGTGCCTATGTAGAGTTTTTGAAGCCCTCTAAAGTGGTTGTCGGTCACGACATTCGTCTATCCAGTCCGATGATATGTGATGCGTTAATTGATGGAATCACGGACTCGGGTTGTGATGTTTATCACATCGGTGAATGCGGTACAGAAGAAATCTATTTTGCTACGGACCATTTCGACATGGATGGCGGCATCGTTGTCACTGCCAGCCATAATCCCAAAGACTACAATGGCATGAAGTTAGTACGCGAAGCATCAAAACCCATCAGTGGTGACACGGGTCTTGAAGAGATTAAGCAACTGGTTTTAGCTAACAATTTTTCTGAAGTGCAGCAAAAAGGTTCGGTCATTCCGCTGGATCATAGGGCTGCCTATGTTGATAAACTGATCGAATATATCAACCCCGCTAAGGTTAAACCTTTAAAAATTGTCACCAATGCGGGCAATGGCGGTGCGGGTGCGATCATTGATCGTCTTGAATCTTCTTTGCCCTTTGAGTTCATCAAAGTTCACCATCAAGCCGACGGCAATTTTCCCAATGGTGTGCCTAATCCATTACTGGAGGAAAACCGTGCACCTACGATTGACGCAATTCAGCAACACGGTGCAGACCTGGGGATTGCGTGGGATGGAGATTTTGATCGTTGTTTTTTCTTCGATGCAGATGGGCGCTTTATCGAGGGGTATTACATCGTTGGCCTGTTAGCACAGTCCTTCCTGGACGTTGACAGCGATAACAGCGTTATCCATGACCCTCGCCTAACGTGGAATACCATCGATATCGTTAATGGCTGCGGTGGTACAGCGATACAGAGTAAGACAGGGCATGCTTTCATTAAAGAACGCATGCGGATAGAGAACGCCATCTATGGTGGTGAAATGAGCGCGCATCATTATTTTCGAGATTTTTCCTATTGTGATAGCGGTATGGTGCCCTGGCTATTAGTGGTAGGGCTGATGTGTAGCAAGGGTATATCACTAGCAGAGCTGGTGAATGAAAGAATGACTATGTTTCCTGCGAGTGGCGAAATAAATCGCCGCATTGATGACCCTGCCGCTGTCATAGAAGCCATTGAGCGGCGTTTCAAGGATTCATCTATAGCCGTTGATCATACAGATGGTCTCAGTATGGAGTTTGCCGATTGGCGTTTTAACGTGCGTATGTCAAACACCGAACCGGTAGTTCGTTTGAACGTGGAAAGTCGGGCTGACGAGCCCCTGATGCAGAAAAAAACTGTGGAGCTCTTGTCTTTAATGAGCGAGACCTAGGGGCAGGTTATCGCCTGGCGGTCGTGGGTTGGGCACCAGAATTTTGCATTTTTTGCAGAGTAATAAGATCGAGCAAGATATTGCCAGACTCTGATATGAATGCATCGGGTTCATAGGGTTCTTCAGGTTGATCTTCTTTCTCGGTAGTGGATATGGCGTCCGTATTACCTGCCAGCTCCTTGCCCGTTAACTCAGTAGTTTCGTTTTGTGCATCATCTGGAGCAGCTAACGGAATGCCAGTGCTGGAAGTATCCACGATTTGTGGCGATTCGGGATCCAACTCATCGAGAGATGCCAGTAGATCCAAACCCAATGCCTCCCGTTTCTTATTTTCAAGCGCCAGCAAAAAGGCTTCAGTATCATTTTTCTGCTTGATTCTGGTTTCCTCAATCAGACTTCTCGATTCCGCATCGGATAATTCACGTTGGTAGGCTATTGCTTCTTGCTCGTATATGAACTCAGGATCGGTTTTTATTCTGGTCTCGTGCAGTTTGCGCAGATCCGGAATGTAATCTGAGGTCCTTGCCTTGGTGCGGTATAACGTGGCACTGATCGTATCCCAGGGCAGGGGGTTATCGAGTGCGCTTTCACCGATAGCTTCCGGGTCAAAATTCTCCGGGTATATGATGTCTGGAATGATGCCGCGATGTTGATTGCTGGCACCAGAAATTCGGTAAAATTTCATCTGCGTCAGCTTCAGTTGACCACGAGTCAGAGGGACGATGGTTTGTACCGTTCCTTTACCAAAAGTCTGATTGCCGATAATGACACCGCGCTGATAGTCCTGAATCGCGCCAGCAAAAATCTCGGATGCTGATGCGCTCAGGCGATTTACGAGTACTGCCAGCGGTCCGCTGTAGAGCGTTTTGTAATCCTTATCGTAGCCAATGCTTACTTTGTTGCTCTTGTTACGAATTTGAACCACTGGGCCGCGATCAATAAATAGCCCTGTCATATCCTGAGCCTCGCCCAATGAGCCGCCACCATTGTTACGTAGGTCAATTATAATTCCATCTACCTCCGCTGCCTTGAGCTCTTCGATTAGTTTTCTAACATCCCGCGTAGTGCTCCGATAGTTTTGGTCGCCGGCCTGCATAGCCTGGAAATCTGAGTAGAAAGCCGGTACATCAATGATGCCAAGTTTGTAGGGTTGCCCCAAATGCTCTATCTCGATTAGTTCAGAATGGGCAGCTTGCTCTTCAAGTTTCACCGTGTTGCGTGTGATGTGAATGATTTTGGAGTCCGAGGCCTCAGAACCTGCGGGTATGATATCGAGGCGTACCACCGTGTTCTTTTTGCCTCGAATAAGCTGCACGACATCAGTAAGTCGCCAGCCGATGACATCTTCTATCTCACTATCCTCCTGGCCTACACCGATAATTTTATCGTTTGGTTGGAGCTGCCCAGTGGTTCAAATTCGTAACAAGAGCAACAAAGTAA
>JAQWMV010000118.1 GCA_029246605.1 Pseudomonadales bacterium | reverse complement strand
GAAAACCACGGGGCTAACACGCCGGAAACCCTCCTCGACACGATGGCCGATGCCATGGCCAATTACGGCTGCATCAGTACCGGACAAAGCGTCGTCGTCTTTTCCCCGGAACATGTCGAGATCATCGCCCGTCATGGCTGGAGCAAGGCGCGGGTCAGAGAGTATCTCTTTGCCCATGCAAAACGCCCGCGCAAGGACCTGGAACGACTGGGCAAATTTGAAAATGGCTTCAACGCACAAGACAGGCAGGATTGCCATCGGGGTGTTTCCCCTGATGATATCCTGATTACTGTAGGCGGCGGCGACGCCGGAGGGCATTCCGCTTTTATACCGTCCTGGAGTCGTAGTCGGGGCTCTGTGATGCAAACGCAATCCATCGGCGTTTGTATCGACTGCTAAATCTTTCAAGGACAAAAACATGAAACTCATTGATCCCACAGTCCCTGCCAAAATACAGACATCCAAACGGGCGCCTGCACTTGCTAGTCTGGAGGGAAAGACCATCGGTCTGTTGTGGAACCATAAGGTCAACGGCGATAAATTACTCAACGAAACTGCAGCCCTGTTGCAATCTCAATTCGGTGGCAAGGTCTTACCGATGGTGGCCAAGCGCAACGCCAGTGCACCGGCACCGGCGGAGTTACTGACCAATCTTGCACCGGAGTGTGACTACATCATCACAGCATCAGGTGACTGAGGCAGCTGCTCGACGTGCAGTTTGCACGACGGCATCACATTTGAGCAGATGGGTAAACGGGCGGTGGTACTGTGTACCGAACCCTTTGAAGTCACGGCACGCAACATCGCCCGCATGCTGGGCCAGCCGGACTATCCCTTTGTCATACTGCAACATCCGCTCGGCAGCTTAACGCCCGATGAAATTAAAGAACGTGCAGCTGTGGCCTGTGAACAGGCAATCGACATCCTGACGGGATAACGCGGCGCTTTAGCTACGCAAAAGCTTGCCAGGCACCGCGCCGGTATGTTCATTGTTGGTTAACAGGATCTCACCGTTCACAACTGTGTGTTTAATACCGGTCGAGGTCTGTTTTAACCTGGTCGCACCTGCGGGCAGGTCATGCATTACTTCCGGCATGTTGGCACCAATCGTATCCGGATCAAAAACAAGTAGATCCGCTGCCATCCCTTCCCGTATGAGACCCCGGTCATGCAGCCCCCACATGGTGGATGGGTTATAGGTGAGTTGACGCACAGCATCTTCCAGGGCCAGTGCCTGTTTCTCGCGCACCCAATAACTTAAGAGATGAGTTTGCAGTGAGCTATCCATGATCTGCGACACGTGGGCTCCGGAGTCTGAAAAGGTCACCACGGAGCGTGGATGCTTGATCAGTTTGATGACTTCGCTCATGTTTTCGTTGGCGATGGGCGCACGGAAAAACATTTTTAAATCTCTTTCAAGCGCCATGTCGATCATCAACTCAGCCGGATGTACACCACGTTCACTCGCTAGTTGCGCCATCGAAGGCTTGTCGTATTGCATGTCATCCATTGGATAGATGTAATCCCACTTTGGCGGTCTAGGTTCAGCGCCGACCACCCGTGGACCCGTGTACGGGCGACTGGCTACTTCCACCAGCTTAGCTTTAACAGCCGGATCACGAAGTTTTACTTTCTGTTGTTCAAGGTCAAGCGCGCGGAACTCGACCCAAGTGTCCCACTTGTCAAACGGCAAACTGGTCTCAAAAGACAGCAGGGTATTGAGCCCCCGACTGTGTACCTGTGCAAAAATGCGCCCGCCGCCAGCGGCGGTTTCATCCAGCAGATCAGTATAGGTCTGCCAGTGGTCGGGGACCGACCGACTACTGAACATACCCCATGTCTGGGTAACGCCAGACTCAATGGCAAGGTCCCGTAATCGACATTGATATTCCCGAACAGCTTCTGGATCCCTGGCGCTGGGCCCTTCTCCCGCGATCTCAAAAACACCCTTACCGGTCTCACCCACCGCATTAACAATCGCCCGCACTTCATCCCATCCGGCAAGGCGGCTGGCGACGGCTCGATCATCGGCGGTCGTGTGATTAATTGTGCGTGACGTTGAGAACCCGCGGGCACCTGCATGCATGGCCTCTTTCACCAGGCCTTGCATTGTCCGTACTTCATCGTCGTTGGCTTCATGTTCGAATGCCTTCTCGCCCATGACATAGGTGCGTAGTGCCGAGTGTCCAATATAACCGCCATAGTTGATTCCCTTTGGCAGGCGATCCAGTGTGTCGAGGTATTCTGGAAAGGTTTCCCAGGTCCAGTCGATGCCCGCTAACATGGCCTCGCGCGATATATCCTCCGCCCGTTCCAGGTTCCTGAACACCAGGTCAGCATCTTCCTTGGCGCAAGGCGCAAGGGTAAAGCCACAATTACCCATAATGGCGCTGGTAACACCGTGATAGCAGGAACAGGAACCGATCGGATCCCAAAATATCTGGGCGTCCATATGAGTATGACCATCGACAAAACCGGGGGAAACTACATGACCTTCGGCATCAATCGACTGCTTCGATTTTTCATTGATGCGACCAATGGCGGTGATACGCCCATCGGTGACACCAACATCAGCGCGATAGGATGCGCCTCCAGAGCCATCAACAACGGTGCCATTTTTAACTACGAGATCAAAACTCACATCAAATTCCTCATAAATTTCTAACGTGATAGTAAACTACCCTCGATAATCAAGCCACATTGCATAGCCAAGTGTGGTAAAAATAAGAAATTCGTACTCATTAACGGAAAAAGAGCATGCTCGACCAAACCCAAATCGAATCCTTTAAGAGCAATGGCTACTTAGCCCTTGAGGACATCCTGACCGCAACCGAATTGGATGAACTGCGACAAGTGACAGACGAGTTTGTCGAAAATTCCCGGAACGTCACCGCGAACAACGATATTTTTGATTTTGAACCTGGGCATAGTGCCACATCGCCGAGTGTGCGCCGCCTCAAGCATCCTGTCACTATTCACCCGGTGTATGCCAAATATGCCCACCATGAGCGCATACTGGACATTGTGGAATGCCTGCTGGGTCATAATTTTCGCTACCACAACAACAAGCTCAATATGAAAAACAGCGGTGATGGGTCCCCAGTAGAGTGGCACCAGGACTGGGCGTTCTACCCACATACCAACGATGACATTCTCGAAGTGGGCATCGCGCTTGATGATATGACTGAGGAAAATGGCCCACTGATGCTTGTTCCGGGTAGTCACCAGGGTAAAACCTGGGACCATCATCAGGATGGTCTGTTCGTCGGCGGCATCACGGACCCGACGTTCAAGCCTGACGGCGCCGTATCAGTTAAGGTAAAAGCGGGTGGCATCACCCTACATCATGTACGAATGCTGCACGGATCCAAACCCAACCGCTCCGATAAGGCACGCCGCATGCTCTTTATCGGTTTTTGCGCTGCGGATGCCTGGCCACTCGTGCCCTCCGGAGATACCATCGAGGACCTGAATGGAAGAATCGTGCGCGGCGAACCTACTCTGGAGCCACGCATGAAGTGTCTGCACGTACGCCTGTCTTTGCCCCGCGTGGAAGGCAGTAGCATCTACGAACAACAGGAGAAACTGAACAACGCTTTACTAAGTGCGGAAGAACCGGACTCGGCGGCCTCGACCTAGCCAATACCAACTACTCACCGATGGATAATCCCGTTGTCATTCTTGACCAGGTTAAGAGCTCCCTCAACAGCTGGGCACTAGCCGTTAGCGATATCACGTTTGCATCACAATCTGACAACATCGTCTTTCAGGTAACCGCGGATACAGGAACACGCTACGCTTTTCGTATTCATCGACCCGACTACCATACATTTCAAGAACTAATCTCCGAACATGAATGGACTAACGCCTTAACTATGGCGGGGTTCTCTATCCCCGGCATCATACCCACAACAGACGGAGATTTTTACCTGCCTCTAGAAGTCAATGGCGGCAGCCGATACGCGGAACTTATTGAATGGCTGGACGGTAAGTCGATCCATGCAATGACCCAGGAGAATCCTTCAACAGCGTTTCTATATGCATCGCTTGAGAGCCTCGGGCAACTCATGGCGACGCTACATGAACATTCAAGGCAATGGCGACCTGGCAAGAATTTTGTGCGTCACAGACTTGATGTCGATGGTTTTTTCGGCGCCGAACCTTTCTGGGGGCGTTATTGGGAATCACCCTTTATTAACAAGGCACAACAACAGTTACTGCTGACCTCGCAACATACATTGATTGAGTCACTTGAGGCACTGGGCTATACACCAAATGTCTTTGGTATGATTCATGCTGACCTCCACGAGTGGAACGTCCTTTGCAACGGCAACACCATGCATATTATCGACTTCGATGACGCGGGGTTTGGGTGGTATCTCTACGATATTGCAGTTGCCTTGTTCGAGTACCAGTCCAGAACCGATTTCGAAGAAATTTCTGAAGCGATGCTTAGGGGATACGGAAAGGTCAATACACTAACGAATGCACAACGCGCGCTCATTCCAATGTTTATCCATATAAGGGCCCGCGCGATCATTGGTTGGGCAACTGCGCGACCTGAACTCAACAACGCAGAGCGAATCAAGAAATTGGTTCATTACACCTGTCAGGAAGCGTCAGCCTATCTGTAACGACCAACCCACTAGTCAGTTATAAGAAAGATTGTTACGCTCTCTGAATGAATATTTTGTTTTTGATGACCGACCAGCACCGTTGGGATGCCATGAGCTGTAGTGGCGACTGGGTCAAAACGCCAAATATGGATCGCATCAAAGCCAGGGGCGTGCAGTTTACCCAGTGCATTACGACAACACCCGTATGCGTGCCTGCCAGGCTGACGTTAGCAACCGGTAAATACCCACACAACAATGGGGTGTGGACTCATCAGACAAACACCATGCCCGTGGACGTAGATAATTGGATGCGAGAAATTCGCAACCTTGGTTACCGTACCAGCCTGTTCGGTAAGACGCACCTTCACCCACACGTTGGCGATCTGCGCGAGAAAGAAGATCTAATGCACGCCTGGGGCCTGGATGACGTTAACGAAATTGGTGGACCCAGAGCCTGTACCCAGATACTAAGCCACATGACCGAAATGTGGGATGACAAAGGGTTGCTTGAGGATTATCGAGCTGATGTTAAAGCGCGTTTTAGCAATAAACCCTATGTTGTTCGTCCCTCGACATTACCGCTGGAAGACTTCTACGATGTTTATGTCGGACAACAAGCCAAACAGTATCTTAAGACTTATAACCGTGATGAGCCCTGGTTCTGCTGGGTGAGTTTTGGCGGACCCCATGAACCCTGGGATACCCCGGAACCCTACGCCAGCATGTATGACCCAAACACAATGCCTGAAGCCGCGGCTGACGGCGTAGATGATGCTCCCCGTCCCCGTGGCTTTGCTGATCACCTGCGTCAAGGCCGCCTGAGTCCTGCTTTCGAACATGGCGAGATCAATGCTATGCGCGCTAACTATGCGGGGAATGTCACGCTGATCGACGACCAGATCGGAGAGATTTTTGACGTTATCGAAGCGCGCGGAGAAATGGACAACACGATCATGGCGTTTACCTCGGACCATGGCGAGATGAATGGTGATCACGGTCTCATCTACAAAATGAACTTCTACGACGGCTCACTACGGGTGCCACTGATCGTTAGCGTGCCGGGTGGAAAGAGTGATTTTGTTAGTGATAGCCTGGTAGAAAACAGCGATATCGGACCGACTCTTGTGGAACTCGCCGGTGGCAGCCTCGATTACCTGCAGTTCGCTAAATCTTTTACCGGCGCCCTCGACGGTGGTGAGCATCGTGAAGACGGCCTGTCGGAAATCGAAGGTGAGTTTATGCTGATGAACAACGACTGGAAAATTGCCCTCAATCGGGAGGGCCTCACATACTTACTTTTTGATCGCAAAAACGACCCGAAGGAAACCAGGAACCTCGCGGGTTTAGCAGAGTACAAATCAACGGCAGATGCCCTCCGCCTGAGAATTTTAGAGAGAATATTGCAAAGTCAGGACAAGGCCACCCAAACCTAAGCTTCAGATAGTCACTCTAATGAAGCGCGATCTGGTATCGAAGAAGCGGCACCCGGGCGGGTGACGCTATCGGAAGCAGCCAGATTCGCAAGCGCTAAAGCCGAAGTAAAATCTTCCTGATTGTGCAAAGCCGCCGCCAGGTAGCCCATAAAACAATCTCCAGCCCCAGTAGAATCTATGACTTCAACCGTGCGTCCGGCTTGTTTAATTCGGTCGTTTTCGGACAGCGCCAACACACCTTCTGAACCCAGGGTAATCACCAGTGTGCCATCGAATCCTTTCGGCCTGCCAGCTTATCACTAAGTACAGGCGCCAATGGGGTTTCAAAAATCAACTCGAACTCGTGCTCATTGACCACGAGAATGTCTATCTGCGCAAGCAACTCCGATTGAATCGGCACAACGGGAGAGGGATTGAGCATCGTTTTCGCACCCGCTTGCCGGGCTGTCTTGAATGCTGCAAGCGTAGTTGCAATCGGTGTTTCAAACTGCGCAACAACAATATCGTCGGCAATAAATGCGATACCCTCGATGCAGTCGGGCGCAACGGTTTCGTTTGCACCCTGAATGACGATGATCGAATTTTCACCTTTGGCAACAACAATCAGTGCCGTCCCCGTGGGAACGTTATCCTTCGCAACAACCCGGGAAACATCGACACCAGATTCAGCCAGGTATTCTCGCAAGCCGCTGCCCGAGGCATCGTTCCCGGTACAACCGATCATGGCAACATCGGCCCCTGCCCGTGCCGCGGCTACAGCCTGATTGGCACCTTTGCCACCTGGATAATAGTTAAGATCATTACCCGTCAGGGTTTCACCCGGTCGAAGGTGACTATCGCTGGTTGCGACGATGTCCTGGTTAATACCGCCAATGACGTAGACTGTCATAATGGATTTGTTGCCTTATAGAGTTATTAAAGGAGAGATAAAAATACCACAGAATCTACTTTCGGTGTCCACCTGGTGGAATATAAACAAGCTGCGGTTTGGTATTCATACTTAACATATGGTTACATGACTGATCGTCGACTCTCCCTTTAAACGTAAGACATAGGACAACACCATGCCAAATATCTCCGGTCTCTCTGATGGCCCTGTCGCTGTAACCGGTGCCGCCGGTTTCGTCGGCGCACATCTCGTCAAGAATCTAGTCGAACACGGCTACGCTGTTCATGCCTGCCTGCGCGATACCGGTCGTGAAGACAAAATGGTCTATCTGCAGGATATTGCTGGTAAAGGCCCCGGCACCGTCAAATTTTTTTCCTGTGATCTCTATAAAGCAGCGGAAGGCGAATACGACGAGGCGTTTGTAGGCTGTTCGGCGGTATTTCATGTTGCTGCGGATATCGGCAGCGACTCTGCGACCTACGGCAGGATAACGCCGATTAAAATGTACGAGGGTATTGTCGATATGACCGCCGCCATTCTTGAATCGTGCAGGAAGGCAGGTACCGTGAAACGTGTGATCTACACTTCCTCTGTGGCCGCCATCCTTGGGCGAGGTGCCCCGGACCGACCAGAGGACTATGTGTATTCAGAAGATGACTGGTGTGGTGGTACCTATGAAACCCTTGAGGAGCGCTATACAAATGAAGAAGGCGAAATGCTCTGGACCAACGAGAAACAAGCCTATTCGAAGGGTAAGTTGGAGGCGGAGCGGATCTGCAATGCTTTCGGTGAGGAAACGGGCATTGATGTCATCTCCATATGCCCCTTCCATATCATGGGGCCATTACTCGGGGTTCCCCATAACACGACCTGGCAGCATCGCCTGGGTATGGCACTCAAGGGTGAACGGGAAATGGAAACGAATGGCACCATAAAGTGGAATATCATTGATGTTCGTGACATTGCTGAAGCGCAACGCCTCGCCGCAGAAAGCGACGTCGCCACCAATGGCTCGCGTTATTGTTTGACAGCCAAAGATGAATCCGGCGAACCACCGGGGGACGTATTTCTCGACATGCTGCAGGACCTCTTTCCAGACCACAATCCCTGCGGTGGCTATCGCCCAGAGCCCACTGATGAGCGGAACCGATGTCGTTGTACCAGGGCCATCAATGAACTCGGGCTTCAACCCCACAGTATTGAGGACACGTTGCGCGACACCGGTAATTCGTTAATTGAACTTGGATGTGTGCCTGCGTCGTCCTAGCTACTTTACACGACCGTTCAGGACTGCCCGGCGGTCTTACCACGACCTGAAGTTC
>JAQWMV010000112.1 GCA_029246605.1 Pseudomonadales bacterium | reverse complement strand
CATGTGAACTTCCCCTTTGCGGATCATATCTGCAATCAAGGGTGAGTTTATGAGTACTTCTATCGCCGCACGTCTACCTTCTCCATCCACCGTCGCAACCAACTGCTGCGCAACCATTCCCCGCAAGTTAAGGGACAAATCCATCCATGCCTGGTCATGTCGGTCGGAGGGGAAAAAGTTGATGATCCGATCTAAAGCCTGACTGGCATTATTTGCACATAAAGTCGCAAGACACAGATGTACTGTTTCAGCAAACGTCACGGCGTAATCCATCGTTTCCCGACTTCGAATCTCTCCGATCATTATCACATCGGGCGCCTTACGCAGCGTGTTTTGTAGGGCGATTTCAAAACTTGGTGTGTCCACACCGACCTCGCGCTGTGTAACCATGCATCCCCTATGTTCATGAATATACTTAATGGGATCTTCTATGGTGATGATGTGGCCCTTGCTCTTCTCATTCTGGTATCCAATCATCGACGCGAGAGAAGTAGACTTTCCTGTACCGGTTGCACCCACAAATATAATGAGGCCACGCTTAGTCATTGCAAGCGTCTTAATGACCTCGGGTAACATCAAATCATCAACTGACGGTATGAAATCTTCAATCCGCCGCAATACCATGCCTGCAAAATTTCGCTGATAAAACGCACTGACCCTGAATCTACCAGCGATCTCAGACTGAATCGGAAAGTTACATTCCTTGTCAGATTCAAACTCCTGAATCTGTGCTTCGTTCATGGTGGAATGCACCATCTCACCCGCCTGCTCAGGTGTTAGAGAAGATTTGGACATGGGCATCATACGGCCACTGACTTTTATCGAAGGTGGTAAACCAGACGTGATAAAAAGGTCGGATGCTCCTTGTTCAACAACTACTTTTAAAAGTTTATCGAAATCAATGATTACACAATCACTTTTTACATAAAGTCAGCGGGAATTTTAGCCTTCTCTTGCGCAGCCTCTTTGGTAATCAAAGATTGCTCCAAAAGATTCTTAAGGTATTGATCGAGGGTCTGCATGCCGATCAGTCCTCCGGTTTGAATCGCCGAATACATCTGCGCAACCTTGTCCTCACGAATAAGGTTTCGTATCGCCGGCGTACATAACATGATCTCATGAGCGGCACATCGACCACCGCCAATCTTTTTCATTAGATTCTGTGAAATGACCGCCTGTAGAGACTCAGAAAGCATAAATCGGACCATGGATTTTTCCGCCGCTGGAAATACGTTGATGACTCGGCCAATAGTTTTTGCTGCTGAGGAGGTATGTAGCGTACCAAATACAATGTGTCCTGTTTCTGAAGCTTCCAGCGCCAAGCGAATAGTTTCAAGGTCTCGCATCTCACCCACTAGAATAATATCCGGATCTTCCCGCAGCGCTGAACGCAATGCTTCATTAAAGCCAAGCGTGTCACGATGCACCTCACGCTGGTTAACCAGGCATTTCTTACTTTAATGTACAAATTCAATTGGATCTTCAACGGTGAGGATATGCTGATATCGAGTGTCGTTGATGTAATCCATCATCGCTGCGAGTGTCGTAGATTTGCCGGACCCGGTTGGGCCGGTTACCGTGATAAGCCCACGAGGCGTTTCCGAAATTTTACGAAATATCTCGCCCATACCGAGCTCGTCTATCGAAAGCACCTTGGACGGGATGGTCCTAAAGACGCCGCCGGAGCCCCGATTATGGTTAAAAGAATTCACTCGAAATCGGGCGACTCCTGGCACTTCAAACGAAAAATCGCACTCAAAGAACTCTTCAAAATCCTTACGCTACTTATCGTTCATAATTTCATAGATCAGCTCATGTACTTCTTTATGATCAAGTACCGGCAGGTTGATGCGCCGAATGTCACCATCAACTCGTATCATTGGCGGCAGACCGGCAGATAGGTGAAGGCCAGAAGCACCTTGTTTTTCGCTAACCGCGAGTAATTCAGTAATATCCATTCGTACTCACCTGTTTGACTGTAAAAGGCATGTAGGAGGAGCCTGGCAAAAACAATACTTTAAGCAAGGCCCCTTGATACACTAGTAGTAGTATTGAAACTGAAAATAAACCACTTTTTCCGTTGGACAACTTTTGACGTCTCTAACTGACAACCTACATAACGTGCAACAGCAGATAGATCACGCCTGCAGGGAATACGGCAGACCTGTGTCCGACGTCATGCTTTTAGCCGTCAGCAAAACCAAACCTCTCTCTATGGTCGAAGAGGCGCTCCGCGCCGGGCAATTGGAATTCGGTGAAAATTATCTTCAGGACGCAATGGATAAGGTACCCCTACTGCCAGAGGCACACTGGCACTTTATCGGAAACGTTCAGTCGAACAAGACCAGGCAAATCGCCAATCACTTTGATTGGGTACATTCCGTGGCCTCCAAGAAAATCGCACAAAGATTGAGCGACCAACGGGAAGGTCCAGAGCCCCTGAATATTCTGCTGCAGGTTAATGTCAGCGACGATACCGCCAAGGTGGGCAGCAGCATAGATCAGACAGGTGAATTGCTTGGACATGTTCTTGAAATGGAAAACCTAAGGCCTCGTGGTCTTATGACAATTACCGAACACATTGACGATCCCGCACAGCAGCGACAATATTTCGCAATGCTCGCGAGACTTCGGGATGACCTCAATACAGAATTCTCAATAATTAACTTCGATCAACTATCTATGGGCATGACACAAGATTTACATTCAGCTATCGCAGAAGGTGCAACCATCGTGCGCATCGGTACTGCTATTTTTGGAGAACGCGAATCATCTAAAAAGGAACAACTACAATGAATCTGACATTCTTAGGATCAGGAAATATTGCTCGAGCTATCATCGTTGGACTGGTAGCCGGCGGCACCAAACCATCAGACATCACTGCGGCAGACCCCTTTCCAGCCGCTTTAGATGAAGCTGCAAAACTCGGTATAAAAACAACCGACAATAATCACGACGCGGTCGCCAGTGCCGATGTCGTGGTCATTTCAGTAAAACCCAATATCGTTCCGGAGTTGGCGCAATCCATTGCCAGCGATGTCGGTGAACGATTACTCATCAGTGTCGCGGCCGGTATTACAACAGCCTCTTTGAGTAACTGGCTGACCCCAGAAACCCATATTGTTCGGTGTATGCCGAACACGCCTGCGCAAATCCAGAGTGGGATAACAAGTCTCTACGCTACGCCCCAGATCACCGAGACT
>JAQWMV010000098.1 GCA_029246605.1 Pseudomonadales bacterium | reverse complement strand
GGTGTTGTCAAGGAGGTAGGCTCTCATGAAGAACTGTTGGCACAGAAGGGTCTGTATCACACATTGCAAGAATTGCAGTTTCAAGATGTCAGCATTGATGATGACGGACATCCGTTGGAATCTGATTAGTGGTTGACCTCGGTTTTTTCTAACCAGGCGTCCTTCACAATAAATCCTCTTGAAATCTCTGTGCCCTGTTCATCGAGGACTGCAACGAGTGTTGCCATTTGTGCTTCTGGTAAGTGTAGTAGCGTTGAAAGGTCAGTAATCGTTTGGTCTTTAACATCTTGCTGTATAGGTGCTAGCCAGTATTGCTTGTCGAGAATCGCGTACCGGCGAGTATCATCAAGATGTGTTGTAAG
Source organism: Pseudomonadales bacterium (assembly GCA_029246605.1). Lineage (GTDB taxonomy): Bacteria > Pseudomonadota > Gammaproteobacteria > Pseudomonadales > Azotimanducaceae > UBA7455. The sequence goes on along the minus strand of JAQWMV010000098.1, from coordinate 4,317 downwards.
CGATGCAAGTGGCAGCCACCAGCCTTTTTCGTGGCCGGGATTTACGATGTCGGGAAAACAAAAATTCTCCGCTATAAACTCAGTATAGGGGTAGAACAAACGTCCTTTTAGAAAGCATAGGGTTGTCGCAACGGAGATGCCCATTTTGTTAAGTAGCGCCATTGCTGCAGGATTCCGGGATAATTGCAGTTGGTGCTCAACAAGTCTGGTGTATTTACTTCCGAGGGAGTCATCAGGATTGGGCCCATACCAGTTCAAAGGGTTCTGATGGTTTCCTGTTGCGAGGAAAAATTTTATCGCCAGTTCCCAGTGTTCAGGCTGTCCATCGTCCTGTGTCATCAGTAAATCGAATTCACCGAAGGTCCGTCCAGTGTCATTTACCTGCAGGTTAGCCGCGAGAAGATTCTTGTGAGGCTGATGATGTAGCCAAAACTGTATGAGTTGTTCGAAATGTCGGCCCAATCGAAATTTATCGGGAAATTTCGGTTTCGGTAGACCCTCTGTCATGCCCAGTGATAGTCCGTGATACCAGTCATCGTTCGGCCAGAAAGAACCATGATCGCCATTGCTGATTAGCGCTGGACTCTGCAGGCACCAGGCGAGATCCCTTTGTTGTCGGTTAAGTGCTGGCATATAAAGTATTGTTGGCGAAAACAATATTATAGCGAACATATGACGGATCTTCCGTCGGTAGTATCATAGCGGCATCTTTAATACTCAGACTGTAGTCGTTTCGTATTCTATGAGCATAAGAACAAAACTGATGACGCTAGTTATGCGTCATACCGTCAAAAAGCGGCTAAAAAATATGCCTAGTGATCCTGACAGGTTTCGAGAGCATCTAGCGTCTGTCAGCGGGCTATTACCTAGCCCATCATCCAAGACCAATATCACGTCCCTGGAGGTTGGCAATATTCAATGCGAATGGATACGTTTTGGTGAGAGGGCAGGCAATCAAGTCATGCTGTACCTGCATGGTGGTGGTTATGCACTTGGCCTAACAGAAAGTCATCGTAACTTTGCATCGCATTTAGCTGCAGCAGCTGGAATTTCGCTATTGCTACCGCACTATCGATTGGCGCCTGAAGCACCATTTCCTGCGGCGTTGGAAGATGTGACTGAATGCTATCGCTGGCTATTGGAGGAGGGACACGATCCCATCGACATCAGTGTCGGTGGAGATTCTGCAGGCGGGGGATTAACCATGGCATTATTGGTCAACCTTCGCAATCAAGGGTTGCCAATGCCCAATGCCGGTATCCTCTTATCACCCTGGGCAGATCTCTCTGGTTCCGGTGATAGTTATGGTCGTAATGCGGCCGTTGATCCGATGTTGTCACCGTCAGTGCTGGATAAATTTGCAAGGTTCTACGTGGGTGAAAGGGATTTGAAAGCACCCTTGGTATCTCCTATCTATGCTGACCTTAGAGGGTTACCTGCTATTTTCGTCCAGGTGGGTAGCACCGAAGTCCTGTTGAGTGATTCTGAACGATTAGTCGACAGGCTCAATCAGGAGGGTGGAGACGCGCATCTGAATGTCTGGCCTAACATGCCGCATGTGTTTCAATTGTTCATGATTCCGGAATCCGAAACTGCTATTACTAAACTCTCGGCGTTTCTAAAATCCCACATGCCCGTGGCTGCCGAATAATATGCAACAAACACCCATCGCAAGAGAATTGGTGCTGGTTGGTGGCGGTCACAGTCACGTTATCTTGCTTCGAATGCTGGGTATGCAGCCTGTTCGGGGTCTACAGATTACACTGATTAGTCCGGATACGCGCACGCCTTACTCCGGCATGTTGCCCGGATTAATTGCGGGGCATTACGATGAAGATGACATTCATATTGATTTAGTCCCTCTTTGCCGATTTGCAGGTGCAAGGTTTGTGCAGGCTGCGGTTTGTGGCCTCGACACGGTAATGCAAACAGTGCAGTTAGAGGGGCGCCCCGACATTCGTTATGACGTGTTGTCACTTGATATCGGGATAACACCATCGTTAGACAACGTGATGGGTGCCCGAGAAAACGTCATACCCGTCAAGCCCATCAATCAGTTTTTGCAGCATTGGCGCTCCTTTCAGAACAGGGTTGCCGCAGGTGAAATTTCTTCTGTGGGTTTTGTTGGTGCCGGGGCAGGGGGTGTTGAGTTGTGTCTCGCTGTGCAACACCAGCTGCGTCAGGCATATGCCCCGCAGACACATCCTATCGATTTTCATCTGTTTTCGGACGGGGATACTCTCCTTAAAGGTTTCCCTAAAGGGGTTCGAACAAAATTCGAGCAGGTGTTTGCCAACAGGTCCATTAATTTTCACGCTGGTTTCAGAGTAGAGAAGGTTGATCGCCACAAGCTGATCTCTTCGACAGATAAGTCCTGTGCGCTGGATGCAATTTTTTGGGTAACCAGCGCCGCGTCGCAAACATGGTTAAAACACTGCGGTCTTAAGTTGGATGATGGTGGTTTCGTCTGTGTGACAAGTACTCTGCAGACTGAAAGCTTTCCCAATATATTTGCCGTTGGAGATATCGCGCACATGTCGTCGAGCCCAAGACCGAAGGCAGGCGTATTCGCAGTCAGACAGGGCCCACCTCTGTATAGAAATTTGCGGAGATTTTTGCTGCAGCAGGCGCTTGAAGACTATAAACCTCAGGAAAGGTTTCTGTCTCTTATTTCAACAGGTGATCAGTGCGCAGTTGCATCACGTAACGAACGAAGTTTTTCTGGTGCCTGGGTCTGGCGCTGGAAAGACTGGATAGACCGTCGTTTTATGCGTCGATTTAGTGATTTTCCGGTGATGCGTCAGCAGCCCCAAACAGGTCTGCTCGCGGAGTTCGATGATCAAATGCAATGTGGCGGCTGTGGTTCAAAGATCAGCGGGGTTCTGCTGTCTGAAGTGCTGGATGAATTAGGTTTGAAGGTGCGAGACGATGCCGCAGTGTATGAAGTGCCCAGCGGCAAAATCATGTTGCATAGCATCGACTATTTCAAAAATTTTGTTGATGACCCTTACGACTTTGCCCGAATTGCGGTCACTCACGCGCTTAGCGACATTTACGCCATGGGTGGCCAGCCCGTCACGGCGCTGGCCCTTGTTACGGTGCCCTATGGCAAGACCAGTTTCGTCAAATCCACACTCGAACAGCTACTTCAGGGTGCCAAGCATCAGCTAGATGAAGATAATGTGGAGCTTGTTGGTGGACATACGACGGAAGGTGCAGAACTTTCTATTGGTTTTTCTGTGAATGGCATTGTCGATGAAGCTGAGATTCTGGAAAAGTCCGGACTCAAACCAGGTCAGGCGTTGATTCTGACCAAAGCTATTGGTACTGGCACTCTTTTCGCTGCAGATATGCAGCACAAAGCGAAAGGTATATGGATAAGTGCGGCCCTTATCTCCATGAGGCAATCGAACCAACAGGCACTGCAAGTCCTTAAGCAATACGGTGCAACTGCATGTACTGATGTCACTGGTTTTGGTCTTGCTGGTCATCTTCAGGAAATGTTGGCTGCCTCTGACTGTGGCGTAGAATTATCTCTTGATACACTGCCGGTGTTGACCGGTAGTGCGCAAACCATCAAAACAACGACCAGCACGCTACATGAAGGTAACAGGCAAGCCGTATTTGCCATACCATCGTCCACGCATCAGAACTATGAGTTGTTGTTTGATCCTCAAACCTCTGGGGGTTTGTTGGCTTCTGTTTCTGAGGCTGATTGGGAATCTTGCGTCGCGGATCTAAAAGATGCCGGATACGAAACAGCATGTCGAATCGGTACCATCAAACAGGCAAACGGATTTGAACTAAAGTGATTGTCAGGTCCAGTTCAGATATCGTTCAGTAAATGCTTGATAACGTTGCCTCAAGATAGCCCAAGGAGAGCACATGAAAAAACTAATACCGTTAATTTTTCTTATCGCTGGGTGTGCCAACGATCCTATCGTGGATCGACGTGGACACAATGAAGCGGAGTATGAAAAGGATCTTGCAGAATGTCGCGCCTATGCCGATGAAGTCAATACTCTGGACGAAGTTGCAGAGCATGGTGCTATAGGCGCAGTAGTTGGGAGCGTATTTGGTGCAGTCATCGGTAATAGCGACGCTGCAAAGCGGGGCGCTGGTGCAGGTGCTGTTAGTGGTGGTACTTCCGGTGCTATTGGTGCGGAAACGCGAAAAGAGAGAATCCTTCATCGTTGTCTGAAAGGCCGTGGATACAAAGTTCTAGGTTAACCGGTTTGATCCACCCAGTTTATTAGATAGTATTGTCCTCGGTAGAGCGTCGCTCCCGGTGGAGCGTGCGGCCTTCAAAGCCGTTGA
>JAQWMV010000091.1 GCA_029246605.1 Pseudomonadales bacterium | reverse complement strand
CCGAAGTAGACCTTGTACTTGTTATCCGGTTTTCGGTCAACGATTTCAATATTGTCAAGCCGTTTGGTGAGGTGCCGGATTCTGCTATCGATTTCCCGCAAACGCTTTTTGCCATAAATATAGTCAGCATTTTCTGACCTGTCGCCTAGTGCTGCAGCATCCGCCACTTTTTGGGTGATCTCTGGTCGCTCGGTACGATATAGAAAATTCAGTTCCTTGCGTAGCGAACTGGCACCATCAGGTGTGATGTATATCTTCCTCTCACTCATGTTTAAGATCTCTGTTAAGATGTAGGCTGATTTTTCTCCAATCGATGAGTTTAAAATTTTGATTGGCAGAACGCCCGCTGACAATATTCATATGATCCTGAACAATCAATACTCCCTCGGGATAGAGATTCCCCAAATTTAGATTGCTGGCAAAAATCCCATCAGTTCCTGTGACGTTATCTATCAAGCCATCATCAATCTTAAAGCGGCCGATGTAGTTATTCTCCTGCCGGTCAAACAAGAGATAGTGAGAATTTCCTTGTGAGGATGCAATTAAAAAACCCTGACCATTGGGTTTCTGATAGATCGTCAATCCCTCCAGGTCAGCGCGTAGGGGTCCGAACCAGGAAGTACGCATAATTCTTGTCGGGGGTTGCGTGACTTCATCTGCTGAAAAACGCCAAAGGGCTTTCTTTTCTTCTGAAATATATAAGCGGCTCATTTGATCGTCTACCACGCATCCCTCGGCTGCGCTCGCTAGTTGATACCGGTTAACAAGACTTGTGCTACCTGCTTCGCTGAGTAGGTATTGTTCACCTTGTCCATCTTCCCCTATGGCAAAATAATGGATTTCCCCAAGACTATTTTTATAGAGGCAGAGCCCTCGAAGATCACTTAAACCAGTAGGCGCTTCGTCAAGAATGCGCCGGACTTCGAGGCTCTGGCTGTCTACGGTGTAGAAGCTAACGTGGTTACTCCACCAGTTGCTGGCGGCAATTAGGGGCTGTGATATGCCTCGAATTTTAACTTCGTAGCGAATATCTATATTGTTGGGTGTTCCCCCGGGCAAAAACTGAAGCTGTTCCCCGCTAAGGTTGTAAACGAGCAGTCCAGTAGGTTTGACTGGTTTTTGATTGCTGGCTTTTAGCGTTGCCAGAATAAGAGAGTCAGAGGGGTTATTGGGGTTTACCCAAAGTACGGCATCATCAATTGAGTCTCCCTGGTAGGGCGATTCGGCTGTCTCTCCAGTTGCAACAACACTGAACAGCACTGCCAAAAAGGGCAGGGTGAGAAATCCACTCATGTATTAGGCCTGGGTTCTCTTGAAATACGCGTGACGCCAAGGTTTCTCTGGCAAGCGCAAAATAACACAAAACGGTGAGAAGGAGTGCAGTAAAACAGTGCATCACACCTGGCCTCGGCACTTGAATCGAATTTACTCGACCCCACGTACTAGGTATCGAAATAAACGGAATAGCAAGACATAAACATGCGATTAGATAAATTCACCAGTAAGTTACAGGAAGCAATTTCCGATGCGCAGTCTATTGCCGTAGGCAGGGACCATAATCTAATTATGCCCCAGCACCTGCTCCTGGCCTTGCTTGCGCAACAGGATAGTTCGACCAATCCATTGCTGGCAAGGATGGGGGTCGATGCGGCTGCATTTACTGCGGATCTGGATCGGTTGGTTGATGAACTGCCCAAAATCGCTGACAACCGTGGCGAAATTCAAATGTCTCCACAACTTGGTCAGTTATTGAATCTGGCAGACAAGGCAGCTCAAACGCGAGGTGATCAATTTATCTCTAGTGAACTTGTACTGCTTGCTGCGGTTGAGACCAGTCGCGAGCTAAAAAGTCTTTTTGACAAGCATGGCATTCAGCAGGAGGCCCTGGCACGAGTCATCGAGCACGTGAGAGGCGGAGAGAGCGTTGATGATCCAAATGCCGAGGATACACGCCAGGCGTTGGAAAAATACACCCTTGATCTAACAGAACGTGCGGCATTAGGAAAACTAGATCCCGTGGTTGGCCGAGATGACGAAATTCGGCGCACTATCCAGGTTTTGCAACGACGAACCAAAAATAACCCGGTACTGATAGGTGAACCTGGTGTTGGTAAAACTGCCATTGTAGAAGGTCTGGCACAACGCATCGTAAATGGTGAAGTCCCCGATGGACTACGCGATAAAAAAATACTTGCACTTGATATGGGCGCGCTGATCGCCGGCGCTAAATTTCGGGGTGAGTTCGAAGAACGCTTAAAAGCCGTTTTGAGTGAACTCTCTAAAGAAGAGGGCAGCGTGATTCTTTTCATTGATGAAATTCACACCATGGTTGGTGCCGGTAACGCAGAAGGTGCCATGGACGCTGGCAACATGTTGAAACCTGCGCTTGCCCGTGGTGAGTTGCACTGTGTTGGGGCCACAACACTCGATGAATACCGTCAGTATATGGAGTCCGATGGGGCTCTGGAGCGTCGTTTTCAGAAAGTACAGGTCGGTGAACCAACCGTTGAGGATACTATCGCTATTCTAAGAGGCTTGAAGGAGCGTTATGAAATACACCATGGCGTAGATATCACCGATCCCGCGATTATTGCGGCTGCCAGGCTGTCTCATCGCTACATTACTGATCGTCAGCTACCGGACAAGGCTATTGACCTTATTGATGAAGCGGCGAGTTTGATTCGAATGGAAATGGACTCTAAGCCAGAAGATATGGACCGCCTGGAACGGCGCTTGATACAGCTGAAAATCGAGCGCGAAGCGCTAAAAAAAGAGGAAGACGAGGGATCGATCCAGCGTCGTGCTGCCCTTGATACCGATATTGAAGCGCTAGAGAAGGAATTTGTCGACCTTGATGAGATACTGACAACTGAAAAAATCGCACTACACGGTTCTCAACAAATTAAAGAGGATCTGGAGCAGGCTCGACTCGGCATGGAGTCCGCACGTCGCGCCGGCGATCTGACGAAAATGTCAGAGCTTCAATATGGGCTGATTCCAGATCTTGAGAAAAAACTGGCGAGTGCCGCTGAAACCGATACATCAGCAATGCAATTGTTGCGTAATCGTGTAACAGAGGAAGAGATTGCCGACGTCGTTTCGAAATCAACCGGTATCCCAGTATCGAAAATGTTGGAGGCAGAAAAGACCAAACTTCTACAACTTGAAACCGAGTTACATAAACAGGTTGTGGGTCAACATGAGGCGGTAAGTGCCTTGTCGGATGCCGTAAGACGTTCGAAAGTAGGGCTCTCAGATCCAAATCGGCCCAATGGTTCCTTTTTGTTCCTGGGCCCGACAGGCGTTGGAAAAACAGAACTTTGTAAATCACTTGCCTGTTTCTTGTTCGATAGCAAGGAATCTCTAATTCGAATCGATATGTCGGAGTTTATGGAAAAACACTCTGTCGCCAGGCTAATTGGGGCACCTCCGGGCTATGTAGGCTATGAGGAAGGAGGCTATCTGACGGAGCTTGTTCGCAGAAAACCATATTCGGTCATTTTGCTGGATGAAATCGAGAAAGCCCATGCCGATGTATTTAACATCCTGTTACAGGTGCTTGATGATGGTCGGTTAACTGATGGCCATGGCCGCACTGTTGATTTCAAAAATACTGTGTTGGTGATGACGTCGAACCTGGGTTCTGATGTGATCCAAAATATGTCTGGTGGGGGCTACGATGCAATGAAGGAATCTGTCATGGCGATCGTTCGTCAGTATTTCAGGCCGGAATTTCTTAATCGGGTAGATGATGCGGTGGTGTTTCACCCTCTCGATCAAGCGCAAATTGCAGACATTGCAAAGATTCAGTTGAAGGTCCTGCAGGATCGAGTCATGGATTCAGATATTTGTTTAAAATTCAACGCGGATGCATTGGCCTATATTGTAGAAGTTGGCTACGACCCGGTCTATGGCGCGAGACCGCTAAAACGTGCAATACAAAAATACGTTGAGAATGCACTGGCACAGGCGCTGCTGTCAGGAAGGTTTGTAGGTGGTGATAAGGTTTCTGTCTCCCTGGAAAGTGGTGAGTTGGCCTTTTCCAAGTAAACTACTGTACATATAAACAGCTAAATGATACTGTTGTTATATACAGTACATGGAATGGAGGATGAGATGCAGATGGAAGAGATCCAAATAAACGATCATTCAACGTTAGCGATGCAGGCCGCGAAAAGAATGCGCCGTATAAAGTATAAGCGCAAAAACAGTCGTGTGATTTGTCATCACCTATTGATGATGTTGAATTCAGAGGATGGTAAACGCGGCAGTCAGCAGAGCAGTCATGTGGTTAGCCGTCTCGATCCGAATATGCTGAACGCGGATGCAGCGCGGCAGTTTTCGTTAGGTATTGCGCTCTAGTATTCGGCTTGTAGATTCAAAGTGCTAGCGGTACCAAATAACGACCTGGTTCAACCATGCCAGGTCGATGGCTGTCTGCTCAAGTTCTTCTTTTAAGTTGGTTGATCGTTGCGTCCTTTCAAGGAATAACTCCACGTTTATGCCATTGTTTAGGTAGTGCAGTGTCATCCGGTTAATATCGTCTTCAGGAAGCAATCCCTGCCACGTTCGAAGCAGCGCCTCACGGACATCTTTTCTGAGTGGTGCCATGGAATGTTGGTGCTCTTCCATCTCTGCATCATCTTCAGCATCGATATGCACGGTAATATCGGTGATGTCATTAAATTCCTGTAGAAGAATTTTGGTCACCCATTCGCCGATTTGATGTCCCTCTGAGACGCTTATCGCAGAATCTACCTGTAGATGAATATCTAGAAATACAGAAGAGCCCATACGCCGTGTTCGCAGGTGATGTACTCCTGTGACGCCTTCTATGCTTGTTATCTCTTGTTCGATCTGTGCAACGTAGGTCTCAGAAAGTGCTGTATCAACCAGTTCCTCGACGCTTTCTCTACTTAGGCGCCAGCCAATCAGTGCAATCATGAAAGCAACGCCAATAGCGGCAAACATTTCCAACCAGGCGTACCCAATGAGGGCACCGCCAACACCGAGTAATACGATAATTGATGACATGGCATCAGAACGGTGATGCCAGGCATTGGCCAGTAACAGGGAAGATTGGGTCCGTTCTCCCAGTTTTTTTGTAATGTTGTACAACCATTCTTTAGTGAATATAGAGATTAGTGCAGCAATAAGCGCTGGCCACATAGGTTGCTCAACGGATTCAATATTGATCAGCCGATCGACACTATCGTAGATAAGTGCGCCAGCGACCATAATTAATAATGTGCCCAGTATGAGTGTGCCGAAAGTTTCAAAACGAGCGTGACCATAGGGATGGTCTGAATCTGGCTCTTTGGTACCAATTCGATTAAAAAACCAGACCATGACGTCAGTCGCAAGGTCAGAGAATGAATGGATACCATCTGCAATAAGGGCATGTGAATTGGCTAACAGTCCAATGAAGACTTTAATAGCACCGAGCAGAAAATCGACGAAGCCACTGATGATAATTAGTCTTTGTGTTTTGTGTTGGTTTTTGCCGCTTTTTGACGGTGTGGCATCTGCTTGCGCAGGTGTGTTGTTTGGTTGCATACAAAAAGGTTAGCAGGAAGCTAATGTTTGTACTACGAATAACCATCGGATGTGAAGATTCGTTGATGCATGAGATAATCGCCGCGAATTAATAAACTGAGGTAGAAATGGATTATCTTCATACCTGCGTGATTGGCGGGGGTGTTGTTGGATTGGCAATAGCGCGAACGCTGGCGCAATTTGATCGTAATGTTGTGGTATTGGACCAGGAACAGAAGTACGGTCAAGGCGTCAGTAGCCGAAACAGTGAAGTGATTCATGCTGGAATCTATTATCCGAAAGGATCCTTGAAAGCGTCACTTTGTGTGCGAGGGAAAGCGCTTTTGTATGAGTACTGCGCCTCACACGGTGTAGAGTTTAAACGCTGCGGGAAATTAATTGTCGCAACGGAATCAGACGAAGAAGCGGCCTTGGAAGGAATTGTCGGCAAGGCGACTGACAATGGTGTCGATGATCTAGAGTATTGGTCACCGAGTAAGATAATGGCTGAAGAACCCAATGTAAGAGCTACCCTCGCGTTGCTATCACCATCGACTGGCGTCGTGAGTAGCCATGATCTGATGACGGCATATTTAGCAGACCTGGAAATGGCCGGAGGTATGTTTGTTGGGGGCACAAAAGTCATAGCGATCGATATTGAAGGCGATAAGTATATTGTGCACTGTGATGTAGCGGGCGAAACCTATACTTTTTACTGTTCTGTGCTTGTGAATTCCGCAGGGCTGGGCGCCCAACGCGTGGCTTCTGCAATGTCGGGGTTGGACCCGAATTCGATCCCACCATTGTATTATTGTAAGGGCAGCTATTTCACGATGTCCGGCAAGCCACCATTCTCGCGATTGATCTATCCTGTTCCCGAAAAATCCGGTGCGGGCCTCGGTGTGCATGCGACTATTGATCTGGCAGGGCAGGTGAAATTTGGACCTGATGTGGAATACATTGAAGAAGAAGATTACGTAGTACCGGAGGACAGAATAAACGACTACTACGCGGCGGTTCGTCGCTATTATCCCTCTTTAGCAGCTGGTCAGCTAACCCCGGGTTATGTCGGCATCCGACCCAAGTTGCAAGGTCCATCAGATAGACCCAAGGACTATGTTATCCAAACGGCAAGTGTGCATAATCTGCCTGGGCTCGTGCAACTCTATGGTATTGAATCTCCGGGTTTGACTTCGTCACTGGCGATAGCGGAATATGTTTCTGATTCCCTTAAAGACTATTACTAGGTGCATAGCTCACACGACCATGCCCATGTGCACAGCACAGAAGCCTTTCAGAGTATTAATCTGAGTTTTATTGTTGCTGTGGTCGCAAATTTGGCCTTCACGATATTTGAAGCTGTATACGCCCATGTGGCGAATTCAGTGAGTTTGCTAGGCGATGCCGGCCATAACCTGTCTGATGTCCTTGGCTTGTTGCTGGCCTGGGGCGCGGCCTATCTGGCCACCAAAAAGTCCAGTCAGTTGTTTAGCTATGGATATCGTCGCACAACAATACTCGCGACAATCATCAATTCGATCGTGCTGGTACTGGCGGCTGGCTATATTGCTGCCGAATCTCTCCAACGATTCTTTGCCCCATCGACTGTTGCAGAAGTGGCAATTATGATTGTTGCCAGCGTTGGAATTGTTGTCAATGCTGGCACCGCATTGTTATTTTCAAAAGGTAGCCACCACGACCTAAACCTGCGCGGGGCATTTCTGCATTTAGCATACGACGCGGTAATCTCAGCGGGTGTCGTTGTTGGTGCCATTCTTATTTATCTAACAGGCTGGTTGTGGGTGGATCCGCTAATTGGCCTGATGATTGTGTTCGTGATAATTGGGGGCACTTGGAAATTGCTCAGAGATTCAATTAATTTGATTCTGGATGCTGTCCCTCAAAATATAAACAGACAACAGGTACAGAGCCATTTGCTTGCAATAGATGGGGTGAGCCAGGTGCACGACCTGCACATTTGGGCGCTAAGCACACATGAAAATTGTTTGACGGCGCATTTGGTGATGCCAGAGAACACTTTATGGGATTCCGAATCGGGGTATGTTGATATTGGTAAATCCCTCGCCGAAAAATTTCAAATCCATCATGTAACACTACAGATAGAGAAAGACTTAGAGTGTGCAACTCAGGATTGTGACTAAATGGGCGCGCCCTGGTTTGAAGATTTTTATGTAGGAGCTGATTTCAGTGACGTACCAACGGTAACGATCACGGAAGGCTATGCCACTATATATCAGGCAATATTTGCCGACCGCTCCAGGTTGCCGCTGAGCTACCCCCTGTCGGAAAAAGTTACTGGTCGGCCAGCTCTTGTCAACGCAACTTTAGTTAGCAACATCGCAATCGGCCAGAGTACGGTGCCTTCGCAGCGAGTCATCGGTAATCTGTTTTATCGCGGTTTAGTGTTTGCACAGCCAGTTTATATAGGCGATACGCTGACGACACGGACCAAAGTTGTGGCGCTACGTCAAAACAAGATTCATGAGGGACGCCCGGCATCCGGTATGGCGGTACTGGAGGTCCGTGTAGAGAATCAGCGGGAAGAAACTGTGATGAACTTTTGGCGTTGTCCGATGATCCCATGTCAGGATGCAAAAGCCGATACCGGTCACAATGACAATTTTGATGTAATCGGTAAAGAGGTTACCGAGTCGATGCTGCACGGCGCACTGCCGAAATGGGACTATCAGGCATACGTTGATCAAACCAGAGGAAGGCACGCCGATGACTATTCGGCAGGTGAGCACATTACCGTTGAAGGTAGGGAAACGGTGACTAGTGCTCCCGAGTTAGTCCGAATGACCCTTAACCTGGCCATGACACATACTGATGCCGCGCGTAGTGTCTACGGTAAACGCCTTGTGTACGGGGGTCACACAATCTCAATCGCAGCCTCTCAGCTGTCGCGAGCGATTCCCAATTTGATGGGTGTGCTAGCCTGGTATCAATGTGATCATGTCGCCCCAGTATTTGAAGACGATATCCTGCGAGCAGAGGTGATCATCAACAATGTCCAGATGATTGATGCAGCCGCAATCCTTGATATTTCTGTTGTGGTCTATGCAGATCGCGGGACTACTGCGCCAGAGCCAGGTGAAGATATAAAAGTATTGGACTGGCATCTCGCGGGTCTAATGGCATGCGCTTAACCTCCAGGGTCGGTTCTTGAAAACTGAACCATATATTTGTTTTGAAATACATCGGAATCCGTTGATTTTATTGATTATTTTTAATATTTAGTGATCTTGTGACGCATCGTTATTTCTAGGTTTTGTGCTAGAGTACGCAATCATTAAAACGCGGGAGAAGCGCTGAATGTTTGAAATTGTGCAGGCCGGTGGTTGGTTGATGATTCCAATCATACTGTGCTCGGTTATTTCAGCAGCTATCTGTGTTGAGCGATTCTGGACCTTACGGCGTCAACAAATTGCGCCGCGTAACTTGTTGGCGCAGGTTTGGAACTGGATTAAGAATAGCGAGCTTGATGCAAAACGTATGCGGGACCTCAAAAATGGTTCATCTCTCGGGCAAATTCTTGCCGCTGGTATCACTAATCATCGCCGTGGCAGGGACATCATGAAGGAAAGTATCGAAGAGGTTGCTTCCCATGTGGTTCACGAATTGGAGCGTTACCTAAACACCCTGGGTACCGTCGCTGCGATTACTCCACTTTTAGGTTTGCTGGGTACCGTTATCGGCATGATCAGGGTGTTTACATCGATCAAGCTTGAAGGTACAGGGAACGCTGCGGTTTTAGCAGGCGGCATTTCAGAGGCGCTGATTACCACTGCCGCCGGATTAACCGTGGCCATTCCCAGTTTATTTTTCTACAGATTTTTTCAACGACGGATAAACGAATTAGCCGTCAGCATGGAACAGGAGGCGCTGAAGCTAATCAAAGTTATGCATAGCGATCGAGAGGGTAAACGTGCTGAGGTCGCACCGGTGATCTCGAAGTGAAATTTGCTCGCCGGGCTCGAGCAGAGGTAGAGGTGAATCTGACGCCGTTGATCGATGTTGTCTTTCTTCTGCTCATTTTTTTTATGGTGTCTACAACGTTCACCAAAGAAACGCATTTGTCGATTGACCTGCCTGAGGCCTCCGGTGATCCTGCCAGAATAGCGCCGGAACAGATCGAGGTCTCAATTACCCAGCAAGGTGATATTGCGGTCAATGGCACAGCGCTCATTAACAATGGCCTCGAAACGCTTAAAAGTGCGCTGGAAAAAGTGAGTGAGGGAGACAACACAGTGCCACTCATTATTACCGCTGATGCTGCAACGCCCCACCAGTCAGTAGTGAATGCTATGGATGCCGCAGGGCAATTGGGGTTTATACAACTTAGTATTACCACGAAGAATGTGACGGGTCCGAAATAGTATGGACACAGGCTTGGAAAGAAATACAGACACGCAAGTATATGGGCGGCTTTTGTCTTATGTGACGCCATACTGGCTTGCATTCGTCATTAGTATTATTGGCTTTTTGTTGTCTTCCGTTTCTAACGTCGCTTTCCTGTCACTGATAAGCTATATCGTTGACTCTCTTCAGGGTAACGATCCTCTTGTCGATTCTAGAATTGCGGCACAGGTCACCTATCTGTTTGGGTCGAGTGACTCTCTGAACAGAACCGTTATTCCTCTGGCAATAGTTGTTATCGTTTTAGCCCGGGGTATCGGTACTTTCATAGGCGATACATTCATAACCTATGTTTCCACCAACCTTGTCCATAATTTGCGTTGTCAATTGTTTGACCAGTTAATGAAATTACCGAGTAGTTTTTTTGATGGGAGTCATCAGGGGCACCTGGTAGCGAAGGTAACTTTCCATGTAAGCCAAGTGACCGGTGCAGCGACGGATGCCGTAAAAGTAGTGCTAAGAGAAGGACTCGTTGTTATAGGTTATTTGGGCTTTCTGCTTATTCTCAATTGGCAACTAACGTTGATATTTCTAGCGGTGGCACCGATTATTGTGTTGTTTGTACAGATAGCAAGTAAGCGCTTTCGTCGCATAAGCACGAGAATTCAGGAGTCTATGGGAGATGTAACCCATGTCGCGACCGAGGCAGTCCAAGGTCATCGAGTGGTACGTACCTTCGGAGGAGCAGGCTATGAAAGGAAACGGTTCGGTAAAGTAAGCAATAACAATCGTCGTCAATCGATGAAGATGGTGGTGACATCTTCAATTGCTACACCCGTGACGCAATTGTTGGTTGGTATTGCGCTCGCAGTTCTCGTATGGATGGTTCTTGATCCAGGTCTAAACATGACCCCTGGCATGGTGGTAGCTTTTATTACCACAGGAGGACTTCTCGCAAAGCCTATTAGGCAACTATCTGAAGTAAATGCCACCATCCAAAAGGGACTTGCAGCGGCGGAAGATATTTTTGATTTGTTTGACCAGGAGACAGAGCTTGATGAAGGATCTCAGGTTCGGGATTCCGTCAAAGGCCAGGTTGAATTCAGAGACGTATCTTTCAGCTACGGTGAAGATTCCTCGCAGGTTTTAAACAATTTGAGCTTTACCGTGACCGCAGGTGAAACCATTGCTCTTGTTGGAAGATCCGGAGGAGGTAAGAGCACGCTCGCCAGCCTGATTCCTCGATTTTATTCTCCGACGAGTGGCGAAATACTGATTGATGGTGTTTCGATTGAAACTTTGTCGTTGACGAACTTGCGTGAACATGTGGGCCTGGTGACTCAGGAAGTAACATTGTTCAATGACAGCATCATCAACAATATCGCCTATGGAAGCCTAAAGGGCGCTAGTCGGGAAAAAGTTATTGTTGCAGCAAAGAAGGCCTATATCTGGGACTTCATTGCAGGGCTGGAAGAGGTCTTAGATACCATCATTGGTGACGATGGCGTGCTGCTGTCAGGTGGGCAGAGGCAGCGCCTGGCAATTGCCCGGGCCTTCCTCAAAGACGCCCCGATTCTCATCATGGATGAGGCCACGTCTGCGCTAGATTCCGAATCTGAGAGATATATTCAGTCTGCACTCGAGGAAGTACTCAAGGGCAGAACCACGTTTATCATTGCCCATCGTCTGTCAACAATTGAGAAAGCAGATAGGATCCTTGTCATGGACAAGGGCAGTATCGTCGAGCAGGGGACACATAGTGAACTGTTGGCTAGAAGTGGACATTATGCGCAGTTACACAACCATGGACCTCAACAATCAGAAGAACATAGTGTGCCAAGCGTTGCACCCTTACCAGTGGTGCAAAATGAACGTGCCGGTTGGGATTTTCATCCGCTGGTGAAAGCCTGGTACACCGACGCATCCTGGCTGAGTCTGCTGAGTCCCCTCGGGCATTTATATGAGCGTGTCGGCCGCTGGCGCCGCAGTAGAATTGAACGACATCAGTGGCACGCACCGGTTCCCGTTATTGTTGTCGGTAATATAAATATTGGCGGCACCGGCAAGTCACCGTTAGTTCTGTGGTTGGTTGAACGGCTGGTAGCAAAAGGCTTTCAACCGGGTGTGGTCAGTCGTGGGTATGGGGGCAGCGCTATTGAATATCCATTAGAGGTGACGCCAGATACGGATCCAGCTGAATCAGGTGATGAGCCACTAATGATAGCCAGGCGGTCAATGGTGCCGGTGGTTGTAGATCCAAACAGGGTGGCTGCGGTTGGATACTTACTTGAACATTATGGGTGTGACGTGGTGATCAGTGACGATGGTTTGCAACACTACCGATTGTATCGAGATGTAGAAATAGCGGTTGTCGATGGTAAGCGAGGTTTAGGTAATGGTCGATGCCTGCCTGCTGGTCCTCTTCGTGAGTCTGCAGAGCGTTTGGACGAAGTTGACTTCGTAGTCTCCAATGGCCCTTCGGATGTTGGTGGTCACACCTTTGAAATGTCTATTAAGGCAACTAATGTCATCAACTTGCGCACTGATGAAAAAATAGCAGTCGATCAACAGGTGTTTACGCAGGTGCACGCGGTGGCTGGCATCTCAAACCCACAACGATTTTTTGATGACTTACGTGATTTGGGATATGAAATTGTTGAACACGCCTTTGCGGATCATCACAATTTTCAAATTGCTGATCTGGATTTTGGAGATGACCTTCCGATTTTGATGACAGAGAAAGATGCGGCTAAATGCCGTGCTCTTGGCAATATCAGTGCCACCTGTTGGTTTCTTGAAGTGACGGCAAATCTACCCGAATCCTTTCTCGATAATGTCGTGCTCAAAATAGCCAATGACACACATTCACATGAGGTTGCAGATGACTATTGATAAGAAACTTCTCGCTATACTGGTTTGCCCGGTTTGCAAAGGTGCGTTGGACTATAGACCTGACGAGCAGGAACTCGTTTGTAATGCCGATCGACTGGCGTATCCGATAAGAGATGATATTCCTGTCATGCTGCAATCTGAGGCGCGACAAATTGTCGGTGGTGGCGATTAACGTTGCAGGACTTTACAGTCATCATCCCAGCGCGTTATGCATCTGAACGCCTGCCAGGAAAGTGCCTTCTAGATATTGTTGGCAAACCGATGATTCAGCGTGTGTATGAGCAGGCCATACAAAGCAGTGCCCGCAATGTCATTGTGGCGACTGACGACCAGCGAATATTTGATGTAGTACAAAGTTTTGGCGGGGACGTGTGTATGACCGCTGATACGCACAACTCGGGAACTGATCGTCTGCAGGAGGTTGCTGCTTCCCGCAGGTTTGATGATGAGCATGTCGTTGTGAATGTTCAGGGTGACGAGCCTTTAATACCGCCTCAGGCAATTGATCAGGTAGCCAGAGAGCTAATCGAAAGTCGGTCCCGAATTGCATCATTGGCTGAACCCATTGTAGATGAAAGCGATTTTCGAGATCCAAACGTGGTGAAAGTTGTCATTGGAGGGGATGGCGGTGCACTTTATTTCAGCAGGGCGCCAATTCCCTGGCCACGGGATGAGTCAACGCTAGAGCAGGTATCACTGCCAACGCAGATGACCGCGCTGAAACACCTTGGGATTTATGCATACCAGGTTAGCCTGCTGAATGAATTCATCGCGTGGATGCCCACAACCTTGGAGCAGACTGAGAAGTTGGAACAGCTAAGGGCCATGTGGCACGGCGTTAAAATAACCATTGGTATTAGTGCGGTACCGATTCCTGCTGGTGTTGATACAGAGCAGGATCTCCAGCGGGCAATTGAATTTGTCCGTAACTTAGAGAATACATAGAGCACTCATTAATCATGGATACAAACCATTAACGATATCCTGTCGGACTTCAATCTAAGCGAATGCAATACATTACGTCTGCCATCGAGTGCCCGACGATGTATTTTGATCACTGATGAGATGCAGATTGAGTCCGCAGTCAATTATGCAAAACAATATGGACTATCGATAAATATCATTGGTGGTGGTAGCAACGTTGTGCTGGCGGAGAAACTACCTGGTTTAACGTTATTGATACGTAATCAGGGCATTCATTACCAAGGGTCAGAGGTGACTGTTGGTGCTGGTGTTGTTTGGCATGAAGTAGTGCTGGATACCCTGGCCCATGATCTCAGTGGGCTCGAAAATCTTGCGCTTATCCCGGGTTTTGCAGGTGCAGCGCCTATTCAGAACATCGGTGCTTACGGCCAGGAACTATCAAACGTTTTACGTTCCGTCCGAGCGTATGATTCTGATCGTCTGTGTTGGGTGAACTTTGATAGACCTGCATGTCAGTTCGAATACCGACACAGTACCTTCCGGGGTTCAAGCAGATATATTATTTCGTCTGTCACGCTGACGCTTAACTCTGTGTTTCACCCGATCAGGGATTATCCTGGAATCACTGAGGAACTAGAGAAGCACAAGGTGGCTTCACCGGGGGCTTCGGATATCTGCGATGCGGTGTGCCGACTTCGGCGTACAAAATTACCTGATCCTGATCGGTATCCTAACGTGGGTAGTTTTTTTAAAAATCCGGTCATTTCTCGCGACCAGTACCTACGGCTTCGCGAAGAGTATATGGACTTGACTGGCTGGGAACAGCTAGACGGGAGTGTGAAAGTTTCTGCTGCAGGAATTATTGATCGGCTCGGATTAAAGGG
Source organism: Pseudomonadales bacterium (assembly GCA_029246605.1). GTDB lineage: Bacteria > Pseudomonadota > Gammaproteobacteria > Pseudomonadales > Azotimanducaceae > UBA7455. Next base: position 9,855 of record JAQWMV010000091.1, on the reverse strand, counting down.
TGAGCGCCTAAGGGGTGCCCAGGTATCAACGCAGCACAGCCTGGTAATTGTTAACCAGGGTAGTGCTACGTTCGGCGATATAGAGGGTCTGGCAAAAAAAATCCAGGATCTGGTGTTTAGAAAGCTCCACATTCACCTCGATATTGAGCCCATCACATTACCGTTCAGCTGATTCCTCTTTGTCTCCAGCAGACTCGTGCTCTTGCACCGTGCTAGGAGGAGCCGCATTGCTCCTGGGATCATTTGCAGCGCGTCCCTTAGTGCTTGGGTGAGTCTCATCTATTTGTGCGCCGACGTAACTCAGTGCTTCTGGCACTGCTTTGGCTGGTGCATCCTCTAAAACCTGAGAGGTTCTAACGGACTTGGGGTTTAATCGGGGGTCATTGCTAGCACGACCACCGGGCTTTCCATTTTCTACTGTTTTATCTGCAGTCGCTGAGGGCTCTTTATTGCCCACTGATTCGTCTGTAGCCGCTGAGGGCTGTGCAGCGGCGGAGGGGGCCTTATCATCACTTGCAGGGGTAACTGCAGCTTGTACGGACCCTGCTGTGCTTGATGCCTGATTAACCTCTAGTTCTTCAGCTGAACTATTATCAGCTACTTCGGTAGCGGGTTTTCTTCTTCTTTTCTGTTGGCCGCGTTCCCGTTGGCCCTGATTGCGTTTGTCATCAGACTTTCCTTGATTCTCAGGGTCTTGTTTAGGTCGTTCAGCACGTTTTGGGGCGACGCTGTCTGTCTTTTTGGCTTCCGTATTGTTACCAGTATTACTGTTACCCGCATTATTATTGCCGTTGCGTTCCGGTCTGTTTTTCTGATTGTCGTTACGACGATTATCAGACTTTTTTGAATCATCCCGTTTAGTGGCGTTTTGTCCCCTGGAGCGATTTCCATCATTCTTTTTGGAATCATCCCGGTTATTGTCCTGTCCCCTGGAACGGCCACCATCATTACGTTTTCGATTTCTATTGTTTGACTGTCGACGCGGCTCATTATTACGGCTGCGTGTTCTTTTTGGTTTGCTCTCTGTAGGTTTTTTCGAAGGTTGGAAAATCGTCAGCATACGAGAAAACAGCCCCGGTTTTACTTCTACCTCTGCCGCCGGTGGGGCAGGAGGAATTACCGTTTCAACAGCGGCTTTTTCCGCGTTGGGTCGCGGCGCATTCGGCTTCGGAGGGGGTGGGACTTCTTCCTCAGCGGTAAGCTCATAACTAACAGTATTCTCTTCGACATCAGTTTCACGAATCCTTTCAACCCTGTAATGAGGTGTTTGCATTTCAGGGTCCGGAACAACCACGACTCTAACCTCGTTACGTTGTTCAATTTCACTTAATAGGTTGCGCTTTTCGTTCAACAGAAAAGAAGAAACCGCAATTGGCAAAAATGCCCTGATTTCGGAGCTGGTTTCTTTGAGCGCTTCTTCCTCAACGATCCGAATAACCGCTAACGACGAAGATTCAATATCACGAATGGTCCCGAGCCCATCGCATCTAGGACATACTATGCCGCTGGTTTCACCGAGTGATGACCGTAATCGTTGACGGGACATCTCGAGTAACCCAAAACGTGAAATTCGACCGACCTGAACACGTGCGCGGTCAACCTGAAGAGAGTCGCGCATTCTATTTTCGACGGCGCGTTGATTCTTGGTCGAAGACATATCAATAAAATCGATAACGATAAGCCCACCGATGTCCCGTAGGCGAAATTGACGGCAGATCTCGTCTGCTGCCTCAAGGTTTGTATTTAATGCCGTCTCTTCAATATCGTGCCCGCGGGTTGATTTAGCGGAATTGATATCAATTGATATCAGGGCTTCCGTCGGATCTATGACCAGGGCGCCACCTGAAGGAAGTCTAACCTCACGTTTGAACGCAGTTTCTATCTGGCCTTCTATCTGATATCGGTTGAATAGTGGGACGTCACTGTCATATTTCTTGATACGACTTTTGTATTGCGGCATCACTTTGTCGACGAACTCCACGGCCTGATCAAAGGCTTCTGTAGTGTCGATCAGGATTTCGCCGACATCATCACGCAGGTTGTCCCGCACGGTACGCGTGATGACGTCACTTTCCTGATAGATTAGAAAAGGGCTTTTGTTGCTTGTCGAGGCCGTCTTGATTGCCTCATCCAGTTGTAACAGATAATTTAGATCCCACTGCAATTCCTTAGCACTGCGGCCGAGTCCTGCTGTACGAACGATGACTCCCATATCCTGAGGTATTTCGAGTTTTGACATCGCTTCTTTAAGCTCGTCGCGCTCTTCTCCTTCTATACGCTTGGAGATACCGCCAGCACGAGGATTATTAGGCATAAGCACCAGGTAGCGCCCTGCGAGACTGTAAAAGGAGGTCAGGGCTGCACCTTTATTACCGCGCTCTTCTTTATCGACCTGAACAACGAGTTCCAGACCTTCCTTGACAACATCCTTAATATTTACCCGGCCCTTGATTTTGTCAGGGGACACGGAGAAATGTTCACGCGCAATTTCTTTGAGGGGTAAAAAACCGTGGCGATTGCCGCCATAGTCTACAAATGCGGCTTCTAGGCTAGGTTCGACCCTGGTTATACGGGCCTTATAGATATTTGCCTTTTTTTGTTCTCGAGACCTGCTTTCGATATCTAGGTCATATAATTTTTGCCCATCTACTAGGGCTACTCGCAACTCTTCATTATGAGTTGCATTTATCAACATACGTTTCATTACGATATCACTTATTCATGCAATCGCATGTGAATGGACATCGCCAAATCTATATTTTTAGTTAATCGGAGTTAAAATATTCCTTAATCGTTAGCTATTACTTGTCAACAGTGGATGTCTGTGCATTTCGGGATCGCCCGGTGACTATGGGGATGACTAATCGATTCCGAAGTATGATCGCCTTATAAGAACAATTCCGTTGTCAATAAACTGATTTGACGTTTACATTCACAATCTTGAGATTGCTGTTAAATTCGCCCAGCTGACAGCTTTGTCTGCTGGAACCTGCTAAATTCTTAGTTGTAATACTGTTTACAGTATTCAGGAGTTCGGGTTGAGCTCAGGCCCATGCCCGTCTCGGTATACACGAAATACTACATGTGCATACTCGACCTGTAGTCCATCATAGCCAAAAACAGCGAATCGTCAAAGAAATGAATTTAGAGTTACCCAAAGAACAATCGCCATCACCTCAGGTCAGGCATGTCATTGTAGATGCTGATTTTGCAGGACAAAGGCTTGATAATTACTTGTTACGGGAGTTGAAAGGCGTTCCAAAGTCGAGAATCTATCGCATTATTCGTAAAGGAGAGGTGCGTATCAATGGCAAACGGGTAAATGCGAACCACAGGTTGGTTGTAGGTGACGATCTCCGCATTCCTCCGGTTCGAGTAGGGGACAAAAAAACATACGACAACCCGTTAAAAAATATAGAAAAAACAACAATATATGAGAATAATTTAATCTTAGTTATTAATAAACCCAGCGGGGTCGCAGTACATGGTGGCAGCGGCGTGTCTATGGGGGTGATCGAATCGATTAGAGCGGTTATTCCCGGTAGTGAGCGATGGGAACTGATACATCGCCTAGACCGCGATACATCGGGATGTTTGATGATAGCAAAGAACCGGCAGTATCTAAGATTGATTCAAACGGCATTGCGGGAACGTAATCAAATAGGCAAGTTCTACCGCGCGATCGTTCATGGTCGGTGGTCTAAGCGTAAAACACTGATAGAGGCGCCAATAGCCAAAAATACCCTGCGTAGCGGAGAGCGAATGTCAAAGGTTTCGGATGCAGGTAAAGCCTCGAGTACGGGGTTTAGGTTGCTACACAGCAATGGTGAGCAATCGCTGCTTGAGGTGGAAGCGATTACCGGCAGAACGCACCAGATAAGAGTTCATTGTCGTTTTGCTGGATTTCCAGTGGTTGGAGACAGTAAGTATGGCGATGAAGCTTCAGACAAGCTGTTGAAGCAACGATTGGGCGTGCATAGACTACTTTTGCATGCTGATCATCTTGTGGTACCAGATTTAGCGGAATTTCCTGGTTTTGAAGTGTCTGCTCCGCTTGATGATGAATTCGAAAAATTACAGAAATATATAATAAATACAAATATTTAAATATAATATCTAAAGTAACACTTTATATTCTTGCAGCGCCGAAAGTTGTTCACGCAGAAGCATTAATGGCAACCCATACAACGTCGTGATATCCCTGCCTCTGGCGTCTTCCAGCAATGTGATTCCCAGTGATTCTACTTTTATGCTCCCGGCACAGTCATAGGTCTGCTCGCGATCTAGGTAATGCTCGATTTCCTGTCTGGATAGATCGCGAAATTTGATTTCATAGGACTCGGCGGTACATTGTGGAGGGTCTGAAGGTGTAATCAGGCAAATAGCTGTCGTGAAAGTCACCCAGTTGCCCTGGAAACGCTCTAGCTGACCTATAGCATTGTTTTTGTTCCCGGGTTTTCCAAATTTCTCCCCATCCATATGGGCAACTTGGTCAGAACCTATGATGATGTAGTGTTCAACGTCTGGGGAAACACTTTTAGCTTTTCCTTCTGCCTGGCGCAGTGCCATGGCAACAGGATCTTCTCCTGGGAGATCTCGCTCTACATAGTCAGGACTAACCTGCTTATACCGAACTTGCAGCCGATCCATGAGTGCGCGGCGGTAGGATGAAGAGGAACCGAGAAATAGTGTAGGTTTGTTCATATAATGCTGGCGATATTTACTTTGACAGGTTCTGGTTGGATCACTAAGATGCGCCACTTATGTTAGCAGGGCAACTCCCGAACAAGGTTAATTTTTGCCAATACGCCGATAGTGGAGCATTGCTCGAAGGCATTATTCCGCTGGATCGTTTCGACAGACTCATCAATCTGGTTCAGAAGCCCTATTGCGAGGTTTCGGTATCCCTGGGTTTTCACCGCGGTGAAAGCAAACACGTTTCGGCCACAGGTACTGTACAGGCAGAGGTTCGACTAATCTGCCAGTCTTGTCTTGAGAGTATGACATTTCCGATTGTATGTAAGGTAAATGTGATGCTTCTGGAATCCGAAGATGAGCTATTAGAGCTGGCACAGCATGAAGAGGGCATACTCGTTGAAGCGCCGGTTGCTAGGCTGACAGATATCCTGGAGGATGAACTGATATTGTCTTTGCCAATGGTATCTCGACATAGCGGTCAATGCTGGGACTCGGATGAATATGCAGCAGATGAAACTGATTTGGGTGAAACTGCGGAAGTAACAACTCACAGGCCGTTTGAGAACCTGTCGAGCTTTATCAACGAAAAAGAGTGATAGAGCACATAGATTAAGAAGCAGTTGATAGAAATACATAGAATTGATTAAAACGTGGAGTAATTCATGGCTGTTCAGAAAAGCAAAGTAACAAGATCCCGCCGTGGGCAAAGACGGTCTCATGACTCGCTCAAAGGGCCAACATTGTCTGAGGACCCGACTACCGGTGAAACACATCGTCGACATCATGTAACAGCTGACGGGTTCTATCGTGGTGAAAAAGTTGTCCACAGCACGGACGACGACTAGTCCAGATTGGGCGTAATTGCCTACAAATAGAGAAAACATCATCATGAGCAAACTTGCGTTTGTATTCCCTGGTCAGGGATCGCAGCAGGTTGGAATGTTGGCTGATGCCGAGGCACAGCTGGCACCTATTTTCCAACGCGCGTCAGAAGTCCTGGGATACGATTTGTGGAATCTTGTACAGCAAGGTCCCGAGGAAAAGCTGAATCAAACAGAGTTCACGCAACCTGCGCTGCTAACCGCGAGTGTTGGTTTGTGGTATTTGGCCGAGCAGCAAGGAGCCAATCCCGATGTGGTTGCCGGGCATAGCTTAGGCGAGTATTCCGCATTAGTTGCTGCGAAGGTGCTATCTTTTGAAGACGCGGTAGGACTGGTACAACAGCGAGGCCGCTTCATGCAGTCCGCAGTGCCGCTCGGTGAAGGCAGCATGGCCGCAATTTTAGGCCTTGAGGATGACCAGGTTGTAGCGATTTGTGCTGCCGAGGCAGGTGAACAGGTCATTTCTGCAGCTAATTTTAATTCCCCCGGTCAAATTGTTGTGGCGGGGAATGTTGCTGCTCTGGCGCGGGTCATAGACGCCTGTAAAGCGGCTGGGGCCAAGCGGGCCATGCAGCTTGCGGTAAGCGCACCATTCCACTGTGCGTTGATGCAGCCAGCAGCAGACCAGATGGCAGAAATCCTCGCAAATGTACCATTCCAGCCACCCCAGATAAAGATCATTCAAAACGTGAGTGCCGAATATCCTGCTAGCGTCGATGAAATCAGGGAGAACCTGGTCTCGCAGATGTCGAACGCAGTGCTCTGGACGGGTACTGTCCGAAAAATGCGTGCAGGTGATATCAGTCATGTCGTTGAGTGTGGCCCAGGAAAGGTACTGTCGGGGCTTAATCGCCGAATAGACAAATCTATAGAATCTGAAAATATCTCGTCGTTGGAGAGCCTTGCTGGTGTTGTTGAGGGTTTTCAATAATGACCGGAGTTGCCATAGTTACTGGCGCCAGTCGAGGCATCGGGCGTGCCATCGCGGAACGTTTGGCTAGAGAAGATTTACAGGTTATTGGGACGGCGACGACAGAATTGGGCGCCGAAGGCATAACCGAGTACTTAAATGGTAAAGGGCAGGGCTATGTCCTTGATGTTAGTAATCCAGATTCCATCGATGGTTTTTTTGATCAGGTTAAGAATCACGACGCACCTCAGATCCTGGTCAACAATGCTGGGATAACCAGAGACAACCTTGCGCTTAGAATGAAGGATGACGAGTGGCAATCAGTGATTGACACCAATCTTAGTGCTATTTTTCGTGTCACCAAGAGCTGCCTAAGGGGTATGACCAAGGCAAAATGGGGCAGAATAATCAATATTAGTTCAGTGGTAGCGAGCATGGGCAATGGTGGCCAAAGTAACTATGCTGCTGCAAAAGCGGGGATTGAGGGCTATAGTCGCTCCCTGGCAAGTGAACTTGGTTCGAGAGGGATCACGGTCAATAGTGTGGCACCAGGGTTTATTGAGACCGATATGACCAAGGAATTAGGAGCTGAACAAAGAGAAGCTTTACTGACTCGAGTCCCTGCCGGCCGTTTGGGCAGTAGCGATGAAGTAGCGGCGCTGGTTGCATTTCTCGCCAGTGAAGATGCCGGATACATCACCGGAGAGACGATTCATATCAACGGCGGCATGTACATGAGTTAATATTTTTCACACCAACGCCAGCGAAACCTAACAGCGATGCCTCCAGGATCACGTAGGAAAAAGCTTGATCGGTTAACTGGCATTTCATTAAACTGCGCAGCTTGAACTGCGAGAATGTAGGAGAAAACCAGGAATGAGCACTACTGAAGAACGAGTAAAAAAACTGGTCTGTGAACAACTGGGCGTAAAAGAAGAAGAGGTCACCTCTGAGGCGTCCTTTGTTGAGGATCTGGGTGCCGACTCACTCGACACGGTAGAACTGGTCATGGCCCTAGAAGAGGAATTTGAAACCGAAATTCCAGATGAAGAAGCCGAAAAAATTACAACCGTAAAGGAAGCTATGAAGTACATTGAGGCACACACATAGTCAATATTTCAGTTTGTCAAAAAGCCGCATTTGTGAACGCAAATGCGGCTTTTGTATTTGGACGGATTGGAAACCCCCGGCAAAGGGCGCGGGAAGGGGAATGTCTTGAACAGTCGTAGGGTTGTGGTTACGGGGCTTGGCATGATTACGCCGCTTGGAGCCTCCTTAGCGAGCTCCTGGGAAGGTTTGATCAATGGCCAAAGTGGCATATCACCAATATCTAGTTTCGATACAGAGGGATACTCCGTACGCTTTGGCGGAGCAGTTCCTGATTTCGACTTAGGCGAGTACATTCCACCTAAGGAAGCTCGGCGTATGGACGGCTTCATTCAATATGGGCTGGTTACGGGTGTCCAGGCAATGGCGGATGCTGGCCTGGAAGTGACCGATGAGAATCGACATCGTATTGGCGTTGCGGTTGGATCTGGCATCGGTGGTATTGTCACAATTGAAACTTGCTATGACGTAGTCTTGAATCGGGGCCCTGGTCGGGTTTCGCCGTTTTTTGTACCCTCCTCTGTGATCAATATGGTCGCGGGCCATCTCTCCATCAGGTATGGTCTTCAGGGGCCTAATATCGCTATTACCACCGCGTGTACTACGGGAACTCACAACATTGGATTCGCTGCCCGACTGATAGCCAGCGGTGATGCTGATGCAATGTTGGCCGGTGGTGCAGAAAAATCAACGTCGCCAACGACCATGGCAGGCTTTGGCGCTATGAAAGCACTATCGACAAGGAACGATGATCCTGAACGTGCCAGTCGACCATGGGACAAAGACCGAGATGGATTCGTGCTTAGCGATGGTTCCGCGATACTTGTGTTGGAAGAGCTGGAGCATGCGCGGGAGCGCGGTGTAAAAATATACTGTGAGCTCGTGGGGTTTGGTATGAGCGCTGATGCCAGTCACATGACTTCGCCCGCAGAGAATGGTGCTGGTGCGGTAAGGTCGATGGACAATGCGTTACGGGACGCCGGCCTTGATGCGTCGGATATCGGTTACATAAATGCCCATGGAACATCTACGCCATTGGGCGATATTGCCGAAACCATGGCAATCAAAACTTGCATGGGATCTCATGCGAAAACAGTCGCGGTAAGTTCCACAAAATCAATGATTGGACATGCCCTCGGTGCTGCAGGTTCCATCGAGGCTGTGATTAGTGTGCTGAGCCTTCATCACCAGGTCGTACCGCCAACCATTAATCTGGATAACCCCGACGAACAATGTGACCTCGACTATGTGTCTCATACGGCCAGAGAATTTCAGTTTAATGCTGCACTCAGCAACTCGTTCGGTTTTGGTGGTACCAATGGTACTTTAATATTTAAAAATCTGGATTCGTAATGTTCCTGCTGACAGTGCCTTTACATTGGGGTGACAGTGCCTGAATCCCACAAACGTCGTGACATCATGGTGCTTTTTTTGGTGACCGTAGCAGTTTGTTTGCTCTTGACGGGATACTGTTACAAAGAGATTCATGCACCACTTAATGTAGTAGAAGATCAGTCGTACGTGGTTCTTCCTGGTAGCTCGCTCTTTGGTATTACCAACGATTTGGTTGACCGGGGTATTGTTACTACGCCGGAACGATTGTTCCGTTATTATGCCTTATTGACAAGATCTGAAGGTACTTTAAAGGCCGGGGAGTATGATATCTCGGTAGTAGGATCTACTTCCGATTTGCTTGGGCTGCTTCGATCCGGGGTTGTCATTCAGCGCCAGATAACCTTCCTAGAAGGCTGGACATTCGCGCAATGGCGTCAACACCTGGTGCAAGAACAGATGCTACAGCAAGTCCTTGCGGAGACAACTGATCTGGCATTTATGACGGAGTTGGGTAAGCCGAATACTCAACCAGAAGGGTGGTTCTTTCCCGATACCTATCGTTTTATGCGTGGTGAAACAGACAAAGACGTTTTGCGCCGCGCACATGCGAAGATGATCGACACCATGGAACAGGAGTGGCCTGGCCGTTCAGTTGGTGATGCCATTGTTGATTTCTATCAGGCATTGATAATGGCCTCCGTTATAGAGAAAGAAACGGGAAGTCACGCTGATCGAGGCAAAATTTCACGGGTGTTTGTAAACCGAGTGCAAAAAAATATGCGGCTGCAATCTGATGCTACCGTGATCTATGGCTTAGGTGAAAAGTTTGAAGGTGACCTTAAACGATCTCATTTAAAGCAGATTTCACCCTATAATACGTATGTCAATGTTGGGTTGCCACCCACGCCCATTGGTATGCCTGGG
>JAQWMV010000076.1 GCA_029246605.1 Pseudomonadales bacterium | reverse complement strand
TTTCACTGTTCGCATTGATCATTGTCCTCGGTATCGTCGTCGACGATGCGATTGTCGTCGGTGAAAATATCATTACCGAACAAGAACATGGACTGGATGGTACGGATGCTGCGATATCGGGTGTCGCCGGCGTGATGAGCCCCGTACTAATCGGTGTGCTAACAACGATGGCGGCTTTTGCACCGCTCCTGTTTATCACCGGGACCTTTGGTCAGATTCTTGGCGTTGTGCCTGTCATCGTCATCGCTGTACTGGCGATGTCATTGATTGAGGTATTCTTCATTCTGCCAGCGCACCTTGCCCATGGTAGCAACTGGAGCCGATCACCTCTTACTGAAATCCAGGCCGGTATCAGCCAGCGAGTGGAATATTTCAGAGACAAGATCGTTATGCCACTCATCAAACTTGCTGTACATTTTCGCTATCGCACACTTGCCGTCGCCTTGGCTTTTTTAATCGGCTCTTTTTCACTTCTGTCAACCGGTGCTGTGCGATTTATCTTCTTTCCTGCTTTGGAATCAGAAGCTATGAGTGCCAGTATCGTGTTCCCTATGGGCACGCCATTCCAGACTACAAAGACGGCGACAGTACGAATAGTCGACGCTGCATATAGGATCAATTCTGAAACCGGTGATAAGTCCCTACAATCTGTAACAGTTACCATCGGCGGACAGGTCTCTAGTGGCTTTGGACCGAGCAGCGGAAGCAGTGTGTCGATCGCTGGCAATGTTGCCTCGGTCCAAATTCAACTCAATCCCGAACCACAGCGAACGCTATCGGCATCTGAGTTGGAAAGACGCTGGCGTATCGCCGCAGGTAACATTGCTGGTATTGAGAGTCTTACTTTTTCATCGCAATTTTCAGTTGGCGCTGATACTGATCTGACCTACGAACTCACGCATCAGAATGAGGAAACACTGATTCTAGCGGTCGATGCACTTAAACAAGCCTATGCAGGGTTTCTCGCAGTTTACGACATTCAGGATTCATACAATTTGGGCAAACGCCAGTACGACGTCGAGCTGACATCTGCGGGGGAGTCTGCTGGATTAACACCCGCAGCTGTCGCTAGACAATTACGACGCAACTTTTTTGGCGAAGAAGTACAACGCATACAACGTGGACGAGAAGAGCTCAAAGTCATGGTGCGCTACCCGCACAATGAACGGCGCAGTATTCAAGACCTGTACAATACACGAATCCATTTACCCGATGGCTCACAGGCACCATTACAAATCGTTGCCAAACTCATCGAATCTCGATCCTATTCAACGATCAATCGGGTAGATGGAAAGCGAATAGTCACCGTTTCCGGTAATATTGACAAGAAGCTCGCCACCCCCACAGAAATCAACAACGCGATACAGCAACAGGTTCTACCCGAGTTGCTTGATCAGTTTCCCGGGCTCAATTATCTTGAATCCGGATTCGGGAAAGCACAATCTGAAGACCTCGCTTCCCTTGGCAATAACTCAATCATCGCGTTGCTGGTTATTTTTGCGATGCTTGCTACCCAATTAAGAAGCTATGTTCAGCCTTTGATTATTATGTCGGCCATACCATTTGGTGCGGCAGGGGCATTGATTGGACACTTTGTGCTGGGGTATGACCTGTCATTCGTATCAGTCTTTGGCATCATCGCCTTAAGCGGTGTGGTCGTAAACGATTCATTGATTCTTATCGACCGATACAATCGCTTCCGCCGAGAAACCGATCTTTCGCCGGT
>JAQWMV010000065.1 GCA_029246605.1 Pseudomonadales bacterium | reverse complement strand
GGCTATGGTGACTTTAAGCTTCTCGCGTTGCTCGGGGCATGGCTCGGCTGGCAACCACTCCTACTAATTATTATTTTGTCCTCCTTCGCCGGAATCGTCATTGCAGGAACGTTGATTCTGTTCGGTAGAGACAGAAGCAATCCAATACCCTTCGGGCCCTACCTCGCTCTCGCTGGATGGGCAGCATTGCTGCGGGGAGATACAATGCTAATCTGGTATCTGGAGATTTTTGTTTAATGTTTGTAGTAGGCGTTGCTGGTGGTATCGGCAGTGGAAAAACAACCGTAACAGACCGCTTCGCAGAACTCGGCGTCACCATCGCCGATGCTGATGTGGCATCACGAACAATTGTAGAGCCTGGAAAACCGGCGCACGCAGAAATAGTTGCGAGATACGGCACCGATATTCTCTTGGAGGACTGCAACCTCAATCGACCAAAACTGCGGGAAATAGTATTCAGCGATCCCAACGAAAGAAAGTGGCTAGAGCAACTAACCCACGGTCCCATTAATGCCGAACTAAAACAAACGATGGAGCAGGCAACATCAAGCTACGCTATTCTTGTTCTCTCGGCTGGCAGTGGTAACTCACCCGTCATGAATCGGGTGCTGGTGGTTGATGTGCCTCCCGCAATACAGCTACAGCGGGTCACCAACCGCGACAATAGTTCACCTGAACAGATACAAGCTATCATGGATGCGCAGCCAACACGCACCGAGCGACTCAACCTCGCCGATGACATTATTTTGAATGACGGAGGTCTTAAAAAATTGATTGATCGCGTCGATACACTGCACAATAAGTACATCGAACTAGCAAATATCGAAGAAAATACTGGATAATCCATATGGCTGACCTAATCATTAAATGCCCAACCTGCGATCAAGCTGTCGCCTGGATACCATCAAGTAGATACAGACCATTTTGCTCAGACCGATGTAGATTGCTTGATCTTGGAGAGTGGGCTGATGGTAACCGGAGTATTCCATCAGATGCAGAACACGATGATGTGACAGCTAGTGAGCTTGATAAGGATTAGAGACTATTTTTGTTAATTCTGGCTAGAAGTCGGAATTCACATAAAGGACCAGACCGCCGGCACTGGTTAAGTTCTGTACTCGGCATTAATTCTAACGTATTCGTGTGACAGATCGCTCGTCCAAACAGTTTGTTGACAGTCACCAGCGTTGAGTCGCACCGTAATAGTGATTTCTTCATCTTCCATGACTTTAGCGCCACTTGCCTCGGTATAGTCAGGCGCCTTGCCTCCTCCTGACATTAAACAGACATCTCCGATATATATGTCGAGTTTTTTGATGTCTATATCAACCTTAGCCTTACCGATAGCCATCACTATTCGACCCCAGTTTGCATCGCTTGCAAAAATTGCGGTCTTCATTAATGGTGAATTGGCTATCGCATAGGCCATCTCCAAACAGACATCGTTACTTGGACCTGCTTCCACAGTCACAGCTACAAATTTTGTAGCGCCCTCCGCGTCTCTGATAACCCCCTGTGCCAACTCAATCATCAGTGAAGTAAGTTCAACCAAAAAAATAGCTCGCGTTGCATCAACACTTAAATCAACGCCAGATGCTCCAGTCGCCGTTAACATACAGGAATCGTTAGTCGAGGTATCACTGTCTACCGTGATTCGATTAAACGATTTTTCGGCGGCGCCCATTAACAATTCTTTCAGCAATGCAGGATCACATTTCGCATCGGTGGCAATATAAGAAAGCATAGTCGCCATGTTCGGCTGGATCATGCCCGCACCTTTTGCAATACCAGTGATCGTGACTGAAGCGCCCGCAACCTCAAAACGCCTGCTGGCAATCTTCGGTCGAGTATCCGTGGTCATAATACCGGTCGCCGCTTGCAACCAATTTCCCTCTTCCAGGTTTTCTGTAAGCTCAGCAATCACTGCAGTAATTTTCTCCACAGGCAATCTTTCACCAATGACACCCGTAGAGAATGGCAGGGTTTGCTCTGGCCTGGTTCCTGTTAGCTGTGAAGTTGCTTTACAACAGTCAAGTGCATCTGCCATACCCAGATCACCGGTCGCAGCATTAGCATTTCCACTATTGACTAAAAAATATCGGGGTGTAAAACGCTCTAAATGCTCTTTACCCAAAATAACAGGTGCTGCAGCAAACAAGCTCTGCGTAAATATCCCGGCGGTACTGCTACCTTCTACAAACTCGAACAGCACAACATCGAGTGCCTCAGAAATAATACCCGCTGAAATTGCCGCCAAACGCACACCAGACACGTTATAGAAGTCAACATTCGCTTCACCTACAGCCATAACTACCCCAGTTTCCCATGACACGCTTTATACTTTTTACCTGAGCCGCAGGGGCAAAGCTCATTACGCCCCACCTTGCGTTCTCTGCGCACGAATGGCGTAGAATCTCCTGAACCGGACTCTGGCTGCGCTTGATTTACGCTCTCCTTTTGAAAACTCATGCGATTTTTGGCCTCGACCTCCCGGCGGCGACGTTCCAAGTCCTCAGCATCTTCGGATTTTTGGAACTGTACTCGTGTTAGTACCTTGATCACCTCAAATTGAATATCGTTCAATAAGGTTTCAAAGAGTTCAAAAGCCTCACGCTTGTATTCCTGCTTGGGCTGTTTCTGAGCATAGGCTCTTAAATGTATCCCCTGTCGTAGAAAATCCATCGCAGCCAGATGCTCTTTCCAAAGAGAATCAACGATGTCAAGCATGATTCGCTTTTCGATCAAGCGAATATCAGGGCCTACCTGTTCTTCCTTCTTAACGTATTCGCCTCGGATTTCGAGGACGATTTTCTCCCGCAAAGATTCTTCAACTAACGAGTCGTCTGAATCCAGCCATTGTTGAACCGGTAAGCGAATACTAAATTCAGTGGTGCATGCTTGCTCCAGCCCAGCAACATCCCATTGCTCTTCCAAACTTTGCGGCGGAATGAAATTGTCGATGACTTGATTGATGACAACATCCCAGAGCGCGTCAATATTTGCAGAAATATCGTCAGCTTCCATAAGTTCGTTACGCTGACCATAGATCATCTGACGCTGATCATTAGCGACATCGTCATATTCGAGCAACTGCTTTCTGATATCGAAATTTCGCCCTTCTACTTTGCGCTGTGCCTTCTCAATAGCATTGGTCACCATGCGATGTTCGATGGCTTCACCTTTCTCCATCCCTAGGGTTTGCATTAAATTACGTACCCGATCAGAAGCAAATATTCTCATGAGATCATCTTCAAGTGACAGGTAGAACGTTGAAAAACCAGGATCTCCCTGCCTACCTGACCTACCCCTCAGTTGGTTATCAATTCGTCGACTATCATGTCGTTCCGTCCCTATGACGTGTAAACCACCGGCATCGATAACCTGAGCATGACGTTTTTCCCAATCTTCACGTATTTCTGCAATTTTTTCTGGTGATGGGTTTGAAAGTTTCGCGACTTCTGATTCCCAGTTACCACCAAGTACAATATCCGTGCCTCGACCTGCCATATTTGTCGCGATTGTCAGCGTTGCAGGCTTGCCTGCCTGTGCAATTATTTCAGCCTCCTGCTCGTGAAACTTAGCATTCAGCACACTGTGTTTGATTTTTTTCTTGTTGAGTAGCGTCGATAACCGCTCTGAGGACTCAATGCTTGCCGTACCCACCAGCACCGGTGCATTCTTCTCTAGAGCATCAGAAATCTCCTCTACAATTGCCTCATACTTCTCCTCTTCGGTGAGATAAATCAGGTCGTTGTGGTCGTTACGTATCATCGGTAAATTGGTTGGGATCACAACCACGTCAAGACCATAAATCTGTCTGAACTCGAATGCTTCCGTATCGGCTGTTCCCGTCATGCCTGAGAGCTTCGAGTAGATTCGAAAGTAGTTTTGAAATGTCGTCGATGCAAGCGTCTGACTCTCATTTGATATCGGCACATTTTCTTTCGCTTCAATAGCCTGATGAATACCCCCTGACCATCGACGACCGGGCATCGTGCGTCCGGTATGTTCATCCACTATGACGATTTCTTTATCTTGAATAATGTAGTGGACATTTTTTTGAAAGAGACAATGTGCCTTCAGCGCAGCATGTACGTGATGCAGGAGCATTAGATTCGCGGTACCGTACAGGCTGTCATCCGCTGCCAGCAGCTCTTTTTTTACTAAAAGCTTTTCAATTTTTTGATGGCCTTCGTCAGTGAGTTCCACATCACGTTGCTTTTCATCAATGAAATAGTCACCTGGTGGCTCAATTTCATTTAGCACATCCTCGGGTGTCTTTTCCTGACTTTTTAGTCGCGGAACGATGCCGTTAATAGCGCGATACACTTCTGAAGAATTTTCTAAACCGCCGGTAATTATCAGTGGCGTACGTGCTTCATCGATAAGGATAGAATCCACTTCATCGACAATTGCATAGTGCAATTCTCGCTGTACTTTTTCCTCCATAGAAAAAGCCATGTTGTCGCGCAAATAATCAAAGCCTATTTCGTTGTTGGTGCCGTAGGTAATGTCTGCTTTGTAGCTAGCTTTTTTCTCTTCCAAATCCTGACCGGCATACACAACCCCAACCGTCATACCAAGAGCTTCGTATAGAGGCCTCATCCATTGCGCTCCCCATTTGGCGAGATAATCGTTAACGGTGACAAGATGAACGCCCTTTCCACTTAGAGCATTTAAATACAGGGCCAGAGTTGCAACCAGCGTTTTACCTTCTCCAGTTCGCATTTCAGCGATACGACCCTGGTGCAGCGTTATCCCACCAATTAACTGGACATCAAAAATGCGCATTTCAAGCGCACGCTTACCTGCTTCCCGCACGGTTGCAAACGCCTCAGGTAATAGACTGTCTACTGATTGCCCTTCATCCAACCGGATTCGAAATTCGTCCTTTCGTTGCTTTAACACATCATCGCTAAGTTTTTCCAGACTGTCTTCCAGCGCATTAATATCGGCAACGATCTTTCCCATTCGCTTCAGTTCGCGATCATTTTTACTACCAAATAATTTGCTTATAAACTGCATTACGTAGATCTCTCCACTGGCATAAATATCATCGGTCTCCTCCATCTCTGGATTGAGACCATTTTAGAGCGGGATGCTCTGGAATGGAGATTTTATTCAGCGACTGGCGCGATGAATATAGGATGCAGGATCAACTACTCGCCCGTTCTTGTAGACTTCGAAATGAACATGGGGACCGGTCGATCTGCCACTGCTTCCCATTGAACCGATCACCTGGCCTTTCTTAACAATATCGCCAACACGAACATGAAGCTTTTTATGATGGCCATACAGCGTCTTGAAACCGCTACCATGGTTTAGCTCAACCAATAGGCCGTAGCCACTTCTAGTACCTGCATAAACAACCACACCGGCGGCTACTGCTATGACACTTGAGCCATCCTTACCTGCGAAATCGACACCACTGTGCCACGCTCGTTTACCCGTGATTGGATCATTTCTTGTTCCGAACCGCGAGGACATCCAGCCTTTCTGTACTGGACGACCGGCAATAAACACATCCTTTTGCATCTTGCGCGACACCAGCAATGTTTCAAGTACAGACAGTTGTTGCTCACGGCTTTCAATATCCGTTCCCAGTTGATCCAACAACTGCATATAGTCCGGTAAATCCGAGTTACTCGACATATTCTCTTTTAGTGGTCCACCAAGGGCTGGTGGCTGGGAGAAATCAAACTCCCCTTCTTCCAACTTAGCAACACGGGTTAGTCGTTCACCCAGAGCATCCAGTCGTACAATTCTCGCCTGCAACTGGGCAAGACGTAGTGCGCTCGCTTCCAGGCTTTCCTGAGCAGCAGTTTTGGTACTCTTGATATCTTCTTGTTGGGCCTTGAGTACGTCTCGCCAGCGATCTACCAACTGATTGTTTAAACCAGCATCACCAAGTCCATGCTGATACGAGAACAAGCCTGTGAGGGCCGGGATACCCAGCAAACCGGCAATGGTCAGACCGAGTACCAGACCATTGGCAGCGAAGGACCGGTGCTTCCCGGTACGATTATCTACAATTATGAATTTCATCGGTTATGATTCAGCTAAGCTCGTTCCTATAACTACCATTTTACGTTGACGAATGTCCTTTAAACAACCAACACAAATACTCGGCAAATCCAGCGTCCTCAAACACCTCTACGCACACGCCAAAGATCTTCTCGCCATCCAGGAACTTATCAACAAACACGTCAAGGGTGACATTCATGTGGCTGCAATCGCCGATGGTACGCTTCATCTGGTGGCGCAATCAAGCGCTGTCGCAACGCAAGTACGCTATCGTCATCATAATCTTGTTGCACTCCTTCGTCATCAACACAATATCGACAACTTGAAGGTTTCAGTTCAGCCTTTCGAACCTACAAAAATCGATCTTCGCCCGAGTGCGCGGTTACCTTCCGCTAAAAATGCAAAACAATTAGCTGACACGGCTCAATATATCGAAGATGCGGCATTACGCAAAGCGCTAATTACCTTGTCAAAACGAGGATTAAAATCCTAATTTGGTTCCAGAACCAGGGGTCGGGAATACGACATCGGCGCCGCCTTCGAGTCCGAAAAGGTAACTATCTCCCATGCATCAGGTTGGTCCATGATTGTCTGCCGTAAAGCATGATTGGCTGTGTGGCCAGATTTGTAACCAACGAACTCACCAATAACGCTGTGTCCCAGCAAATAAAGGTCACCAATCGCATCCAGAATTTTGTGACGAACAAACTCGTCTTCATGTCGTAGGCCATCATCATTGAGTACTCTGAAA
Organism: Pseudomonadales bacterium; assembly: GCA_029246605.1. Taxonomy (GTDB): domain Bacteria; phylum Pseudomonadota; class Gammaproteobacteria; order Pseudomonadales; family Azotimanducaceae; genus UBA7455. The sequence goes on along the minus strand of JAQWMV010000065.1, from coordinate 14,810 downwards.
TCGTCTACGACGACCGCATTATCTAAGCTGCCTCCCTGTGCGAGGTTTCTTTCCCGCAAATGCTCAAACTCCTGCATCAGACCGAAGGTTCTAGCACGGCTGACTTCCTTTACGTAGGAAGTATTGGAAAAATCAACTGCAGCACACTGTTCTTTGATAATGGGATTGTCATAAACAATCGTATGACTGACCTTAAAGCCATCAAATGGTTGTATGGTCACCGATTGCTCATAGGCGGTGCCAAGCGTGTCGGAACCGGAGACTGAGATTGTCTTATTGAATTTAATGAATTTTTTGAGGGCATTCTGCTCTTCGATGCCTGCGGACTGAATCAAAAATACAAATGTTGCCGCGCTGCCATCCATGATCGGCATTTCCGGGCCACTTACCTCTACATAAGCATTATCAATACCTAGACCGCTTAACGCAGATAGTAAATGTTCGATTGTCGCAATCCGCTGGCCGTCTTTGATAATGGTAGTTGCAAGCGTGGTATCGCCTACGAACTCAGTCCTGGCCGGTATTTCTACGGCAGGGTCCGTATCCGTTCGAACAAAAACAATACCAGTGTCTATGGGTGCTGGTCTGAGCTTAAGATACACTTTTTCACCGGTGTGTAAGCCCACACCAGTCGCTCTAATGACGTTCTTTAAGGTTCTTTGCCTAATCATTATTCTTATTATCCTAATTGCGGCGAGAATAGTACCAGATTTACCCCCAAAGCGCTCTATCCACAGCATTAGCCGTCTGCGCATCATTCGGGCTACAAAATCATCGAAAAGTTGCACTATTTGAGCACTTTCCTTAAGCACTCTCGACCTGATTTTCCGTTCTAGTCGGCCTGTCGTCGCAGAAATGCGGGTATATCCAAATATTCGAGATCTTTGCCATCTGGAACTTCAGTATTTCCGCCTTCTATTACACGATTTCGCATGACCGTCGGTTTATCAAAGTCACCATAATCTAGAGCGCCATCTCCCGCGACTTTTTTCTGGACCTCTTCTGCAACCTTATGATGCTGCTTCTCGAACTGTTCAGTGCCCAGCCCAGTAGCCACCACGGTCACACGGAGTTGCTCATCCATATCTGTATCAATTACCGTCCCAACAACGACGGTTGCGTTCTCGGAGGCAAATTCCTCTATTGTCGCACCGACCTCGGAAAACTCACCCAGGGAAATACTTTTGCCGGCTGCAATATTGACCAGGATGCCTCTGGCGCCATTAAAATCGACGTCTTCAAGTAACGGACTATGAATTGCGACCTCAGCAGCCTCACGTGCTCGACTCTCGCCAACAGCGGTACCACTACCCATCATTGCCATACCCATTTCACTCATCACAGTACGCACATCTGCGAAGTCGACGTTAATCATGCCTGGACGAATAATGAGATCTGCAATTCCCTGAACAGCACCAAGTAACACGTCATCAACGGCACCAAAAGCTTCCAGCAGGGGAGTGTCTTCACCCATAATGGACAACAACTTTTCGTTGGGTATGGTGATTAACGAATCTACATGTCCTGAGAGCTCGGCAATACCCGCCTCAGCAATCTTCATGCGCTTCTTCCCTTCGAATATGAAGGGTTTGGTCACAACAGCAACCGTCAGCACACCAAGATCACGGGCAATCTCCGCAACAATCGGGGCCGCCCCTGTCCCTGTTCCGCCACCCATACCTGCTGTGATAAAGACCATGTCTGCACCATGTAGCACTTCTGCAATACGGTCTCTATCTTCTAATGCAGCATCTTTACCCATGTTCGGGTTCGCGCCGGCACCAAGACCCTTAGTAATCGAGGTCCCCAGTTGCAACAGCGTACGCGACGTCAAATTCTGCAACGCCTGCGCATCAGTATTGGCACAGATAAAATCAACACCTTCGACGCTCTGAGCAACCATGTGCTCTACTGCATTGCCGCCGCCGCCACCGACTCCGATCACCTTGATAACTGCATTTTGTGGTGTGTTATCGACTAGTTCAAACATTGTTCACCCTCCTAAGGTAAAGACATTTTTGGGAAGTTCTTAACTTCGTATCGCTCAATTCGTAAACCATTTTTTTACTCGATTCATAACGCTGTCCATGTCGCCCTGGTTTTCAGCCATGCCTGACTTTTGCTGACCTGCCGCAAATTGCAGCAGGCCCACGGCAGTAGAATAAATTGGATTCTTAACGATATCCGAAAGGCCAGAAATGCCTTTTGGCTTGCCTATGCTCACAGGCATATGGAATATTTCTTCCGCCAGTTCCACGACACCTTCCATTTTCGAGGTGCCTCCAGTCAGAACGATGCCTGCTGCAACTAAATCCTCGAAACCACTACGTCGCAACTCTGCCTGAATTAATGTAAACAGTTCGTCGTAGCGAGGTTCCACGACCTCTGCCAAAGCCTGACGTGATAAGTCTCTATCTGATCGATCACCCACGCTGGGCACCTTAATCGTCTCGTTTTCTCCTGCAAGGCTCGCTAGTGCGCAGGCATACTTTATTTTTATCTCTTCCGCATTCTGAGGCGGGGTTCGAAGCGCCATGGCAATATCATGGGTCACCTGATCACCCGCAATAGGTATAACGGCTGTGTGCCGTATTGCACCTTCTGTGAAAATCGCGATGTCAGTAGTTCCACCACCTATATCAACAAGGCAGACTCCAAGATCTTTCTCATCCTCAGTCAGCACCGCATAACTGGATGCCAACTGTTCCAAAATAATATCTTCTACTTCGAGTCCACAGCGCTTAATACATTTCTCGATATTCTGTGCCGCGTTCACTGCGCAGGTCACAAGGTGAACCTTTGCTTCCAACCGTACACCAGACATGCCAAGCGGTTCCCTCACACCCTCCTGATTATCAACAACGTACTCCTGGGGCAATATATGTAGAATCTTTTGATCAGCCGGTATCGCGACCGCCTGCGCAGCATCAATGACTCTTTCAATATCGGGTGAATACACTTCGCGGTCCCGAATCGCGACAATACCGTGGGAATTTAGACTTCTAATATGGCTTCCAGCGATCCCCGCATAGACTGAATGAATCTGGCACCCCGCCATCAGCTCGGCCTCTTCGATCGCCCTTTGAATGGACTGAACAGTTGCATCAATATTAACGACGACACCTTTCTTCAACCCTTTGGTTGATGGGTGACTGCCAATGCCAACTATTTCTATATCTCCCTCAGGTGATAATTCAGCAACAATCGTGACAACTTTCGATGTCCCGATATCTAGCCCAACAATCATCTGGTGCTCATTGGAACTGTTCATAGGCTCACATCTCTCTGCAGTTTGAAGTTTTTTGCTATTGCTAATTTCTTTTCGTGCCATGCAACAGAAACACCATTGTTATATCTGGCATCCACTCTGATGGGTTTACCTGGCTGTTCGGTTTGTGCAATTTCTTGCAATACAGCCATTGATCGTTGCACTCGTTGACGAATATTTTCTTTACCAAGCAATACTTTTATGCCGAAAAAATCCTGAAATTCCCACGCGCCACGATCGTTCAGCGTCAATACTTCAATAGCTCTTCCGGTCTTAAATAAAACACGGTTGAGCTGCTGATACTCATTCATCACCCTTTGTGCAGAACCACTCGGGCCATATAGTTGTGGCAGATCTCCGCCAACAATATGCTCGGTTTCAAACACATCGCCCTCTGCATTGATGAAACCATTATCATTCCAATAGGCAATTGCCTGCTGCACTCTAACATCCAACTCAAGATCATTTGGCCATCTCTTTGCGACATAGACTCGATGTACCCAGTCAATTTCCGTAAGAGCCGCCTTCACTTCCTGGATACTGGTTAAATCTAGATCACTTTGTTGCAGCTGGACCAACACTTCTGCTCGTTGGTCATCTGTCAATTCAGATCGTAGCGTTATGTTGCCAACTCGATCTGTGAGATCGGACATCATGTAAAAGCCAGTCCCAACTACACCGATCAGTAATACGCTCACCAATGCTTTGACTAAAAATCTATTACTCATAATCGCACCTGTCTTTGGGACCACTGTTCGGTAAGTTGAGATGCTAAATGAGCAGTTTCTCCAGCACCTTGTGTGAGCAGAAGATCACCTGCTTGCAATACGATTTCCAGATGACCCGGTACAGCCTCGATATCTGGTAAAAAATCGACCTGACAACGTTCTCTTAATTTTTTATAGAGCTCATCACCTGTGGCACCAAAAATTTTCTGTTCTCCTGCCGGATATACATCCAACAGGACTAGGTAATCGACTTTTTGAAGCACATCCACAAACTGATCAAACAGCTCTAGAGTTCTGCTGTATCTATGCGGTTGATACACCATAACCAAACGATTTTCCGGCCAGCCACTGCGAACAGAATCAATGGTGGCTCTGACTTCACTGGGATGATGACCATAGTCGTCAACCAACATAAATGTGCCGTCGGTAAGCGAGAACTCACCGTGAATTTCGAAACGGCGACTGACGCCCTGAAATCCAGAAAGTCCTTTTACGATATCTGCATCTGATACTTGCTCGTCAATAGCAATAGCGATAGCTGCCAGTGCGTTTAACACGTTGTGTCTACCCGGCATCGCAAGATCTATATCCAGATCCTGAACATCACCTGGACGACGAACCTTGAATCTTGATTCAGCCGCATCCTGACTGTAGTCATATGCCCTAATATCCGCATCTGCATCAAAGCCATAGGTCAATACGGATCTTTTGATATCAGGCAACATTGAGCTAACAACGGGATCATCGATACAGGCAACAAGCAGACCATAAAAAGGCAGGTTATGGATAAATTCTACAAACGCAGATTTCAGCTTCTGAAAACTGCCGTTGTAGTTATTTAAATGATCACGATCAACATTCGTTAAAACGACCACTAAGGGTTGAAGATGCAGGAACGAAGCGTCACTTTCATCCGCTTCTGCTACCAAGTAACGACTTGCGCCTAACTTCGCGTTTGATTCAGCACTATTGAGCAAACCCCCGATGATAAAAGTCGGATCGAGCTTCGCTTGAGCCAAGATTGATGCAATCAAGCTAGTCGTCGTGGTTTTCCCATGAGTACCTGCAACAGCAATACCATGTCGATAACGCATCAGCTCACCGAGCATTTCCGCGCGGCGTACTACGGGGATTCTTTTCTCCACAGCGGCAGCAACCTCGACATTGTTTTGATCGATGGCAGAAGACGTTACGATGACATCTGCGCCAGTCACCTGCTGTTCTGCATGGCCCACAAACACTTCCACGCCGAGGCTCTTTAATCTCTGAGTAACCAAAGACTCAGATAAATCCGACCCGGATATCTCATATCCTTGGTTCAGCAAAACTTCAGCTATACCGCACATGCCTGCACCGCCTATGCCGACAAAGTGAATGCGCTTAATACGACGCATCTCAGGAACAGCGTTAAATACGCTACCTGGCACGGAACCTCCTTTGAGGAGTTCGAGACCGCTGTTGTGTTCTGCATTCAAGCTCTATTCGGAGCACGATACCGATCATCAAACAGCTGACTATCAAGCTGTTACCGCCATAACTCATCAGCGGAAGCGTCAATCCTTTAGTTGGTAACAGCCCGAGATTGACCCCAAGATTGATGCAGACCTGAATACCCAGCATCAAACTTGCGCCGTACGCGACATAGGCGTGAAAGTGTTGCCCCTGCTCCTCTGCAACTTTTCCTACCCACAATGCTCGCAACAGTAAAATACAAAACAGCGTGATAACCACCGTGGCGCCAATCAAGCCGAGTTCCTCAGCCAGAATTGAATAGAGGAAGTCAGTGTGTGCTTCTGGAAGAAAAAACAATTTCTGGATGCTGTTCCCTAGGCCGAGACCAAACAAATCTCCTCGGCCAAACGCGATTAGTGCCTGGGTCAGCTGATAACCACCATCATACTGATGCTCCCAGGGATTGGTGAACGCGGTCAGTCGCGCCAATCGATAGGGTTGCAGAGTGGCCAAAAGCATACCCGCGGAAACAGAAGCAAGTAGTAGTGGCATGAAGTACTTAAACGGTGCGCCAGCTAGAAAAATAACACCAATTACAGCGCCCATAATGACGACCGACGCACCGAAGTCAGGCTGCGCCATCAGCAGGAAAACCAGCGCCATAACGATAGCTAATGGTTTGATAAAACTACGCCAGTCCGTATCTTCCGTAACCCCGACTCTCACGAGATAGCCAGCCAGATATAGCACAACAAATAACTTCAAGAATTCTGAACCCTGGACGGTAAACAACCCCATAGATATCCACCTTACGCTGCCGTTAACCTCACGACCGACCCCAGGAATCAGAACTGCGATTAACAAGCCAAACCCTACGAACAATAGCGGCAGACCCATACCCTGCCAAAATTTCATCGGCGTGACGACCGCCAGCGCACCTGCACCTATACTGATAAGGAGATACACCGCATGTCTACTAACGAAATGAAAGGGGTTATCGTAGTTTCGCGCAGAAATTTCTATTGAAGCAGATGCCACCATGGTAAGACCAAGCAAAATCAACATCAGCGCTGCACAGAACACTATGGGGTCCAGAGGAAATCGATTGTTTTCAGTCACCCATCACCTCCATCACTAATGACTTAAAGGCATCCCCTCGGACAGAATAGTTTTCGAACATGTCGAAACTTGCGCATGCCGGTGAAAACAAAAGGACATTGCCCCTCTGGGCATGATTCAAAGCAAGCTCAAGCGCCTCATCGAGCGATACGCTCAGACTGAGGGGACATGCATCAGCCAAAGCATGAGAGATCGCACCTTGATCCTTTCCAAAAACAACAGCATGCCTAAGGTATTTCTCAGCGGCCTCCCGTAACAGAGAAAAGTCTGCATTTTTCCCTTCGCCGCCAAGAATGAGTACAACATTTTTAGTCACATCACCAAAGCTAGTGATGGCCGCCAGTGTCGAAGCAACGTTGGTCGCCTTTGAATCATTGTAGACATCTACGCCATCAATACTTCCTACTCTCTCGCACCGATGTTGTAATCCTACAAAACCAGATAAATCATTTAGCATACGACTCATATTCAGGTTAAGAGACTCACCGAGAGCTAAGGCAGCCATGCAATTGAGCATGTTATGCCTGCCATCAAGGGGTAACTCATCTAAAGCAATCAGCCTCTCATCCCCACGTACTAAGAACTTATCCTTTACGCCAAAATCTATATCATTCGTGGGTTCGTCAGTGCCTAAGGAAACAACATTCGGGGTATTTAGGGCCGGCACATCCACGTCTCTGTTAACCAATGCAACTTTACAATTTCGGTATACGTTCATCTTCGTCGCGTAGTATTGGGCGTTCGATTCGTACCTGTCCTCATGATCGGGAGATAGATTCAGCACAACCGACACCGCTGCCGGTATCGACGTCGCTAGCTCTAGCTGATAGCTCGATACCTCAAGGATGTACAAAGAAGCATCATCACTGAGTAAGTCAAGGCAAGGAGTTCCCAAATTCCCACCCACTTTCACGCCTGACTGCTGCGCTGCTGCGAGGCGCCCGAGTAACGACGTCACTGTGCTTTTTCCGTTCGACCCTGTGATCAAAGCAATTGGCGCCTCAGCAAGTTGACCGAACATCGCAACGTCACCGGTAATAGCAATCCCTGAAGCCTTTGCCTGCTTAAGTAATGGCAGAGATAGAGGTACGCCGGGACTGACAACTATTTCATCCGCCGACATGACCGATGTCTCATCGACCATCGAAAATTGCACGGCAGGGTTCAACTTACGCAGCGCTGAAAGTCGCTGCGGATTCGGATCATCATCAACAACGGAATATGAGACACCGCTACGTTCAAAGTAGCTAGCGCAACTAAAACCCGTCTTTCCTAATCCAAAAATCAACTTTTCCACCACATCCTCTATTCCAAACCCGTCGAACCAAAGCACTGCTTCACTACCGAAGAATCACTAAAAGGTCTTTTTTCTCCATCTATCTCTTGATAGCCCTCGTGCCCCTTTCCGGCAATCAACACAACATCACCGGCATCTGCAGATTCTATAGCTAGTTGAATGGCACTGATTCTAGAGAGCTCAACAAAATGTTCGCTGACAATCCCCTTAGATATATCGTTCGCTATTGACTTGGGATCCTCGTTTCTTGGATTGTCATTCGTGATGATCACATGATCAGCTAATCTCGACGCCACTTCGCCCATCTGTGGTCTCTTGCCAGTATCTCGATCACCACCGCACCCAAACACACACCATATTTTTCCCTGCATATGTTCCCGAAGCGCCTGCAATGCTTTTTCTAAAGCGTCTGGTGTATGTGCATAATCGACGACCACCAGAGGGAAGCCTTCTTGTCTAATAGCGTCCATACGACCAGGGACATTTCCAATTTCACCCAGAACATCCGCAATTTTTTGGAACTCAAAGCCCATCGCACCCAGAACACTCGCTGTGGCCAACAAGTTGCTTACATTAAACCGACCAAGCAACCCAGAAGTTACCTTCGCCTCACCCCAGGGCGAGGTAAGTTCAAACGACAAACCAGAATCACTAAACTCAATCGAGCGCGCAACGACATCCGCATGATTCGCCAAACCATATGAGATAGCTTCACCCTGTGCAGACCGTGAAATTTCTAAAGTTCGCGGATCATCTAGATTGAATATCACTGTTTTTAGCGTCGACCATTCCAACAGGCGGCGCTTCGATTCCATATAATCATCAAAGCTGTCATGGTAATCGAGGTGATCCCTTGAAATATTGGTTATCGCCGCGATCTCTATCAAGGTACCGTTAAGTCGCCCCTGCGCAAGACCGTGAGAGGAAGCCTCAAGAGCAACCATTGAACACCCGTCACCCAAAAGCGAAGCCAATTTTGCCTGTAAAGTGATTGCGTCAGGAGTCGTCAGACCTCCCGCAGTCAGGACCGGTGGTATGCCGTGGCCAAGGGTGCCTATAACGCCACACTTTTTACCCAATTTGGTTGCAGCTTCTGCGACAAAATTTGCGACAGAGGTTTTTCCATTGGTACCTGTTACAGCAAAGACGGTCAGTTGTTGCGAAGGCATACCAAAGTATCGACTAGCGATATCACCCGTTTTTTCACGCAGGTCTTTAACACCGACAACGGGTATACCAATATTTTCCGTTGGCGCAGGGAACTCGCAAATAACCGCCGCCGCCAGACCTTCTACATCCTGTATATAGGCTCTGCCATCATGTTTAATTCCAGGCAACGCTACGAATAAATCACCCTGTTTAATGTTTCGCGAATCGTCAGTAATGCCCTGAATCATGACATCTTGCTTCAGAGACACATCGGGTATGAGTTGACTTAGCATCGTCATTTTGAGGCCACCACGTTTACCCTGGGGGGAACATTTAACAGACGTAACGCACCACCCATTACCCTTGAAAAAACTGGTGCTGCTAAGGCTCCACCACCGTACTCTTGTGTTTGCGGCTCGTTGATGAGAACAACAGCAACAAGTCTGGGGTCCTCAGCGGGTGTCATACCAGCAAAGAACGCCAAATGTTGCGTGTCTTCATATCCCCCTTCTCCAATTTTCCTAACAGTGCCCGTTTTACCAGCGACCTGGTAGGCAGGTATCGCTGCCTTACCACCTGTGCCATCGGTAACGACAGCACGTAACATCAAGCCAATACTATGGGCGACCTCTTTGGTGAGCACTCTTGTTTCATTGACTTCTACATTTTTCAGCAACGTCACATCACGGCGGATCCCTCCCGATGCTATTGCCAAATACGCACTTGCAAGCTGTAGCGGTGTAACCGTTAGGCCGTACCCATAGGCAAAAGTTGCACGTTCAATATCCGTCCAACGACGGTGATTCGGCAAATATCCTGCCCTTTCTCCAGGAAACCCAAAACCAGTACTCCGCCCGAAACCAACATCCTGAAATAACGCCCACACATCATATTCATTAAGCGTCAACGCTAGTTTACTGATCCCAACCTGACTTGATTTGGCGATAATCTGAGATAGATTCAGCATGCCGCGATTTGAAGGATCACGTATCGTGAAATTTCCGACTCGAACGAAACCAGGATCAGTATCGATTTCACTCTCAGCGCCATAGCCAGACTGCAATGCGACGGCCACTGTAAATGGTTTTACTGTGGACCCGGGCTCAAACTCGTCAGTGGCGGCACGATTACGAACAGTAGCAAGGTCAAGGTTCAGTCTATTATTCGGGTTGTAGGAAGGCTGATTGACCATAGCAAGCACCTGCCCGGTAGGCACATCGAGAATCACTACAGATCCTGATGCTGCACCATAGTGCGAGATCGCGCTTTTGAGCTCCTGATAGGCAAGATACTGCAACCTAAGATCAATACTAAGGTCAAGATTTTTCCCTGGCGCAGCATCTTTCACCGGCATCAGGTCCTTCACGATTTCACCATAAAGATTTATCAGGACTTTCTTTTTACCCGGTTCACCCGAAAGCCATTCATCAAAAGAAAGCTCCAAACCTTCCTGTCCATGGTCATCAATATCTGTAAAGCCAACAACATGAGCCGAGACTTCACCGCCAGGATAGAATCGAAGGTATTCTTTTTCTTCAAAGACACCCTCAACGCCTAACGCCATCGCTTTCCTTGCCTCGGCGGGAGGTAGATGTCGACGCAGATAAACAAAGTTTTTCGACTGATTACGATCAATCTTTTCCATAAACGATTCATAGGACACGCCCAAGAATCCCGCAAGGCCGCGCAGCTTCTCTTCGTTATGGGTTATCTCTTTCGGGTTAGCAAAAAGCGACACAACGGGAGAGCTAACCGCCATTGGCTTACCCAAACGATCTCTGATTATGCCGCGATGTGCATTAATACGTTCCATTCGTATGGTTCTGGCATCGCCCTGATCCTGCAAGAAATCTTTCTCGATGAAGTACAACTGCGCCAGTCTCGCTTCCAATACGGTTCCGACCAGCACTACACAGATTGCAACAAACAGGAGGCGCGGATTCATTGAAAATTCCTCACCATGACAATTTCATGTACATCCGGAGGTACCATCTGCAATTTATTGCGGGCAATTTCATCAACACGAGAATTATTCGCCCAGGCACTTTGCTCCAACAGGAGCTTTTCATACTCACTTTGCAGATCGTCATTTTCTTTCTGCAACACTTGAATTTCACGATACATAGCACGGGTTTCATGGGATGCCACAATGACGCCAAATGCCGACAACATAACAACAGCACCTAAAACGACAGCCGTCATCCTCTGGGCCTGAAACAGCCACGCTACAAGTTCGATCAACGGCTTCACTAAAGCTTCTCCGCGATACGCATGATTGCGCTCCGTGAGCGTCGGTTGTGTGCAATTTCATCTTGACCTGCACGTACCGCTTTACCAATCGGCTTCAGCGACCTTGCAACATCGCGATCAAAAATGGGAAGCTTTGCAGGTAACGTGCCTCTTGCCATGTCCCTGATGAACCGTTTTACTATTCTGTCTTCCAGAGAATGAAAACTGATCACAACCAACCTGCCTCCGGAGGCCAGCAAATCAACAACATCCGCGAGACATTCCTTTAATTCTTCAAGCTCTTGGTTAATGTGAATACGAATTGCCTGGAATGATCTCGTCGCTGGATGCTTATTTTTTTCTTTTACAGGAATTGCCGCCTCAACAATTTCTACAAGAAATTTTGTTCTATCAATTTTTTGTGTTTGGCGAACTTCAACAATGCTTCGAGCAATACGTTTTGCAAATCGCTCTTCACCGTATGTTCTAAGAACCCTTACGATTTCAGATTCCTCAGCGCTCTCTAACCATTCGCCGGCCGTTATGCCATGGTCTGTATCCATACGCATGTCGAGAGGACCATCAGCCATAAAGCTAAATCCTCTTCCCGCTGAATCAAGTTGTGGCGAAGACACACCGAGGTCCAGCAGAATGCCATCGACTGGTTTCGCCACATGCTGCGCAACGTTCTTAAAGGAGTCATGCACAACCGTCACGCGATCATCGCCGGCGAAACGCGTACTCGCATCGACAACTGCATCACTGTCTTTGTCCATTGCCAACAATGAACCCTTAGCATCTAGCCTGTTAGTGATCGCCTGACTGTGGCCACCTCTGCCATAGGTACAATCAACATATCTTCCATCGGGTTTAGTAACTAGTGCATCCACTGCTTCGTGAAGGAGAACGGTTTGATGCACAGTATTCACCTAGAGCGACAGCGATTTAAGTTCATCGGGTATTTCAAGCCCCGCAGGATCAGAAAGCCACGAATCGCGTCGCGCCAGCCAATATTCCTCATTCCACAATTCCAGCTTGGCCCCCTGACCCAGCAGGACCCCTTTTTTATCAAGGTTTGCATACTCGCGCAGCGGTGGCGTTAGCAAAACTCGCCCGCTGCCATCCATTTGAATATCCGTGGCATGCCCAATGAGTAGACGCTGCACTCGACGGGTTGCGACATCAAAACTGGATAAGCCCTCAACACGACGCTGAATATCCTCCCATTCCGGCCTGGGATAGATCAGCAGGCATTTTTCCTCAGTGTCGATTGTGACTACCATCTCTCCGGCACAGTGTTGCACGAGCTGTTCTCGATAGCGTACTGGAACCGCTAACCGCCCTTTCGCATCCAGATTGATGTTATTTACACCTCGAAACACGCTGTTTTGCACCTTATAATCAGATTTTGGGCTAAGTAGTCTTGTGAAGTCGGCAGATCATTACTTGATTAGGTGTAAATCTCCACAAAACTACACAAATACCCACTTTTTCTCACCACGCACATTAAGAAGGCGGCGTCGTCTTGTCAAGGAATGAAAAAAGGAATTAATTGTTAAAACACAATAACTTAGGTGTATTTTTCAGAGATTCAGTGAGGACCCACCGAGAAAGGATATTAATACAATTAGATACTGCCCATAGTTAATGTAACTTCTCAACTATAGACCTTAATAGACTAATTTATTATATAAAAAAAATTTTATATATCTATTATGCTTAGTCATTCTGGTGATGAGAGTCAACCGTAAGCCGGGTTCTGTCGAGGACAATCATTCATCTACGATACACGTCACCATGTATCTTTAGCGACCTACCCGAATCCAACTGTGGGTCACAGCATTAGGATTCCTATTTGGTCTTGCTCCAGGTGGGGTTTACACTGCCGTTGACGTTACCGCCAACGCGGTGCGCTCTTACCGCACCATTTCACCCTTACCAGACTCACAATACTGTAAACAGTCTCGCAGACCTGGCGGTATATTTTCTGCTGCACTTTCCGTAGGCTCACGCCTCCCAGGAGTTACCTGGCACCTTACCCTGTGGAGCCCGGACTTTCCTCCCTCCTATCCTAAGACGGGACGGCGATTGCCTAGTTGACTCTCAGGCGCAGGTTAATGCCAAAACGACTTTTACACAATCTCATTTATCTCTACTGTTCTTCAAGGAAACGGCAATTTCGTACAGCGACTTTCGTGACTCACCGGTCAATTTAGATGCAACATCAGCGGCCCTACTCGCAGGCAACTCGTTGATCAACGTTTGCATCACCTTTTCAATATCAGCATCAACTAAAACGGCAGACTCGCTTGCACCTTCTACAATGAGTACGAATTCTCCTTTTGCGGTTATAGCTCCCTGTGATAAAGCTTGAATCGCATCTGTAATGGAGCCAAAGAATATCTGCTCGTGAATCTTGGTGAGTTCCCTGGCAATGGACAACTGCCTATCTCCACCCAGAATCCGCTGCATATCATTCACGACGACAGAGACGCGATGTGGCGCCTCGTAGAACACCATAGTACGGGTCTCATGGCACAGCTTCACTAATGCTTTTTGACGCTGCTGCTCTTTAGCAGGCAAAAACCCCTCAAAGGTAAAACGAGACGCAGCAACACCGGATGCACTAAGCGCCGAGATAATTGCACTTGCACCGGGAATCGGCACTACAATCAAACCCTCCATCAACGCCAGTTTGACTAAGCGATAGCCTGGATCCGATATCTGGGGAGTGCCAGCATCGGACACAACGGCAACTTCTTTGCCATTCTTAAGATCCGCGACAATTTTTTCAGACTGAGAGACTTCATTGTGATCGTGATATGCCCTCATGGGCGTGTCGATGCCCAAATAACGCAATAACGAGCCTGTGTGCCTGGTGTCTTCGGCAGCTATATATGCAACGCTCGAAAGTATGCGACAAGCGCGCGCCGAGATATCATCAAGATTCCCAATTGGCGTTGCCACAACATACAATGCCCCACCTTTATCTCTTACTTCACTCACATTAGCCTCCTTCCAAAGCTGACACGCTATACAGTCGAAATCCATAAGACCACGTGATTCGGATGTGTGATAATACCCGAAACCAGAATTGACCCTCTCTATGTTGACGCGTTATATCAAAGTAGTATTGGTTGCGGCATTTGTATCAAGCTGCGCCACGACCATAACTAAAGATCCAGATCGAGAACCAGCACAACGATCAGAGATACCCTTAAAATCTGTTAATTCATTATTGATGCGTGCAGAGCAATCGGATGTCACTCAGGCAACTACACTTCGGCTCAGCGCCGCGTTGATTGCTTTCGATCTCGGTGAAGTTTTACAAGCCCGGAAAATCCTGGAACTTATCGTCAACCCTCACTTAACGAGTACAACATCCGTTAACTTCCTGATGCTCCGAGCGGCAATCGCAATCGCTAATCGGGAGGGCGAAATCGCACTGTCACTCCTGTCAGACAATCGACTCCAAAAAGCGCCCCTGACACAGAGTTACCAGATCAATATTGGCAGACTTAGATCAGACGCTTATTTCTTAACTCGAAGTTACATAGCCAGCGCAAGA
>JAQWMV010000057.1 GCA_029246605.1 Pseudomonadales bacterium | reverse complement strand
ATATTGCTGAGCATGCAGCAATGTCTGACAGCAAACCAGTCCTTGTTTTCAGTATGGAAATGCCTGCAGATAGCCTCATTCTGAGAATGCTGTCGTCCCTTGGACGTATCGATCAAAGTAAGATTCGAAGTGGTCAGCTAGGCGATGATGACTGGCCGAGATTGACCTCCGCTGTGACCCTGTTGAACGATTGCCCGTTATTTGTCGATGATACGGCGGCGCTTACACCGAACGAGATTCGAGCACGCGCACGACGGGTAGCGCGTGAGCATGGCAATCTGGGCATGATATTGGTTGATTATCTGCAGTTAATGCAGGTTCACGGCACGGTCGAAAACCGGGCTGGTGAGATTTCTGAAATTTCACGGTCTCTGAAAGCTATCGCCAAGGAATTCGATTGTCCCGTGGTAGCTGGGTCTCAGCTTAATCGGGGATTGGAGCAACGTCCGGATAAGCGCCCAATCATGTCTGACCTCCGGGAGTCTGGTGCCATAGAGCAGGATGCAGATGTCATCATGGCGATTTATCGGGATGAGGTTTACCACGAAGATGCAGAGAAAGGGTTGGCCGAAATTATAATATTGAAACAGCGCAACGGACCCATTGGTAAAAAGAAACTCGCATTTGTTGGGCAATATACTAAGTTCGAAGATCTCGCCCAGGGTTATGATGATTTTTACTGATCCCTCATCCTAATGTCATCTACGACTAGTGCGGCAATAAGCCTGGCCGCAATTACCAGTAATCTTGCCGTTGTTCGAAAAACTGCGCCTCGCAGCAAGGTGATGGCCGTCATTAAAGCTGATGCATACGGTCACGGACTGGTTCCGGTGGCCGCTCACCTAGACGATGTTGATGGTTTTGGTGTTGCTCGCTTGAATGAGGCGCAGGCGCTAAGAAGCGATGGTATCGCGCAACCAATTACCCTGCTCGGTGGGTTTCTTGACGAGATAGAAATGCATAGTGCGGCAGATCTGAAGTTAGATGTAGTCGTACATTCACCACATCAGCTGGCACTGTTGCAAGGCCAGCACTTCTCCGGTGGGATCTGGGTCAAAGTGAATTCTGGTATGAACCGACTGGGTTTCCCAATAGATTCTTTGCCAAAAGTGTTGGACGCACTGGCATTCCATAACGTCATCGGCATCATGAGTCACCTTGCCTCAGCGGATTCCGACCGGGAATATACGAGACAGCAAATTGATACATTCCTCGGCGGTGCTAGCGCCTTTGGTCTTCCATTGTCATTGGCGAATTCCGCGGGCATTTTGGATTATCCCGATTCTCACCTGGATTGGGTGCGACCCGGTTTAATGCTATATGGTGTTTCGCCTTTTGCGGCCCAGCGTACTCAATTGACCCCGGCGATGATGCTGTCCGCACCGGTTATTGCGATCAATAACATACCTGCAGGTGAAAAGGTGGGTTACGGGGGTACCTGGATAGCTGAAAAAGCATCCAAGGTAGCGGTGTTGGCCACAGGATATGCAGATGGCTATCCGCGGGAAATAACCGCGCCTGTGCTTCTGTGTGGTCAGCGAAGACAACTGGCTGGTCGAATTGCCATGGATATGACCTGCATCGCGCTACACGATACCGATCAGGTTGCAGTGGGTGATCAGGTAGTTTTGTGGGGAGGGGAATTACCGATAGAGGAAGTTGCGGAACTTGCGGGGACAATCCCTTATACCCTGATGTGTCATGTTGCTAGTCGTGTCACCAGACAATATGTGTAACCGTGGCGAAACGTAAAACTGCCTTTGTTTGTTCGGACTGCGGTGCTGATTATGCCAAGTGGCAGGGGCAGTGTAGTAGCTGCACCGCCTGGAATACGCTCAGTCAGCTAAGTGTTGATTCGGTGCAACGGCAAGGTTACGCGGGTGAATTGTCACCCAAGAGTTTACTTGGCGATGTCTCGGTTGAGCGATCTTCCAGGATTTCCTCGGGTCTGGCAGAGCTCGATCGAGTTTTGGGCGGTGGCATGGTAACTGGCTCAGCCATTTTACTGAGCGGAAATCCCGGTGCAGGAAAAAGTACCTTGCTCCTACAAGTGCTGTGTGGGGTCGCCGAGACGCAAAAAGCACTCTACATCACTGGAGAAGAAAGTCTGGCACAGGTCGCGTCTCGGGCGACACGTTTGGGCTTGCCGAGTGACAAGGCTGAGGTGATGGCTGAGACCCATGTCGAACGCATTTTGAGCACCTGGACTGAGAATCCGCCTGCACTCTGCGTGATAGATTCCATTCAGGCTATGTATTCTGATTCAGCAGAGTCGAGTCCCGGTAGCGTGGGGCAGGTTCGGGAGTCGGCAGCCGCGCTTATTCGCCAGGCTAAGCAAACCGGCACTGTGCTCGTGATGGTGGGGCATGTCACCAAGGATGGCAATCTTGCCGGTCCGAGGATACTAGAGCACATGATTGATACATTCATCATGTTCGATGACGAGACCGACAGTCGCTTCAGGACGTTACGGAGTAGCAAAAACCGCTTTGGGGCGGTCAATGAAGTCGGGATATTCGCCATGACGGAGCGTGGTATGCGGGAGGTCGCGAATCCCTCTGCGATCTTTCTGTCACGTGCAACCGAGATCTCACCTGGCAGTGTAGTCATGGTGGTCTGGGAAGGTAGCCGGCCACTTCTAGTTGAGGTGCAAGCGCTCGTCGATGAATCGGTACTGGGTAATCCGCGTCGCGTGGCGGTGGGTTTTGAAGGCAATCGACTGGCCATGCTTCTGGCAGTTCTGCATCGTCATGGTGGGCTTCAGGTTTCGGATCAGGATGTCTTCGTAAATGCGGTAGGGGGTATTCGCATTATTGAAACCAGCAGCGACCTGGCACTCCTGCTTGCGATCGTATCCAGCTTCCGTGACAGGGTACTTCCTAGTGATCTGGTGGTTTTCGGTGAGGTGGGACTCTCTGGAGAAATCCGGCCCGTTGCCAATGGCCAGGAACGCCTTAACGAAGCAGCCAAGCACGGCTTCAAACTCGCCATCGTTCCGAAGGGCAACGCACCCAAAAAGCCAATAGCCGGGATGGATATCATCGGTGTCACAAAACTCGCGGAAGCGCTTGCCGCTATCTAGGTTATATCTCCGGTAACTAGATGCTTCGTAGTGGTCCGCTCCGAAGTTTTGCATCACTCGCTCTCGGCCTCTTCCAGACTCTCGTTTATGCCCTCTGGTTGGGCCTGGGCGAAGTGGCGCCTGGGTTCTTGCTACGGCTCAGCGGCCGCGAGCCATGGATCGTGATGCAAAACCATACCCCACCGGCCTCCGCTATGCAGTATGTTGGTGGACATTGCTCGCCAATGTTTTAGGCCAGTTTTTTGTAGCTTAGCCTGCTGGGTGTGATGTTACCGGCTTGTTTACGATGATCTTCCTCGTATTCTGTGTAGTTGCCTTCGAACCAGACGGCTTTGCTATCGCCTTCGAAGGCGAGAATATGGGTGGCGATGCGGTCAAGGAACCAGCGATCGTGAGAAATCACCATGATGCTGCCGGGGAATGATTCAATAGCTGTTTCCAGGGCTCGGAGTGTCTCGACGTCGAGATCATTTGTGGGCTCATCTAGAAGCAGGAAATTGGCACCTTTTTTTAACAGCTTGGCCAGATGTACTCGGTTTCGTTCACCGCCTGATAAATCACGCATCAGCTTTTGTTGATCGGCGCCTTTAAAGTTGAAGCGACTGACGTAGCCTCTGGACTGGCTTTCATATTTGCCAACCTGGATGATGTCATCACCGTCCGAAATCTCCTCCCAGACAGATTTCTCGTCGCTGAGCGAGTCTCGAGACTGGTCGACGTAACCTAGCTCAACTGTTTCACCAAGGCGAAGGTCGCCGCTGTCAGGCGTCTCAAGGCCACATACCATGTTGAAAAACGTCGACTTGCCGGCGCCATTGCCACCGATAATGCCGACGATGGCACCTTTGGGTACGGTGAATGACAGATCATCCAGTAGTAGTTTGTCATCGAAGCGTTTGCTGAGATGCTCCACTTCAAGAACCATGTCTCCGAGGCGCGGTCCAGGTGGAATGTATAGCTCCAGTGTTTCATTTCTGGTCTGAAATTCCTGAGAATTGAGTTCGTCAAAACGCGCGAGTCGTGCTTTGTTTTTTGCCTGGCGTGCTTTTGGCTGGCTTTGTACCCAGGCCAATTCTGATTTGATGGCTTTCTGTCGTCCCTGCTCTCGATTTTCCTCCACACTGAGTCGGACATCTTTTGCAGCCAGCCAATTGCTGTAGTTGCCTTCATAGGGGATGCCGCGACCGCGGTCCAACTCAAGAATCCATCCTGCGACATTATCAAGGAAGTAGCGGTCGTGTGTTATTGCTACAACGGTGCCGGAAAAATCTCTCAGGAACAATTCAAGCCACGCCACACTTTCCGCATCCAAGTGATTGGTTGGTTCGTCCAGTAACAGCATATCGGGGTTCGCAATAAGCAGACGACATAGTGCTACGCGGCGGCGTTCACCGCCAGAAAGGGTTGTGACATCGCTGTCGAATGGGGGCAAACGCAGTGCATCCGCTGCTACCATGATTTTGCGATCAAGGTCCCAGCCATTCTTCGCATCGATCTTTAATTGTAGATCCCCCTGCTGCTCGAGCAGTGTGTTCATTTCATCGTCCGACATGGGTTCTGCGAATTTATCGCTGATAGCGTCATAGGCATCAATGAGACTTTTTAGCTCCCTGACACCATCCTCCACATTGCCGCGGACATCCTTATCCGGGTCAAGGTCAGGTTCCTGTTGCAGATAGCCAATATTGATATCCGGCTGCGGTCTTGCTTCTCCGATAAATTCTTGATCGACACCCGCCATGATTCTGAGCAGGCTGGATTTACCCGCGCCATTTAAACCGAGGACACCTATTTTGGCGCCGGGGAAAAACGACAGTGAAATGTCTTCAAGAATTTTTCGGTTGGGTGGAACAATCTTACCCAGTGCAGACATGGTGAAAACGTATTGAGCCATGGTTTTCTTAACGTTGAACAAAGCGGCATTGTAGCAAATCCAGAGCATTGAGACGCCTCAGCTAAATACCGACCGTGAAATGCAGTAGAATTCAGCTTTTCTCACAGGTGTACTGGTTTGTATTGTCCGTTTTGTAGTGATAGTGAAACGAAAGTCATTGACTCGAGACTCGTTGCCGAGGGTAATCAGGTGAGGCGTCGGCGTGAATGTCAGAGTTGCGGTGAACGATTCACAACGTTTGAAACCGCAGACTTGGTGTTGCCACGAGTGATAAAGAACAATGGAAATCGCCAACCCTTCGATGAAGATAAGTTAAGAAACGGGCTGACACGTGCGTTACAAAAGCGCCCGGTGAGTGTTGAGGTGATTGAGTCAACATTGAACCGGATAAAACATCAATTACGGGCGACAGGTGAACGTGAAATCGGGACCCGGGCAGTTGGTGAATTGGTGATGGAGGCATTACACGAACTTGATGAAGTGGCCTATGTAAGGTTTGCATCCGTATATCGCAGCTTTCAGGATGTGAACGAATTTCGTGAAGAAATAGACAAAATGGGAAGCGCGAAGAAGCGCACTGAACAAGAAAATGCCAAGCAGAACAAAGATGCCGAACTCAAAACTGACTGATGCAGATTATCTTGCCCGTGCTCTAGTGCTGGCTGAGTATGGTAGATATACGACACATCCAAATCCTTGTGTCGGTTGCGTATTGGTTCAGCAAGGTCATATTGTTGGTGAGGGTTATCACGTCAGAGCAGGTGACAAGCACGCGGAAGCCAATGCGCTTAGTCAGGCAGGGCGGCGGGCGAAGGGAGCGACGGCGTATGTCACTCTAGAACCTTGTAGTTTCGGTGGTCGTACACCTTCTTGTGCTGATGCCTTGGTCACTGCGGGCGTCAGTCGTGTTGTGGTTGCAACGCTGGATCCTGATCCGAGGAATGCGGGTGCAGGGTGTAAGATTCTTGAAGAAGCTGGAGTCAGTGTGGTTACGCCGTTTATGGAAGCGTCGGCAAAAGCACTAATTCCCGGGCATTTTAAGCGGTATGAAACGGGTATGCCGTATGTGCGGCTAAAACTTGCGATGTCTCTGGACGGTAAGACGGCGCTTGCCAATGGTGAAAGTCAATGGATTACCGGTAAGCCGGCTCGACTCGACGTGCAACGTTTGAGAGCGCGAAGCGCGGCTATCGTGACTGGCGTACAATCGATCATTGATGATGACCCATTGCTGACGGTTCGTGAACTTCGCCATCGACATGGCGACCTCGCGTGTGAAATGAACAAGCCAGTCTTCATACTGGATTCTCATAGCAGAGTACCTGATACAGCTAAAATTCTGGCTAACCCAGGTGCACAGCTTGTGTGCTGTCATTCGTCGTCACGTCAACTACCGATTCCCGTATTACAGGTCGGAGCGGGTGATGATGGTCGTGTGGATCTTCGAGAATTGTTAACTGTTCTCGGTGAACAACAGTGTAGCGAAGTATTATTTGAGTGCGGTGCGACGCTGGCTGGTTCGTTAGTTGAACAGGGTCTTTTTGATGAATTGGTTATCTACATGGCACCCAAGTTATTGGGGAATGATGCCAAGTCGTTACTGAATGTTCCGGGAATTGCTAAGATGGAAGACCTTCTACCGCTACGGATAGCTGATGTTCGTTTGATTGGCGATGATATGCGGGTTACGGTGGTCAAGAATCTATCCGATATATAAGTGAGTGATCAAGATGGCAAAAATTATTGAGGGAGACTTTTCAGCCAACACGGGAAAGTTTTCAATTGTAGTAGCTAGATTCAACGAATTTATCGTGAATGGCTTGCTTGAAGGCGCGCTGGATACCTTGCGTCGCCATGGTGTACCTGAATCCAATATAACGGTCATTAAGGTTCCTGGAGCGTTTGAATTGCCGTTAACCGTCAAAAAGATTGCCAGACAAGGTCAATACGATGCAATTATCGCTCTTGGGGCAGTCATCCGGGGAGCAACACCACATTTTGATTATGTTGCGGGGCAGTGCGCGAGCGGGATAGCCAGCGTTTCGCTGGATGAGGACGTGCCAGTCATATTTGGTGTGCTGACTACGGATTCGATCGAGCAGGCGATAGAGCGGTCTGGTTCAAAGGCAGGAAACAAAGGCGCCGATTGTGCAATGACGGCAATGGAAATGGTCAGTTTGTACCGATCTCTTGAATAGTCTACCCGCAGCACGAAGACAGGCGAGACGGCTTGTTATGCAGGCCCTTTATCAGATTCAGATGACAGGTGACTCGGCGCATATAGTCAAAGGGCAGTTCTGTAGCGACCAAAACATGGACCGTGTGGATGTCGATTACTTCAAAGAATTGTTAAGTGGTATCGCAAGAGAAGAACAGGGCCTGCTCAGTTCTTTTGAGCCGATTCTCGATCGTCCTCTTGCAGAATTAGATCCAGTAGAAAAGTCGATTCTATTAATAGGCAGTTTCGAAATGCAGCATCGGTTGGATGTACCTTATCGAGTGGTCATAAATGAGGGCGTTGAGCTAGCGAAACAGTTTGGTGCATCCGAAAGTTACCGATATGTGAATTCAATACTCGATGCGCTTGCCAAGAATAGAATGGCGGGCAAATAGTGTGGACGAATTTTCGATCATCGAAGCATATTTCACTGGTGTCGGTGTCGATCATGACGCTGTAACGAAAGGTCCCGGTGATGACTGCGCAATACTATCAATTCCTGATGGGTGTGAACTTTGTGTTTCGACAGACACTCTACTGGAGCGAGTTCATTTTTTGGAAAATGCACCTGGAGAAGTCGTTGCCGCCAGATCGCTTACCGCTAACGTCAGTGATCTTGCCGCCATGGGTGCAACCCCGGTCGGGTTTCTCTTAGCGCTGACAATCCCACATGCCGAAGACAGGTGGCTCGGACCCTTTGCAAAAGAACTTTCCCGGGGGGCAGTAGAGCATGGGATATCACTCGTTGGGGGCAATATGTCCCATGGCCCACTGTCAGTCACAATCACTGTTTTTGGCACTGTACCCAAAAGTGGCGCGATGATGCGTAGCGGTGCTGGTGTGGGTGATGCTATTTATGTGACAGGATCGCTTGGTCAGGCGGCAGCGGGACTTGACGCGCTCAAACAGGGCCAGAGCGGTCGGCTGCCACTTAAGGAAGCCTACCTAAGTCCGCAACCACAATGGCGATTTGGAAGCCGAGTCAGAGAACTTGCGACTGCCTGTATTGATATTTCCGATGGATTTATCGTTGATCTAAGCCATTTATTAACAGCAAGTGAGATAGGCGCAGAGTTAACCTTGGATGATGTTCCATTGTCGGAAGCGCTCCTTGAATTCGCGGGTGAGAAAGCGTTGCAATATGCAATGTATGGCGGTGATGACTACGAACTGTGTTTTTCAATACCTGAGGCACACTGTAAAGCGCTAACAGAAATAGCTGAGCAAACAGGGACTCAAATTTCGCGGATCGCAACTGTGGTATCTGAAAACGGGTTGTGGAGTGTTATCGGTGATCAGCGATCGCCTATAGACGTTAGGGGTTACAAACATTTCTAGCTTGCCGACAGTCAAACAGACATTTACTGATCCGGTTTATTTCCTGGCGCTTGGTTTGGGTAGCGGCCTGTCAAAAAAAGCGCCTGGCACCTGTGGTTCGTTTGTCGCGCTGGTGCTTTATCTACCGCTAAGTCTGCTCCCATTCTGGGCCTATATAACGTTTGTTGGCAGCGCTTTCATACTCGGCATCTATATTTGTGATCGTGCCGCTCGCAAGATGAATATCAAAGATCCAGGGTCGATCGTTTGGGATGAATTCGTTGGTATGTGGATAACACTCTTACTCGTACCCGAGGGTTGGTATTTCCTTATCTTAGGATTCCTGTTGTTCCGGCTATTCGACATAGTAAAACCCTGGCCGGTGAACTATATGGATCGGCAAATATCGGGAGGGCTCGGAATCATGGTGGATGATGTCGCTGCTGGTCTTTACGCTTTTGCTTCACTACAGCTTCTGGCCTATGCCGCCCGGACAATATTATGAAGCGAGAAATATTGGTCCTGTTGCTGCTCTTGCCTGCATACTTTTTTCAAGCTGAACTTGTTCCCGAAGATATTGTTGTTTTGCGATTATTCGAAGATGCCGCAATGCTTAGTATCGAGGGTAAACAATAGTTACTCAAAAAAGGTGAACGGAATGACGATGGCGTGATCCTGGTAGACGCTGATAGTGACGAAGCCGTCGTTGAGTTTAACGATAAGAAGATGACGTTGAGTCTAAGCAACCGAATCAGTGCTAGGTTTATTGAGGCGAAGGTGAAGACTGTCAGCATCGCTGTGAACAATAGTCAGCAATATATTACAACGGCGGTAATCAACGGTGTTCCAGTCGAAGTTCTGGTGGATACCGGGGCAACAATGGTTGCAATAAGTTCGGAAACCGCCAAAAATCTAGGTATAACAACCTCGGCCGGGAAAAAGGTCGAGGCAACGACAGTCTCGGATATGGTGGCCTCAACGCAGGTCGTGTTAAGGGAGGTTGGTGTTGGTGATATTAAGATGAGCAATGTTAAGGCATTGATTATTGAATGATCATTCCCGAAAAAGGTTCCTCTCGGCATGACTTTTCTGCAACAGGTACAGATAACCGAAAGCGCTGGGTTGATGGTTTTAAAAAGTAGCTTGTAGTGCAACTGACCCCAGGCTGTTAGAATTTAGCAATGAAGGAAACATTGTGTCAGTAGTTTATGTCGCTTCGTGCAATCTCCCTACGGCTCACGGTGAGTTTAGAATGCACGGATTCGAGGACCCTGATACCGGCAAAGAGCATATGGCTCTGGTGCTGGGGAATGTTCGTGATCAAAAAAAAGTATTGTGTCGTGTGCATTCTGAATGTCTAACCGGGGACTGTCTGTTCAGTATGCGCTGTGACTGTGGTTCTCAGCTTCAGGGAGCGATGCAAAGGATTGCTAAAGAAGGCGCCGGTGTCATTCTTTATTTGCGCCAGGAGGGCAGGGGTATCGGTCTTATCAATAAGATCAGAACCTATCAACTGCAGGATGAAGGTGCGGACACGGTCGAGGCAAATGAGCAGCTTGGGTTTGATGCAGATTTGAGAGACTACACAATGTGCAAAAATATGTTCTTGCACCTGGGAATTTCTGAAATAAGGTTGATGACCAACAATCCAGTAAAGGTGAATGCCTTGAAAAAGTTAGGGCTGACGATTGCTGATCGCATTCCGTTAGAAACTGGCAAAAATGATCACAACGCAAAGTACCTGGAGACCAAAGCGGCCAAACTCGGCCACTTGTTCGGAAAGAAATAGTCCTAGGAAAATTTTGCGATTGTAATTGCAGATGAAGATAGTCGATTCTCTATCGCAGTCTGAATGCCTTCAACATCGAGCTTACACTCTGCCAGCATATTGTCTGGTTTGTCCTGATGTATAAAGTAATCTGGCACACCAAGGCTCAGGATTTCTGTTTTTACCTGCTGATGCCGCAACAGCTCAATGACCGCCGAGCCTGCGCCACCTGACAGGACATTTTCTTCAACGGTTACTACCAAATCGTGATTAGACGCCATATCAATAATCATCTTTTCATCGAGAGGTTTGACGAAGCGCATGTCCACCAAACTAGCGTTCAATCGTTCAGCAACTTCCTTTGCAGGTTGCAGCATCGCCCCAAAGGCTAGTATCGCTATGGTGTTTCCTTCGCGAATCAAGTTGGCCTTGCCAATCGCCATGGGTTCTAGGTCACGGTTTATTGGTTCACCTGGCCCCGTTCCTCGGGGATAGCGCACCGCAGCAGGCCCATCATATAGATAGCCTGTTGAGAGCAGCTGTCGTGCTTCGCTTTCATCGGAAGGTGCCATGACTATCATATTGGGAATGCAGCGCATAAAGGAAAGGTCAAAAACACCGGAATGGGTTGGTCCGTCTTCCAACAGGCACGCACGGTCAATGGCGAATAATACGTTGAGGTTCTGAATGGCAACATCATGTATCAATTGGTCGTAAGCACGCTGCAGAAAGGTTGAGTAAATTGCAACGACCGGTTTTGCCCCCTGTACCGCCATTCCGGCCGCTAAAGTGACTGCATGCTGCTCAGCAATAGCTACGTCAAAATATCTGTTGGGATACTGCTCAGAAAAATCAACGAGGTCTGAACCTTCTCGCATGGCGGGAGTAATCCCTACTAAAAGTTCATCCTCGGCAGCCATATCACATAACCATTGCCCAAAAATATTAGAGTAGGACGGAAGGTTTGATTTCTTGGGGGGCGATTTTTCAATTTTCGATAAGCTGTGAGTACCCACTGGCGAAGCTTCAGCAGGAAGGTATCCTTTGCCCTTCTGCGTAAAGACGTGAAGGAACTGAGGGCCCTTCAGGTCTTTGATGTTCTGTAGGGTATTGATGAGTGCTTTAAGATCATGGCCATCAATGGGTCCCATGTAGTTCAGACCAAGCTCGTCGAATAAGGTCCCGGGTACAACCATACCCTTCATGTGCTCTTCGGTTTTTTTAGCGAGTTCCCAGGCATGTGGAATTCTACTTAGTATCTTCTTGCTGCCTTCTCGCATAGAAAGATAGAGGCGAGAACTCAAAATTCTTGCAAAATATTTGGCCAGCCCACCTACATTCCGGGAGATCGACATCGCATTGTCATTCAGGATGACAAGCAGGTCTGCCTCAGCGTCAGCGACGTGGTTCAGTGCCTCAAATGCGAGACCAGCAGTCATGGCGCCATCGCCGATAACGGCAACTGTTCTATTGCTTCGATCTTGCATGCGACTGGCGACTGCCATACCGAGTGCTGCGCTGATCGACGTTGAAGAATGGCCCACACCAAAGGTGTCAAAGGGACTTTCGCCGAGTAAGGGAAATGGTGCGATACCATCTGGCTTGCGGAGTGTGTGCATTTCCTCCCTACGACCGGTAAGTATCTTATGTGGATAGGCCTGATGACCCACGTCCCAGACGATAAGGTCATCGGGGGTACTGAAAACGTAATGCAGTGCGATGGTCAGCTCTACCACCCCTAGACCTGCGCCAAAATGTCCACCCGTTTGACCCACTGTATAGATCAGAAAATGACGAAGTTCGACGACTAGCTGATCTAAAAGCTTCTCATCGAGTGCCCGAAGATCAGCCGGCGTGGAAATTGTGTCCAGCAACGGCGTTTTGGGTCTCTCAATAGGTATTTTGTCGAACATGAGAATAGCTTACGCTCAATAATTAAAAAATCTTACCATCATTAGCATCAAGACGCGCCTAATGGTTCCTGGTTATCACGAAATCCGTCAGCTGGCGCAGTGACCTGCCATTGTCCCCAAGGTGTACGAGACAATCGTTGGTTCTGGCATGCAATTCGGCCAGGCGTTGCCGTGCCTCAGGCAATCCAAGAACAGTGACGTAGGTGGATTTTTGACTGTTAACATCTGATCCCGAAGGTTTCCCGAGCTCCGCACTACTTGCGGTTGCATCGAGAATATCGTCCTGGACCTGAAAGGCCAGTCCAAGGTTTTGGCCGAAGGCATTCAGCATAGCGTTGGTTTCCTCGTCAGCATGTGCCAATAGACAACCCAGTCTGACACTTGCTCTAATAAGAGCGCCGGTTTTCAGGTGATGCATATGCTCCAATTCTTCTTCACTGGCAGCGCGATTTTCGAAAGACAGGTCAATGACTTGGCCACCGACCATGCCTTCTCCTCCGATAGCTTTAGTGAGTTCGGAGAGCATAGTAAGGCGTGTGGCCACGGGTAGGTTTTCTGCTTGGGTAATGGATGCAAAGGCCAGTGTTTGTAGCGCATCCCCTGTCAGGATGGCGGTTGCCTCATCAAATTGAACGTGGCAACTTGGTTTGCCGCGGCGCATGTCGTCATCATCCATAGCTGGGAGGTCATCGTGCACAAGAGAATATGCGTGTGCCAGTTCAACGGCAGCCGCCGGTTGATCCGCCAATGAGAGTTCACTCACCCCCAGAGCATTGCATACAAGGTAAACCAGCGTCGCGCGAATGCGTTTGCCTCCACTTAGGACGCAATAGTGCATCGACTCCTTGAGTTGCGGAGGAGCAGTGCTGCTGTCGAGAATATTTGTTAGTTGTTCGTCAGCCCGTGAGCGAAGCGAATCGACATCACTCTGGTTCAAACGGTTGCTCGCCATTTTTTTCCATCAGCAGCGTAACTTTTTGTTCCGCTTCCCTGAGTGCTTTCTGGCATTCTCGAGTGAGTTTGATGCCTTCTTCAAAGGTTTTTAACGACGCCTCAAGGGTAAGGTCACCATTCTCCATCTGCGTGACCAGGGTTTCCAGTCGCGCGATTGAGGCTTCGAAGGGATAGTTAGTTTCTTTCTTTGCCATAAATAATTGTGCTGTGTTTGTTGCACCTTAACGATGCGTTGTTTTAAGGTCAATCCCAGAGCCTTGCTTGGTCGAGGCCGATGATGAACTGAACACAATCATACAGCGAGCTATGAATGAGAAGTATCTTGTTGGTGATGATATTTCTGACAACGCCAGCCGTTGCGGACGACCAGGGCCAATACAAGTATCGAGAAGGAATTATGCAGTCGATTAGGGGCCAGATGAGCGCTCTCGGAGAAATCATGCGCAACAAAGTTCAGGCTGAAAACACGCTGACCCATGCCAGAGCGATGTCCGATCTTGCCGCTATTCTACCCGGTGTATTTTCGAAGGGCAGTGACGTGGCGAAGTCTGAAACCCTACCGGCCGTATGGGAGGAACCAGAGAAGTTCAAGGAAGCAACTGATGAATTTATTACCCTAACCACTGAATTCTTGCATGCTGTGGAGAAGGACGGTGATGTTTCGGGAACATTTCGCAATCTTCAGAAATCTTGTAAGAGCTGTCACGATAAGTTTCGCGAGTAATCCTAGTCGAGATCGCGATACGCTGGCTGAGTGAACAAAAATAAGACGAGGATGATGAGACAGAAAGCTGATAGCGCGACGGCCCATTGTGGCCCAAAGCTGTCGGCAAACAAGCTAACGGGAAAGATGCCGACGGAGATGACCGCCATTTCAAGCATGTGTATGCTCATAACTCTACCGCGAAAGTCATCGTCTACGTGGGTTTGAATAAGCACATTGGACAGAGACATGCGCGCTGAAGAACCCAGGCCGACTAAAGTTAAGAGTGCTAGCGAAAGCCAGTAATGGGTGGATAGAGAAAAAAGCAGTAGCGCGACGGCCATAAGCAGTGTGCCGCTTAGTAATATTTTCGCTCTGTTTCTCCCTGGTAGTGAGGCAATAGCGAGCGAGCCGGCGAGTGAACCAAACCCTGCGATAGACATAATCAAGCCTAATTTGTCAGGTCCGGCATCTAAAACCTCCTTTACGAAACCCGGCAACAGCATGTAATAGGTCATACCAAAAAAAGCCATGAGAAAGTTATATCCGAGTAGCCGACAGATAATGGGTGTTTGCAATACGTAGTTGAAACCTGCACGTATCTCTTTGAACATGGGGCCTGAAGAAATTTCAGTATCCATGCGGTCACGTAGCTTTACTCTCATGATCATTATTGCCGATGCGATATAGAGCATTGTCATCATCACATAGACCCACTTTGCAGGGTCAATGTGGCCTGGTCCACCGCCCAGTGCCGCGACCATGCCTCCGGCCAGGCCCGGTAGGAGGAGTCTGGTACCGTTCATACCGGTGGCTGTCAGTGCGATGGCATTGGTTAACAAGTCCAGGCCGACAACATCCTTGGTGATCGCCTGTCGAGCCGGCATCATCGCGCTCATCACTAAGCCCTGTATTACTGAGGCGACTAACAGATGTTCAAAGGTGAGTTGGCCGCAGGTAATGAGGTAAGCCATTGTCAGAGTGACGATTGCGTTGGCAGCGCCCGAAAGTAGAAGGACGTGTTTTTTTTGCCTGACTCGATCCGCTACTACTCCGCCCAGAGGTGCCGCGATCAAACCCACGATACCACCCGCAGCAGTCATCCAGCCCAGTTTTTCGTATGACCCTGTGATCTCAAACACCAGCCAACCACGGACGAACATTTGGATGTTCATTGACGCGAAATTGCAAACAAGCGCGCCAAAGAACCATCGGAAATTAACGATGCTGAATGCTTCGAAAGTACCTAGTCTGTTTTTGGGTCGAAGCGTTGGCAAAGGTGGCTACTTATTTCTATGGACCCGCTAGAGCCTCGCACTTAATACTGTTAAAGACACATCTTCGAAGCTGAAATTATCGGGAACCTGCCAGCCGGAATTAACTGATGCGGATCGCTGCAGTTGGTTGATCTTAACGGTGCGTGAAACCAATTTACCGTTCGATAGCGCTGTAAATCGAACGCTAACCTGCGCAATGGTGAGGCCAGACTTGTTTATAAGGTTGGCGCCAAGATGGCCATTGGATATTTTTGCCTGAGCAAGAATATAGTTCGATGGATTCTCTGGTAGATCAAGTTTTAAGTATTCGAATCTAGCTTTCCTGCCGAGGTCACCCCCGGCATTCATGGCGGCTTTGAAATATTGTTTGGCAACCCCTTTTTTACGCTCTGTTAGTGCCAGCGTACCAAGTTCCGACATGGCGACAGCGGTTGGTAGTAGTTCGTTGCTCTTTGATAAATCCGATTTTGCTGCGGCTGCATTTCCCAGTTTTGCGTTGCTTAGACCTCGTCCGAGATAGTACTCGTAGAAATTTTCGTCTAAGGCTAATGCCTGATCATATGCTGTTTTTGCTTTGCGATGCTGTAGTTGCAAGCGATAAACGTCCCCCATGGTGCCATAAAAACGTGCTTCTTTGGGTTCAATATCCTGAGCGTGCTGCAGTGCTTTCAATGCGGATGCGAATTCTTGCTCTTCAATAAGAAATTGCGCACGATCATAGGACACATAAGCACTTTCCACAGATCTTAAGTAAGCGAGATGTTGTGCATAGCGCTGCTGCCCCGTTTCGATATCATGTCTGATTTCAAGTGCTGAGACTGACTGTCGATTGGCATTGACCCGTTCGACCGATGGGGGGTGACTTGAGAATAATCCTTCGAGCCACCCAGTCTTTTTGGCGTCTGACATTGCTACAAAGGTTTCTTGCAAAGTGATAGCAGCGTGAGGATCATAGCCTGCTCGCAACATGTACTTAATGCCGTGTGCGTCGGACTCCAGTTCCTTTTCACGGCCGTAGCGTAAACTCACCAGTTGCGATCCAAGTTCGGCGGCTCCAACAATATAATTTGAAAACTCCGAGTCTTTTGCGGCGATAGATGTGGCCAGGATTGCACCCTGTAGCAGAGTACCGCGTTGCATCGCTTGAGCACCGTGTCGTGCGGCGCTGTGTACAATTTCGTGTCCAAGAACGGCGGCTAACTCTGCCTCGTTGTTAAGGGCAAGCAGCAGGCCCCTGTTTACTGCGATTTTGCCACCAGGTAGTGCCCAGGCGTTGGGCGTTGATTCATTTAGCACTACAAATTCATAGGGAAGTGCCCGGTCGCTAACCGCTGCGAGCCTGTTGCCTACCTCGCTGACATAGTCGTTGAGGTTTTGGTCAACCAGATATTTCCCCCCCTGGGATTGCTGTGATGTAAGATATTGCTGTTCACCGATGCTGATCTCAGTAGATTCACTGATAAAAGACAGCTCACTTTTGCCTGTTACGGGATTGGTTGCACAGCCCCATACTCCTAAAAGAACCCAAAGCAATACAAGTGGTTTGAGAATGACGGGCGTAGTAACCATAATGCGTGTCCTAACTAGATAACGATATGGTGTCATGGTTTCCAACAAACTTCATGAACTGAATGAGTTTCTCTCCCTAGATAGCATTCGACAGTCTATTGACGATCATGTTCCCGACCGCAGGATACCAGGTAAAAATGGCCGCCAGGCCGCAGTGGCAGCCATTCTAAGGCCGACCAGGGACCACATTCAGGCACTTTTCATTCTAAGAGCAATCAAGGAGGGTGACCCCTGGTCTGGACATATGGCATTTCCCGGTGGTCATAAGGATGAAACCGATGAATCTTTGCGGCATACCGCTGAGCGCGAAACACTTGAAGAGATTGGCTTGGACCTTGTTCAACATGGGTCCTATCTCGGTGAATTGAATTCGGTCGTTGCTAACCCCAGAGGTCGCGACATGGTTGTTACCCCTTTTCTCTATGAACTTAAGACCCATGATGCACCTTTGGCACCGAATGAAGAAGTTGCGGATGTGTTGTGGGGTTCGCTTAATAAGATGATGAATGGCTCGATGGCTATGACAAAACAGTTTTCGGTAGTTGGCCAGCAACAGGAATTTCCCGGTTTTGGGGTCGAAGGAGAGATTGTATGGGGCCTTACCTATAGGGTGCTCGAACATTTATTCGCTCTATTGGATCCGAAATGGGCGAAGGGTTGATAGGTTCTGCCACCTGGCGCGATTAGCGTTAAGTCTGTATGTAGAGAAAGGCTTGTGTTTTCAGTCGATAGTTACTTCCATAACGTTAACTGACCGGCAGCCGAACGATACATGCGGAAATCAAGAATTTACCTGTTATTAGCCATAAACACCCTGGTTCTCTATGGCCTTGTCTTATTCTTGTTGCGCAACGGTGACCTTCATCAGTTCATCATCATTGGTATCACTATGGCATTAATGATGATTGCACCGAACTTGGTTATCCGCTCCGCACTCAATTCTCCAAATAACGAAGCAGAAGAATCAACGAAGGCACTCGAAGCGACTAGAGAAGAACTGGCGAAAGTTAAGGCAAACCTATCATCAGTGACAACGCTGGATGAACTCGCGGGTTGCTACAACGAAGCACACTTTTTGGAAGTACTGATGCAGCATAGTGCGATGAGTATTCGAGGTACTTACGTTTTTACTATGACAGTGCTTCAGGTAGACCAGTTCAGTGAAATTGTAGATAAGCACGGACTTGCCAGTGGCAACGAAGTACTGCAGCTCTATACTCGAATTGTCAAAGCGGCCTTACGTGAGGTCGACATTACCGCTAGGCTCGGAGCAGACAAATTTGGTTTGATATTGTCAGGTGCTTCTGAAGACGATGGGGTCATGGTGATTAATCGAATTAGTCAGCTGATTAGTCAGATTAAGGTCGCTGGTGACGAGGAAATTCTAATTACCAATTCCGGTGGTATTACTAGCTACCATGGTACGGAGACACCTGAGCAGATGGTTGAGCATGCCAACACGGCGCTGGATTTTGCTATCGAACAGGGAAGAGATAGAGTGGCGGGATACAATTACGTGCCACCAGAAGAAGGACAGGAGTCTGATCAGGGGTCTGACAACGAGGCGGAACCAGGACCCGGTCAGGACGAAGAAAAAACCTAGCGGCGTTATTCAGCCGGATATAAATGCGTCGACACTAAATCCTTCATCACGTTTACATGTGCTGCAGTTGCGTTTAGAGCCTTGACATATTTAAACGCGATACCACCGGCATCCATGAAAATTTCTCTGTTTAGTATTTTTATTTCTTCAAGGGTCTCCAGACATTCCGTTGCAAAGCCAGGGCAAATCACCAAGACACGAGTAATGCCTTCTGAAGGCAATCGAGCGAGTGTTTCATCGGTGTAGGGTGTTAACCATTTCGCAGGACCGAATCGAGACTGGAATGACAAGCACCATTGATGCGGTGCGAGCCCCAGATTATGGGCAACCAACTCTGCTGTTCGTGCACATTCTTCAGGATAAGGGTCGCCTTGGTCCGCCTGGGATTGCGGAATACCGTGAAATGAAAACAGCAGCAGCGTTTGCTCATCCCGAAAAGCACGATAGCGTTCAATAGATTTGGTTAGCGCGTGTATGTAGCTGTCTTTGTCGTGATACCCGGAGATAAAACGAGAAGGAGGTACGTTTGTCATCTGCTCTAAAGCGCGCGCGACCTTGTCAAAACTGGCCCCGACGGTTGCAGCAGAATATTGCGGGAATAGCGGGATGAATATATACCGTTGCACACCGACCTCTACCATTTCTGATATCACATCGGTAATACTTGGTTTGCCATACGTCATTGCTGCACGTACGATTATTGATCCGCTATGCAGGTTGTTAATAACCGCGGCTTCGGTACGTGATGCAAGTACATTCATGATTGTTCTTAGAGGACTATCCTTTCTGCCCCAGATAAGTTGGTACTTCCCAACTATTTTCTTGGGGCGCACATTCAAAATAAAAAGGTACAAAATTGGTAGCCAAATGAAACGAGGGAGATTCACCACTCTACGGTCAGATAGAAACTCTGAAAGATATCGTCTGATAGCCCCGGGGGTCGGTTCGTCGGGCGTACCCAGATTCAGGAGTACGATACCAAGTGAGGGTTGGTCAGGCACTACTCTGGACTAATCAGTATTTTTTTTGATGCTGAAGGCGTCGCCTACTTTTACATTCAACGTTTCCGCCGCGTTAGCCAGGTTTCTTGCTAAACGGAGCTTTTTCTCCCAGTTCACAAAGGAAATCCACTCCCCTTTTTCAACGTCACCATAGGTTTTTCCGAGGTGAACAGAAACGGTTATTTTTCCAAAGGTAAGGGTAAAATTGTCTCCAACCATAAGGGCTAAATTATCCAGATCTGCTTGTGTAATGGATGTTTCCAAATTGCCGAACTCGTCCCCGATAGCTTCAATGGTCCCTTCCTTCGATGTCGGAGATTCGGCCAATGAGTACAGCGGTGATAGTAAACACAAAAGCGTAATAATAAATTTCATAGGGATCCCAAGGAGTTATTTGTAAATGGCGCAAGTTTGCGTCGCATCTGTCGATATGGCAAGTCGGTTACGTTTTGTCATAGATACGAACAAAAGCCTGATCTAGTTCGAGGTCAACGATATCCCGGCCGGTTTGGTCGACCAGAAATAGTTCTTCCAACAGAGTTAAACCTGGGAACTCTTCGGTTTGTTCATCACCGGAATATAGAATATATAAAGTTCCCGGAGGTGAATGCCGTGCAATCATCTCGCCAACTTGTTCGTGGTTGTTGGTGTAGTTATACACAGTGCCAAATTCACTAAATGATTTGTCCAGTATTTGATAGGTGGCGGCCGCTGCAAAATTGCCTCGATGGATACGTGCAGGCGTAGAGTTCAGTACTGCCAACTTTCTGAGATTTATGAGGTTTTGCTTCGAAAGCGCAACAAGTTCTTCGTCTGACTCAATGCCCCAGGCTGGGATCCCGAGGGAAGTAGCGAGTGCGACAATTCTGCCATCCCCACAGCCTGCATCGAGGAACGGCTGCAGAGGATCCATGATTTCGCCCTCAATCAGGTGCCTGAAAGCCTGGCGCACGATGTCAATGGATGAAGGGATGAAGACGCCAGTATTGGTTTCTTTGACGTAACCCATTTCGAAGCGATATTTTGGGTCTTTGCTGATGACTTCGTAGTAGGCGTTTAGGGTTGTTTGGGGATCTTGCAAGGTTTTGGTGCCTAAATTGGATGGCGCTGCGGGTCAGTGTGTGCGGGCGATGTGTATGGTGACTCTTGGGTACTTTGTTGTTTGAGAGTTCTCCTCTCGGTACTTGCTTCGCAAATACCTGCCGGCTTTGATGTTCGCGCTTTGCGCGAGCCGTCAAATTGGTGGAGGTGGCGGGAGTTGAACCCGTATTTCTTACCATATATAGATCAAGTACTTAAGACGCTGTATCAGCTCTTTAGTGCCTCACAATGTAGCAAGGAATGTATCAAAAGGAAACCTTAGGGGGCGGGGCTTGTGCCTTACCCGGGCTTCGGACAAGCCTGTGGCCTTCAGAGCATCTTCCAGTGTATCCGTCACATCAGCGGTGGCCATGGTCGTCGTCAGACGCCAGGTGATGAGTAGCGCGAGTAATCATCCA
>JAQWMV010000048.1 GCA_029246605.1 Pseudomonadales bacterium | reverse complement strand
CAGCGGCGTTATGTAGAATCTCTGTCCGCTTATGCGCGCCAGTTCCTAGGTCAGATGGAAAAGCCCAAGTACGATACTATCCGTGGTCTATCACCCACCATCTCTATTGAACAAAAGACTACCGGCCGTAATCCGCGATCCACGGTAGGTACCATCACCGAGATTTCAGACTACCTGCGGGTGCTATTTGCGCGAGTCGGCATCCAGCATTGTCACCAGTGCGGCAGAAAGGTTCAGGGGCAGACAGCTCAGAATATTGCCCGTGAGTTACAGTCAGTGAAGAAAGGCACGCTGTTGTACCTGATGGTACCGCTGCTGGTTAATCGTCGAGGTGAACATCGTGACATGCTGGATGACGCCCGCATGCAGGGTTTCGTAAGACTGAGAGTCGATGGTGAAATTGTACGTAGTGACGAAATAAAGGTACTTGATAAGCGCAAGAAACATACCGTCGAGGCGATCATCGACCGACTAGTAATAAAAAGCAATATCGAGGAACGCCTAACAGAATCTGTCGAATCGGCGCTCAAGGCAGGTGAAGGAATGTTGATTGCCTCGACTGAGGATGGCCCCGACCGAATATTCTCAGAACACCTGTCCTGCAATCACTGCGGATTGTCATTCCCCGCACTCACGCCCCAGGCGTTCTCCTTTAATAGCCCGCAGGGAATGTGTGAAGCCTGCAACGGCCTTGGGACACAAGTGGCCTTTGATCCCGACTTACTGGTGCCGGACACCTCCCGATCTTTGAACGAAGGTGCGCTCAAACTCGTCGGCAAGGTCGATGAGAATAAAAATTCAATGGGTTCTGTTTATCATCGTCAGGTATTCGCTAAGCTGAAGATCCCACTAGACAAACCCTGGAAAAAACTCACAAAAACACAGCGAAAAAAGGTACTGGAAGGCACAGGAGAACAACGCTTCGAGATCGACTGGGGTCGCCACGGCACCAGCGTGTCGAAATACGAAGGCCTATTGAACAGATCCATGCGGCGCTTTCGTCAGACCCGGTCTGACGGCATGAAACGCTGGTATTCTCAATATTTAACCAGTGCACCTTGTAAAGATTGTGACGGCGTCAAACTCCGGCCAGAGAGTGCAGCAGTAAGGGTTGGCGGCCCAACCATCGTAGAGATTTCTAGTTGGACCATTGATAAGACTCACGATTTTTTTCAGAACCTGAAACTCCCTGGCGCTGCTGGTAAAATAGCGACTGAGCTCTTAAAGGAAATTTGTAATCGGCTTAATTTTCTCAACTCCGTCGGTCTGTCCTATCTTTCCCTTGACCGACTCGGTCCTTCTTTATCCGGTGGTGAATCACAACGAATTCGTCTCGCAAGCCAGGTTGGCTCAGAACTTTCCGGGGTGATATACATTCTGGACGAGCCCAGCATTGGTCTTCATCAACGTGACAACAAAAAGTTGCTCGGCACATTGCTCCGCATGCGCGATATCGGCAACACCGTTGTCGTTGTAGAACATGATGAGGAAACGATTCGTACGGCTGACTATGTCATAGATTTCGGTCCCGGTGCAGGCACACAAGGCGGTCGCATCATCCATGCCGGCACACCGGCGACGCTAGCGAAAAAGAAGACCTCAATCACGGGAAACTATCTGTCCGGCAGAACGGTGATTGAGGTGCCCGGTGAGGAACGCAATGCTACTGGGTATATCACCGTTGAAGGCGCGTCGGCCAACAACCTACAACACATTGATGTCAGCTTCCCCCTCGGGGTTCTAACCGCCATTACTGGCGTGTCGGGCGCGGGCAAATCAACCCTGGTCAACGATATCCTCCACCCTGCCCTTGCTCGCGAGTTTCACCAGGCAACTCGACGCATCGGTGCCCACGAGTCAATCTCCGGGCTGGAGAAATTGGATAAAGTCGTCGCTATCGACCAACGTCTGATCGGGCGAACACCACGCAGTAACCCCGTCACCTACATCAAGGTTTTCGACGAAATACGAACATTCTTTTCCATGCTACCGGGGTCACGCATACGGGGTTATAAACCTGGCCGATTTTCTTTCAATGTCAAAGGCGGTCGCTGTGAGGCTTGCCAGGGTGACGGTGTACGCAAGATCGAGATGCACTTTCTATCTGATGTTTATGTTAAATGTGAAGAATGTGACGGCAGGCGATTCAACGAAGCGACCCTTGAAGTTAAGTATCAAGGGAAGTCCATCGCAGACATTCTGGATCTTACGATTGCGGAGGCAGCACTACACTTCTCTGAACACCCAAAGATCGTGAATAAGTTACAACTGCTTATCGATGTTGGGCTCGACTATCTTCACCTGGGTCAGCCTTCATCGACGCTGTCCGGTGGCGAAGCACAGCGCATTAAACTAGCGCGGGAGTTATCTAAACTGGCCACCGGTAAAACCTTCTATATTCTCGATGAGCCCACGACGGGTTTACACTTTGACGACGTTAGAAAGTTATTGATCGTGCTTAACCGCCTGGTGGATGCAGGAAATAGCGTCACCGTTATCGAGCACAACCTGGATGTCATCAAAACGGCGGACTGGATCATCGATCTTGGACCAAATGGCGGTCCTGAAGGCGGTAAGGTTATTGCGACCGGCACACCGCGCAAGGTCTCCCGCAATAAAAAATCCGAGACGGGTCGTTATCTAAAGCCAATTCTCAATTGAATGTTCACCGCAGGCTGTCTTGAATCCGTTGCATTTTGGGGTTATTCATTAACGCCCTAATCTTGGGATTTTTGGCCAGGGCCTGCATATCCATATTCTGCACCGCCTGCATCATTGCCGGGTCTGACAGGACTGCCTGCATCGCAGGGTCGTCCTGCAGTGTCAATATGTTACTCATCACACTCTGATTGCTGGTCAGGCTCGATTGAATTGACTGGATCGTGGCCTCAGCTGGTTTTTCTACCGCTGGATATTACGCACCTCCACCTATCGACTGAACCTGATCGCTTTTAACCTTGATCACGCCCATGGATCTGGTTTTCACGGAATTAGGTACCACTTTGCATCGATAGCACTTCACCGTGGATCTGACTGCCATCTTTTAATTGGATAACCTGATCAGCAGCTTGCGACCAACCTATCAGGCAGCAGAGTCCGATCAGTATGAAAGACTTTCGCACCAGCTATTCCTCGTATGTCGATTCAAGTTCATTGTCCATGACCCGGCGGTATAGTCCATGATATGGCCGGTTACATTAGGACGCTGATGAGCTACTCTTACGTGAATAAAAATCGATCCCGGCCATGACACAAACGGAAAAAATAGCGATTCGTCCGGCGGCGACGGTCATGCTCATTGACGACAGACCCGATCTTCAGGTCTTTATGATGGAGCGGCATGCAGACAACGTGTTCGGCCCTGGCATGTGGGTGTTTCCTGGTGGCTCTGTGGACCATGCAGACGACGCCTCAACAACACAGTCCGTTAGCATTCACCGGTCTGATGCCGAGGCCAGCGATCTCTTGGGCCTGCCTCATGGCGGCCTGGCATTCTATGTCGCCGCAATTCGAGAGACTTTTGAGGAATCAGGCATTCTACTCGCACGCCGTCGCGGAGAATCGCAGCAACCTGATTTTTCCGAGCCAACAATGGCTAACCGGTTTCAACAACATCGAGATGCTCTAAACACTCGCGAGCAGGGCTTTATCAGTATTCTCCAACAGGAAGATCTGATGGTTGATGCGGGTGCTATGCATTATGTCGCACGCTGGATTACACCACCTGGACCACCGAGACGATTTGATGCCCGCTTTTTCGTTGCGCGAATACCTGCCAGGCAAACACCAAACCATGACAATCACGAACTAGTCCATTCTCGCTGGATGACCCCGCATGAGATCCTGGAAAAATTTGCAACTGACGAAATGTCACTCATGGTACCCACGTTACAAATGATTAAAAATTTATCGCTGTTTCGGACAGCGGAGGAAGTGATGACAGCGGCGGCGGCCAATCTGCCGGATGAACGCGTCAGGTTGATTCCAGAAAGCACCGACATCGTTATGCCCGGCGAACCCGGATACGACGCTGCGACCGAGGAATTAGAAAGCGGCTGGATCCGCTTGCGGCCTATTTAACGCCATGGCTGATACCCGCTACGATTGTATAGTGTTGGGTACAGGTGGTGTTGGGAGCGCCGCACTCTACCACCTTGCCAGTCGCGACCATCGCGTCCTAGGATTGGATCAATTTCCGCCGGGGCATGATCAGGGCAGTTCTCATGGTGATACCCGCATTATTCGCCTGGTCTACTTTGAACATCCTGATTACGTGCCACTGCTGCATCGCGCGTTTGATTTATGGCAGCAGCTCGGTGAGCAAACCACCCTCGACGTTTTCAAGCGTTGCGGCATACTCCAGGCGGGACCCGGTGACGGCGACGTTATTACGGGTTTACGGGCGGCAGCGCAGGCCCACCGGCTTGAACTTAACACGCTCGATAAACAGGCAATTGCTGCACAATTTCCGGGTTTCGATGTCCCTGAAGAGCTCACCGTATTGTTTGATCCAAACGGCGGCATCCTGCGTGTCGAAGACTGTATCCGTGCACACGTCTCACTCGCCAAGGCGGCCGGGGCATCCTTGGTCATTGGCGAACCGGTAGTCTCCTGGCAGCAAATCGGTGACAGTGTTGAAGTCAAAACGAAGCAATCAACCTACCAGTGCAACAAACTCATCGTGACACCAGGCCCCTGGGCCACGAACCAGTTACCCGCCTTATCACAGCATTTTCGACTACTGCGAAAGTCACAATTCTGGTTCGACAACGACGCACCTGAGTATCTGTTATCCAACAACTGCCCGGTGTTTTTATTTGAACACGGAGAACATACTTTTTATGGATTCCCTCAGGTTGATGAAAAAGGCCTAAAGGTTGCGGATCATGCCGGTGGCCGATTTTTTAAGTCTCCAGATAAAGTAGACCGCACAATCGA
Source organism: Pseudomonadales bacterium (assembly GCA_029246605.1). GTDB lineage: Bacteria > Pseudomonadota > Gammaproteobacteria > Pseudomonadales > Azotimanducaceae > UBA7455. Next base: position 13,073 of record JAQWMV010000048.1, on the reverse strand, counting down.
TACCCAGGAACTCGAATCCGCCAGTCTGTTTCTCCGCCAATACCTACCAAAAGTTGGGCATCAGTTGAATCACCACGTTGCCTGCATGTACACCATGAGCCCTGACGGGCACTTTATTGTTGGACAATACCCCGATGCACCCAACGTACAATTTGCCGCCGGATTATCCGGCCACGGTTTTAAATTCGCCACGGTGCTGGGGGAAGCACTGACCGATCTGACGCTACATGGCCGAACTGACCTGCCCATCGACTTTCTCAGCCCCAAACGCCTTTCCCGAAACTGATTCGCTTCATCCCCGAATTATCGTCATAAAATCACTGTGCACACTATTCTGTGATGTACTCCTATGCCCGCTATTTAAAGGGCTAGGCCAAACTGGCTATTCAAGACCTGACACTGCGCTTTGAATATGGAGAAATAATGAATATAATTGCAGATTATTGCATTATTTGAAGTTGACTGGCATGAAAGTCGTCGCTCTGACATTGTTCCTCATGTTGTCTCACGATGTGGATCTAACGCTCCAGATGATACCTACAGAGGTACCTGACGTTAATTTGTTGACCGTGCCGATACCTGACTTCGCCGCCTATACGAATGTTCAGAAAAAGAAAACAGCCTTCTTCAACTACATGTTACCTATTGTTCGTGCCGGTAATGCCCAGATCAGGTCTGAGCGCCTGAGCCTCCAGGACCTCATACATCAACTGAAAAACAATCAGACACTCACGCCGAGTGAGGCCAAAGTGGCTACGGACCTGTTCCGAGCCTACAAGACCGCCGTTCCTGAAAATATAACCCTGCCGAGTTTAACCGTACTGCTCTCGAGGATAGATGTGCTCCCCGAGGCTCTAGTACTTGCCCAGTCGGCCAATGAGTCCGGTTGGGGCACTTCCCGCTTCGCCCGCAAGGCCAACAATTTCTTTGGCATTTGGTGTTTTAGAGCAGGCTGTGGCCTTGCACCCCGTGGGCGGGATTCCGGACAGACCCATGAAGTCGCCAAATACGATAGCGTATTAGACGGTGTCCAGGCGTATTTACGGATACTTAACACACACCCTGCTTATGAAACGCTGCGCGACATACGGTCGCAGCAGAGACAATATGGCACCCTACGCGGCGAGGCACTGGCAGAGGGGCTTACACCCTATTCTGAACGCGGCTTGGATTACGTTCGAGATATCCAGCAACTGATTCGCGTCAACGACCTCCAGACGTTCACCAGTGTCTAGCGTACCCACACCGCCGCCGTTCTTTCCGCTACCCTTTGAGTTAATTGCCTGAATTTATCCGGCATTTATTGAATCTTAATATTTATTGAGTCTTAATATGGATGCTTTATCTTACGCATCTAATTTATTGTTGGAGTAAATAATGAAGCAATTGACCTGCTGTTTGGCGCTCGCGCTGACCCTCACCGCGAACCCGCTAACCGCCGACGAACTCGCCAGTATTAAAGCTGACCTGGTGACGCTGTTAGCCAGAGTTGAAGCACTCGAGGCCGAAAACAGGCAACTGAAGTCTACCGCCATGAAAGCTGAGCCGGCCAACAATCTCACGCTTAAAGCCGACATTCGCTACCGCTATGAAAGTATCGATGTACAGGGTAAAAACGCCAGAGAGCGCAACCGTGTGCGCTCACGGATCGCACTGAAAACAAAGTTACCGAACAATGTTGAAATCGGTCTCGGCCTTGCCAGCGGTAGCTCAGATCCCACGTCCAGCAATCAAACCCTTGGTGGCGGCGGCTCATCCAAAAGGGTCAATCTGGACCTTGCTTATTTCTCATGGAATAGTCATCCCAATGTCAGCATTACCGCCGGCAAGTACAAGAACAATTTCTACAGCCCGGAAAGCAATGGTCTGCTTTGGGATGGGGACTACAACCCCGAAGGCGTGGCTATCTCCTATGACAATGGACAATTGTTTAGCAATTTTGCCCTGCAATGGCTCGATAGCGACAGCAAAAACGGTAGCCCCCGAGCCATCGTCGGGTTTCAAGCTGGCTATGCAATGAATCTGGAACAAGCGCGACTGACCTTCGGTGCTGGCCTCATTGAGGTTAGCGCCCAGGGGCAAGGCGTATTCCGTGGTGACGCGGACGACTTTTTCGGCAACAGCTTTACCTGCGTCGACGCGACCACATTGTCTGGATGTACCTACAACCATGACTACGAACAGATCGAATTGTTCGCACACCTCAAAACACAAATCGGTGATTCACCTTTTGTGGCATTTCTTGACTACGTCAATAATCGCGCCGCCGATGACCACAATGCTGGCTGGTCCACAGGCTTTACCATCGGGAAAGACATCAGTCCTGGCACTTGGAAAATCAGCTATATCTACGAAAATATTGAGGCCGATGCGGTATTTAAAACACTCGCAGATTCTAACTTTGCAGGAGGCGTCACAGATAGTAAGGGACACGTGTTAAAAGGCTCCCTTGCGATCAACAAAAACTGGAAAGTAGGTATTAATTATTTTGACAACGTCAGCAATGTGGATCTCGGTGCAGACCAGGACTACAACCGCATTCAGTTTGAGACAGCGCTCAAGTTCTAGGTCTTCAGGAAGTACAACAATCGCCAAAGCGTTGCGGCAACCAGTGCGTGGTTAATTTCACCGGAAACAAGCAGCTCCGAGAGCTGCTCCATTGGGATTAACTGCACTTCGGTGTGCTCTGTGGAGGTGTTGCTCACGCTCGTTACAGCTTTCGCATTGGGTGCCACAAAGGTATGGAGTCTATTCGGAAAGATGGCGGGATTAGGGTTTAGAACACCCAGAGAAACCAGTTCCCCGGTCTCATATCCGGTCTCTTCTTTACATTCACGCGCGGCCGCAACAAGAGGATCCTCGCCGGAATCAATCAATCCCCCTGGAATCTCCAGTGATATTTCCTCGGAGCCATGCCGAAATTGTCTGATACACACGATCTCGTTAGTGGATGTGACCGGTACTACATTGACCCAGTCGGCGGAGTCGATAACATAAAACGAATGCTCTTTATCCGTCTTAGGAGAAACAGACGTTGACTCATGCACACTGAACACCCGGCAATCTGCTATCTTCGACAATTCTTTTCTAACCCACGGTTCAACACCAACTTTTTCCGTCATGCGTGCCACCATTGCCTTCTTAGAATCACTTAACTCAAACCGTCAACCGGCACACCAGCGCCATAAACCGCAATTGCATCATCTGAACTTAAGAAGCCAATCACTTTCGCGAGATTAGCAGTTGGCACCCATTTGCTATGATCAGCACCGGGCATATCATCGCGATTTCGTTGGGTGTCGATAGTCCCTGGCAGGATACAATTCACGTTGATATTCTGCTCACGCAATTCAAGCGCCATGCTCTCGGTCAGGCGCATCACGGCAGCCTTGGATGCGGTATAAACCCCCATCTTAGCTGCGCCACTAGTGGCTGCACGGGCGGCAATATTAACAATCTTACCGCCACCACCACGCTGCATATCAGGCACAACGGCACTTGCCATGTTCAAAATGGAGCGCGTATTTAGATTAAACAAAAAATCCCACGTGGCGTCTGAGGTCTCATGCACATCGTCCCCCATCATAAATCCACCGGCGATGTTGCACAGAATATCAATGCCACCAAACCCCTCAATAACCAGATTTACCGCACCGGCACTCGACTCACGATCGGTCAGATCACAGGACAAATACAGATTGTTAGCGTCTTTCTGGGGAAATGCTGCATCCAGTAACTCATCACTGTAATCGAGTACAGCAACCCGTGCACCGCGCTCTACAAAATAGGATGCTACCGATTGGCCCAGCGCGCCTGCGCCGCCCGTGACTACTACCCGTTTATTCTCAAACATCGATTCTTCCAAAAGATAACCAAAACGCTGCATGGTAACAAAGTTCGAGGTCTCGGAAACGAAGTTTTATGACTAACTACTACCCTGTGCTAAAGATGAACTTGAATAGAAAGAAAAAGATAATGGACAGGAAGGCACCTGCTGGCAACGTCACCATCCAGGAAACAAAAATGGTCCCAATCATGCGTAAATTGAGCGCAGCCATTCCCCTTGCGAGTCCAACACCCAGAACGCCTCCAACCAGCGTATGCGTCGTAGAGACTGGCAGACTATACGCCGAGGCAACCACCACGGTGGATGCTGCTGCAAGTTCTGCAGCGAAACCACTGCTTGGGGTCAACTCCGTGATATGGGTACCAATAGTTCGCATGACCCGATAGCCATACAACGCCAAACCCGCAACGATGCCGCCGCCGCCCAGCAAAAGCAGCCAATGCGGCATCTGCGCCTTCTGAGCGACTATGCCGCCACTCGATACAATGCTGTTGACCGCCGCTAAGGGACCAATAGCATTCGCCACATCGTTAGAGCCGTGAGCAAAGGCCATAGCGCAGGCGGTGAAAACCATCAGCACACCAAAAATACGCTCTACATTAATCAAATCATAGTGTGACGATTCAATGACACGCTTGATGCGGGTCAACGCAATCACCCCCAATAGCGTTACAAACCCGGCGGCCCCGAACGAATACATGAGTGACTGCTCGAAAGAAAGATCCAGCCCGACATGCTTCAGCCCCTTAACCATAGTCACCATACTGATAACGTAACCCATCATAAAGATATAGACAGGGACTGCCCGCTTGGCAGATTTGAACGGATCAGCGGTATCATAGATAAATTTTCTGACGCTCATATAGAGCAAAAAGGACATAGTGCCCGCGAGGACCGGCGATATCACCCAACTGGATACAATTTCGCCAACTTTGCCCCAGTTAACGGCGCCCACTGAAATGCCAACCGCTGCAAATCCGACAATGGCTCCCACAATGCTATGGGTCGTTGAGACAGGCCATCCATAGGTCGTGGCGATAAACAACCAGATACCGGCAGCAAGCAGCGCCGACATCATGCCGTAGACCAGAAGTTCCGGCTGATCACCGAGTAGTTCGGGATCGATAATGCCTTTACGTATAGTTGAGGTGACCTCACCTCCGGCAAGATAAGCACCCGCAAATTCAAAAATCATGGCGATAATAATCGCCTGCTTGATCGTTATCGCCTTGGCACCAACCGATGTTCCCATCGCATTGGCAACATCATTGGCACCGACGCCCCAAGCCATAAAAAACCCGAAAATTATCGCCAGTGCCAGAAGAATAGTACCGTATTCTTCGATTACTCCCATCTACTTCTCTCCGTTATCGTGCAATCACGTACAGCATTCGGTTCCCGACGGTTTGCGCATGGTCTGCGACATCACCAATCCATTCCAAAACTCGATATAGAAACATGACATCGACCGGGTTCATGTCTTTTTCCAGTTCAAATAATGAGCTTCGAATCTCAATCTGTTTCACATCAGACTCTGTCTCAAGCTCACCTAGTTCGACAATTATGGTCTCAATACGCTCGACCTGACGGGTGCTGAATCCAGAGTCCAGTAGCTGATCGAGCATTTCGAGCATTGCATGCGACTTTTTGGTGGCATTAACTGATGCGGCGACAAACTCTAGAAAGCTTGCCTGCAGGGGTTCAGGTATTCGCATTTTTCTGCCCAGAACAATGCCGGCAATATCCTTAACACGGTTGGGGATCTCATCCTGAACTCGAACAAGCTCAAGTAAGTCAGATCTTGAGACGGGTAAAAACAGACTGCGCGGTAAGTTTAGACGAATTTCTCGCTTGAGCTCGTCTGCCTGTTCTTCGAGATCACAGATTTTTTGGTACTGATTGCCTAGCTCATGCCAATTTTCTTGATACAGCAATTCAAAATAGGCATCCAGCGCAACCGCACACTCTGCTGCTTTTGCCATATGCGCCTGCAGCGAAGAAACAGGAGAACGACCAAAGAGCTTTGAGAAAATCGGACTACGAGGCATGTTTTCTATCCAATTATTTTGCGAGCATTATAATGATTGACTCACCAAGTGCTAACAAAATCATGCGGCATTGTGTTATAAAGCCGGCCCTATGGCAGAACGTGAAAACAGTAATCGATTGGACGGCATGGCCGTCATCCTCAGTGGCACCTGTATGCTGCACTGTCTGGTATTGCCACTACTGGTCACGCTGTTCCCGATAGTTCAGGGCAGCTTACTGGAAGAAAAGTATTTTCACCTTATTATGCTGGTCTTTATTCTACCGACGAGCCTCGTCGCGCTAACCGTGGGCTGCCGGCGCCACCGCGACCCCTTAACCATTATTCTCGGTACTATCGGTCTGACAACGCTGGCTATTTCTGCATTCTGGGGACATGAATTGTTCGGTTTATCCGGAGAACGTGTGGTCACAACGATCGGTGGCTTAGTGTTGGCATCGGCGCATATCCTAAATTTTCGCTGCTGCCGACACGTTGACTGCCAGCACGACGAGTAATGTCGCTGCAGGTTGGGGTCACAGCCTGGGAATTTGGCACCAAGGGCAAAGCCGTTGATCTGGCAAAACAGGGCGAAATAGCCGAAGCCCTTGGGTTCAACTCATTTTGGTTGCCTGAAAGTCATTTCGCAGGTCCATCGTCCATCCCTGCGCCACTCATGTTATTGGCCACTATCGCTGCCCGCACCAAGACCATTCGACTGGGGTCGACCTCTTATCTTTTACCGATTCGTCATCCGATTCAGGCTGCCGAAGAGGTCGCGGTGCTGGACAGGCTGTCCAATGGACGGGTTATTCTCGGCATAGGCCGCGGTTTTCAGGATGACATATTTATTGGCTTTGATGTCCCTGTTAAGGACAAGCGCAAACTACTGAAAGAAAACCTCGGGATTATGATCCGGGCCTGGCAAGGGGAACCCATCGCCATGGGCAAAGCGCCAATTCTGCTTGCACCCCTTCCCGTCCAAAAGCCTTATCCCCGCATATGGGTTGCGGCATTTGGGCCCCTCGCGCTTAAACAGGCAGGAACGTTGGGTCTGCCCTACATCGCCTCACCACGGGAATCGATGTCTGTATTATCTGAAAACTACACCGCCCATCGGCACCATGTTATTAACGCAGGTCACAGCCCAGTAACAACCATACCCGTGATGCGCACGATTTTTATCAGCACCAGACCAGCCTTGATCAAGCAGGTTCATAACACCTTGGATACCCAGTCGGAAGCTGTGGACGAATGGGCAATCGTTGGCGATGAGGCTTTTGTCGCTGACAAACTGGCAGAGTATCAGGACGCTTTAGGGCTCAACTACCTCATCGCACGCGGCCGAATACCTGGCATAGAAAGCAGCGATCAAATCGCTTCTCATGAAGCGCTGGCAAAACTGACGATGTCTAGTCGACAATCTTGATCAGTTGACCCGGCTCAGGTTCACCACGCGGGTAAAGTCCATTCATGACTCTAAGTTTATCTAACGCATAGTTGGTGATCGGCGACTCATCCGCGAGGTCCTCCATCCGGGTACCCTCCTCTGCTCTAACGACCTGTAGCGTTGGCTTTTTAGCCTTGCTGAAGTCAGCCTTATTCATTTTGCCAAAGCTAAATATGGTCGCAATAAAGTCTCGGTCGTTGACGATTTTTCGAAGATCATGTTTGCCCGACCCATATAGCTCAAATGCCAGTCGACGCTGCAGATCAAAAATGATCGCAAAGCGCACCGGCCTTGGCCCATACACGGATTCTGCGCGATTGGCGATGCCAAGAAACGCGGGCATGCCACCGATGGTAATTGCTCGACCCTCACGGACTTTGAGATTCATATGTTCTTTGGCGTAGTTTTCAGGTGTTGCGTCCTTGTAAAGCTGACCTGTGGTAATAAAGAATGACGCATCAGAAACCTGTGAAAACATTTGCACACCCTGACGGGTTGGCATCAATCGCCAATCATCTGGAAACCGCAATTTGATCCCGAGCTTAGGGTGGTAAAAGGTATTTTTGCGAACCACACCGACCTGGTTGGATTTCCCATAAGTCAAACCATTTAACTTCTCGAGGAACTCATCCGTCTTAATAAACTCGTCGTATTCCTCGACCAAATCCATTGATGCTTCGATGGCCTGTTTATATCGCGTATCGTGGTCAGGATGGGTCGACAGAAACCCGTGATAGACCAGCGGTTCACGCTTTTCCAGTCTCGCCTGCTCTATTTCGATGCGATCCTTGGCTTTTAGTATCTCGATAGTGCGCAGCATGGCTTCCGGACTATAGCCCGCCTGCGCCATAAACTTTGCACCCACCTCATCTGCTTCAAGTTCAAAGTCTCGGCTGTAGCCAGTCACCAACACACCACCGAACATACCGCCTAATTCACTAACACCCTCCGCCGCCACCTGGCCCATCTGCGACATCGTGACTGCGGCCGCGACGGTACTGAGTATATTTAATGCCTGCCCCCTAGAATTTCGTCTGATCGCATGTTTTTCTGTGACATGAGCGACCTCGTGCCCGAGCACCGCGGCGAGTTCAGATTCTGAATTCATATGCGTCAGCATCCCACGGGTGACATAAATAAATCCTCCCGGTAAGGCAAAGGCATTGATCATGTCATCATCAAGAACCGTAAAATGGTACTCAAGGTTTGGCCGGCTGCTTTCTTTGGCAATACGCTCGCCGACCATCGAGACGTAGGTCTGGAGATTTTCATCTCGATACACACCATACTGGGCGATGATTTTTTTGTGTTCCTCCCGCCCCATTTCGATTTCTTTTTCTTCGGACATTGCGAGCAGGCTGCTTGCATGTAAAACAGCAGTTAGCATCAATAGCGCCTGCCAAAGCCTCTTTGTATTCTGCTCAACCATTTTCATATTTTAGCACTCTTTCGTCTGCCTACATCTAGTGGTTCAGATTGTTACCAATAGCGTTCAAGATACTCATTCTGACTGAACAGGACATGAATGCGCCTGGGTATATAGACCAGATATCTGTCATAACGTTTCAATTAGAGGAAAATCAGCGTAAACCTTAATTTACAGCTTGGAATATGTGGATGATAATGAACCCAAGATCCAATAGGGATTCAAATGAGCCGAAACCTGTGCCTTTTATCCATCCTGCTTCTGCCAGCTTTCGCTACCGCTGACCTGCCGACGGCTGCCCAGTATGAAACAGATGGCGAGTACCAACTTGCCATCGACACCTACCAGACCGTGATCGACCAGATTGTGGCAGAGTCAGGCGAATACAGCTTGCAGTTGTTTGAGCCTTTACTGGGTCAGGGAAGAAGCCTTAGTGCCCTTGGTCAAAACGAATCTGCGACCGAGATACTACAGCAGGCACAGCACATGCTGCGGCGCAACGAAGGTGTCTATACGCTGCGTCAAATTGAAGTGATTGACCAGCTAACGGCAATGGCCATGAAGGACGGCGAACCAGGCCGTGCTGATACCCAACAAAAATTTTCGTTTTTTATCAGTGAGCGCTTTTACGGCCAGGATCACCTCGCGGTATCTGAGGCATCCAGTCGTCTGGCCAACTGGTACCTTAATACTGGCCAACTGACCAAAGGCCTCGCGCTGACCAGCAACATGATCAAGGACCTGGAAGAAACACACAAAAACCACCCTCAACTGATAGATGCCTACATCCTTGCGGCGAAATTCAGGCGTTTGAAAGGCACTTGTTGTGGTGAAAAACACCTGTCCAAGGTGCTTGAAATCCTCGATAGTAATCCTGACTTACCGGTCGATGTAAAAAGTCAGGTCTACCTGGCGTTAGCTGATACTTTCCTGCTCAGCCGTAAACAAGACAAAGCCCAGGCATTTTACGCAAAAGTTAACTATCAGAACGCACCGCCACAACTTATCAGCATGACCAAAGCACTGATTGACCCCAATAAAAATCAGCGAATCACGACCTATAGGCCTGAGGAATCGCTCTTCGCATCCAGCCAAGTGACTCGAATGACCCGTGAGGAACTACTGTCCTCATCACATGTGGCGCCCCAGCAGTTTTCAATTCCGCAGACCGATAGCGAGTACAACTTCCAGATTACTAATCCGATGGAGGTTCGACGGGCAGACGAAAAAATAAAAGTGGTCATTGGTAAACCCATTCAGTTCTATTACGACCAACTAAGAACCTTGTTGCCACTACGGCTTAAGAAAGATGAAGCCTTGAACGATGTGAAAATAACGCTTGATTTCACGGTAAAAAACGATGGCAGCTTATATAATATTGAAATATTAGAAAGCAATGCCCCGGTCAAGGTTAATAAGTTGATGCGGGAAGTCCTGTCAAAAGTAAAGTATCGTCCAGCTTTGGCAAACGGCGTACCTGTAACCAGGGAACATGTCTCACTGACGCAATCATTTATCAAACACCATGAAACTTGACTGTAGATGACACCAACTAATCGAATCCTACTGCTTTTCACAATGCTCCTTGCCCTGTCGAATAGTGCGCTGGCCGATGACGACATCCTCGATTATTACCACCATGCAGTGGATCTTCCGGGTAACTCAGCAAACGATTTGGAACGACTGGCCAATTTACTCAATTATCAAACTCTCGAAGAGGCTATTGTCCTTTGCGAACAAATTATCGACGACAATATAGCCCTTCAGGAAACCAACCCGCTCGCCTATAGCAAGCTAATCGCCAATCTGGGTATGATTCTAAACTATGGTGAGTATTACGAAAATTCTCTTGAAATACTTGATCGCGCAGAATCAATCATGGTGCGGTCTCTACCGCAGTTTAGTCCGCATTTAATTAGCATCCTCATGCCTAAGGCATCAACGTTGGTGAGCCTGAACAGGACAGAGGAAGCGCGCCAGGCACTGCGCCAAGCACAACATATCACGCACCGCGATGATGGCGTCTACAGCCCTGACCAGTTACCCATGGTAAACCAGCTATTCGAGCTTAGCCTTCAAAACGGTAATGTCATGGACGCCGATCAACAACAGTTCTTTACCCTGCGGGTCAGCGAACGTGCGTTTGGTCGAGAGAGCGAAGCATTGCTGCCAACGCTTGAAAAACTGGGAAGATATTTCGCCTACCGGGCTGTAGCCAGCAGTAAGTCCGAAGATCCCGCCATGCGCTACCAGCAGGAAGGACTTTTCCGAACCACCTTCGAACTCTATGACCGTGCTATCAAGATTATCGAAGACAACTATGGGCCGAACGACCTACGGCTGGTCAACTCGCTGCAGGGCGTCGCCCAGGCGAGGTTAATGCAACGTGAAAATAGCAAATCAGAGCAAGCACTGGAACGCGCACTTTTCGTTATCGAGAGAAACCCAACAACCGACCTACCGGACAGAATCGAAGCCATCATCAAGATGGGGGACCTCTATACACTTACCTCTGATAGCAGAGCGAGCGAAACCTATCTTAGAGCCTGGAACTTGATGGAAGAAAATCCCGATTATAACTGGCTGAAGACTCAGGCATTTGGCGCTCCCACACGCCTGTATCCGCGTGCACAGAGCGTTGTTTACCTTGACCGTATGCCGAGTAAGGCCGATGGGTCGAAACTCTTTATTGATGCTGAGTATACCGTCAGGGTAGACGGTAAAGTCGGGGACGTTAAACTACTGGCTAAAAATGTTCCCAATGAACAAGTGAAACGCTTGCGATCGAATTTATCTCAGGCCCGCTTCAGACCCAGAATTGTTGACGGTGAAATAGTTGAAACGGCAAACCTGATTATTCATCAGACTTTTCGTGTTAATGAGGCGCTTAGCCCCCCCCCACGATAAACTCGCGCAGCTGATTAGCCAAGCCCTTACAGGCTGCGTTGCCCGGCCGTGCGATAATAGGAATCGGGATAATCAACCCGGCAATATATGATGTGCCCGATGCATCTGCACTGATTTGCCCTGCGTTTGTCAATTTATCAACATCCCAGATCGATGCCTCATAGGAAGCATCCTGCTCCCAATAGCTCATACCGAAACATCCGCCGCCAAAGGTTGATAAGGTACAACTCATCGAACCGCCTTTGCCCGTCGTTACAGTGTCACCTTGGATCCATGCCAGATATTTAATATTGGACTCATCCATTCGGTCTCTTACCCCAGACTCTGTGAACAAACGGGACAAATCTTCTGCACTGGTCGGCGCAATACGTGGTTCGAACCAGGGATACAGGTTGTCTTTGAATTCTTTCTGGGGGACAAGTGTGATTGGGTTACCACCTGACGACAACTCATCAACAATACAATCAGTAAAACTCTCTTCTGTCTCTCGATCGTTATAACTGGCGCGACCAAGAATCACCATCGCATCACCTGTCCCCATCGCTGTGGCGGTATCTCTGGATTGCTCGATTCGAGACGTTACGCAACCTGATAGCAACAGGCTCAGCGTCATGAGCCATATACCAGCCCCATGACGAGTCATGGCTGCAATCCATTTGTTTCTTCCGAGTCAGCTAATAAGGCAGCGATTCGCGGTGAGAGTTCTGTTGCGATCCTGGCGCCGCCGTCACGAATAGCGAGCATGGTTGCCTCTCCTACTGCATCAACACCTCCAAACATCGAGCCTTCGGCTTTTCCGTACCCAACAATTCGCAGCTTGCCCAATTCCTGACCGGCACGGTCAAGTACCGTAATCTGATATTCAATGGATGCCTCAAAGAAAGTTAGCGTCGAAACTGAAGGAACCAAGAATCCATATTTGACAATTTCAGGTATTAGAATCGCATCCAGTTCATCACCTTCTTGCACAGAGGGCTGATTCACCTCGATCACTTCCGCAAACATTGCACCGAGCAAATTACGGAAAAAATCCAGATTTTGCCCACCCAGATCAATTCGGTAGCTACCAGAACCCGGCAGTGCTTCCTTATGTTCAAAGGACTTGAATTCATAAGAATAGTAGATACCAATGCTGGCAGGGATTCTTTCCACCAGGGGCGTTGGCACAGAGCCAGCGACAGTAACATTCCTGGTGGGACAGCCAGCCTGCAACATTAACAATACCAACGCGGCACTTACAGATAGCAATCGCATCGTCTTAATCTGACACAAGAGTTCTAAACATTTAGTCCGCTGCCCACGCCAATAGTTCACAACCAGTTCCTGCTTATATTAACCTTCAAATTGGTAATCCCCCATCGTAATCCATATTACGATCAATATTGTGTTTTTTTGTAAGGGGCCAAATAAGGTCTCT
>JAQWMV010000042.1 GCA_029246605.1 Pseudomonadales bacterium | reverse complement strand
GTGGTTGATTGGGGATTTTTTTGATCGTGGTGCATCCGGCATTGATTGCCTTGATCTAACCATAAAACTTCAACGCCAGGCGCAAGAAAGCAGTGGCAATGTCAGCGCGTTCCTCAGTAATCATGAATTGATCATTCTTTGTGCATATCGTTTTCCTGATGCAGTTACCGACACCGGGAATACGATTACTGATTTTTGGGAACGCTGGGGAGGTTTCGAAGCTGTTTTGCAACGATTCACTGAACACCATGCTGCATTTATCCAAAATTTACCGGCGATGGCTCTACAGGGTGACAACCTCCTCGTTCACGCTGACACCATGGTTTATGTCAACTATGGTATTTCTATCGTTGCAGTCAAGGAATCTTTTCACCGATTCATGTTATCGCCCGACGTCGATCAGTGGATACGGACGCTGGAAGCGTTCGCCGAACACATGGCATTCAGTATGCTTGGCACTCACTGGCGGCCAAAGGGTTGAACAACTACTCAAACTATATGGTAGAAAATTACTAGTTCACGGACACACCCCATCCCAATCGCACGTGGCGTTGACCCAGTTTCGGTGACCCGCGCCTGAGAGTACTCGGATGGACGTTGCCTGAACGTTGACGGCGCGATATACATGGGCAATGCTGGCTTTGTACATCAACTGGACTGACATATTTTTATTTTGCTAATCAGATGTCTTTGGGGTTAATGAGCGACGTCAAAATGTGATCCTCCCATCTACCGTTTATTTTTAAATATGAACTGGCACGACCTTCTTCAATGAACCCCAGTCGACGCAACAAACCAGCACTACGCACATTATCTGGAATATAGTTAGCCATAATACGATGCAATTTCAGTTCACTAAAAATATAGCGGTTAGCGCTCTCCAAAGCCTCACACATCAGACCTTGACCTTCGTGACTGACATCTAGTGCATAACCCAAATGACACGACTGAAACGTCCCCCTAACAATGTTGGTGTAGTTACACACACCAATCACCTGTGACTCACTACGGTTTAAAATCGTCAAACAGACCGATTCACCGTTTCGAAAATCTCTGATCGCGAACCGTAACTGCATTCTCCAGAATCCCTCTGTATAAAACTCAAGGGATCTGGTGGGTTCCCACCTCGTGAGATGTTGCTTGTTCATGTTTCTAAACTGAGTCATCAGGCCAGCCTCTGATGGCTTCAATAATTTTATGGACAAGCGTTCAGTTTTTATATTCGGTACATTCATTCGATGCAGCGTACTATGCCGGTGTCAGACTATCGTCCTGCAAGAGACTATTCAGATTGGCAGAAAAGGTTTGATAGTCAACGTCTTCACCTAAGTCTATGCCATCGGTAACGCAGATTTTTATAATGGAGTATCGCCCATTGGCAGCTTGCAATATAAGCCCGGTAGGCGCGTCTTCAGAACACAAATACAAAACGGCAGGACTTACTTGTTCTGGTTTACCTACTCGACCGACGTCTCCAAGGGGCTCAGTCATTCTTGTTATCGCGCCCGGGGCAAGAGTGTTTACACAAACACCTTTGCTATGGCCTTCCAGTTTCAATACATTCATGAGTCCGATGACCGACATTTTCGCGCTGGCATAATTGGATTGACCAAAATTACCAAATATTCCGGACCCGGAGCTGGTAAACACCACCCTACCCCAGCCCTTATCTATCATTATGGGCCAAGCGGCCTTCGTTACGTAGACTGACCCCATCAGGTGGACATCCAGAACAGCTCGAAAGTTGTCCATGGTCACATTCTTGAAGGTTTTGTCTCTCAAAATACCTGCATTGTTCACAACAATGTCGACCGTACCAAATTGATCTACAACCTCCTGGATCATTCTGGTTGCACCCGCCTCCGTGGCGATGGACTCTGTGCTAGAAACCGCCATGCCACCACCCTCAGCGATCTCATCGGCGACCGCCTGCGCGGTATTACCTGAGCCAGTACCATCCACCGCACCGCCAGAGTCATTGACAATCACCTTTGCACCTTGCGCGGCGAACGCTAACGCATGGGACCTACCAAGCCCCCTACCGGCACCGGTAATCACGACCACCTTGTTTTTAAATTCGGACATGAGCTGAGACTAACTTGATAATCAAATGGAATGCAAACGCAATCCCGACCGCGCCTCACGGCTTTTCTATTGAGAAACTGAGGTTCTACACGCTTAGCAGATCTTGATTTATGCTGCAAGGCAGATGAAGATACGCTCTTTGCGCAGAAGCAATTGCGTTTTAGCTAAGAACTAAGGTAGCGCTGACATGAAAAAACACCTGCAAATACCTTTAATTCTGATATTGGTATCACTGACCTCGATTGTATCTGGCCAACAATGGGCTCCAGGCCTACCTGAAGGTACACCGTTTCCCAATATCAATGCAATTGACCAGCATGGCGAGACTTGGACAAACAAGAAGCTTATAGATGAAAAAGGACTCATTTATTTCTTTGTACGATCCAGCGACTGGTGACCCTTTTGCAAAAAACAACTCGTGGAGTTGTCTGAAAAGAAAACAGAATTTGATGCTTTAGGTATCAACGTCGCAGCAATGAGTTACGACACCGATACAATCAACAGTAAATTTGCGGACAGGTACAGTCTTACGTTCCCGCTTTTAGCCGACAAAAACACCGTACATGTCGATGCATTTGGCATTAGAAACGACAGCTATGCAGAAGGCCATCGCGCCTATGGTGTTCCTCTTCCTGGGGTATTTTTGGTCGACGGCAACGGGAACATCCACTCGAAATTTGCTGAAAAATATTATAGACAAAGGCCCGCAATGGAGTTGCTCATTGAATCAGCAACCCGCATGGCTGCAGATCAGAACTAAAAAATACCTGCTTCTAGTCCTGCTGCCATGCCCGTACCGAGTTCCTCGCATCGTGTAACACAGGACTGTGTTAGATCACCCGAAATAAGTATTGGCTCCTGGACCTCTTTGAACTTGTATCCAATACAGATGCGCCTAATACTCGCAAGCGCACCCTGCCCATCGTTGCCCGTGCCAATAAATATTGCATAGGGCTTCGCATCGACTTTACCTTCCACCTCATAAAATGTTCTATCGAAAAAGTCTTTCAGCGCACCAGACATGTAACCAAAGTTTTCTGGTGAGCCAAACAATATACCGTCAGCCCAAAGTAGATCTTGATCATTGGCATCGCTCACTTTCAAGAACCGTATATCAACATCGACGTCAGGATGGGAAGCCCCTCTGTATACAGCCTCTGCCATGGAGAGGTTTTTACCACTTTTGCTATGGAAAATAATGAGGAGTTTTTTCTTTACCATTAGGCACGTTTTACAAGTAGCAAAATTTTACGCGACATAAACTGATAATCAGGTACTTCTAAATTTACCGGTGCAACAGCGCTTTTATAGACGCGTCCAGCGGCATCAAATTCACTCAAGTGACACGGGCAATTAAAGCTGGCAGCTGTTCCCGAAGCGCTCACCTCACAACCAAGATGGGTACAGTTGCTATATACGACGAAAACGTCCGGTCGCAAGGAGCGGTATTGATTAGCAGCCAGCGCCGGCTGACGCGAATGTACGGAAGACGCATCCTTCAATTCATGCTTATCTTCCACCAGATCTGAAATTTCCTCTGGAGTACGCCGAACGATCATGACGTTTCGGCCCAGCCAGGAAACTTGTTTAATTTCACCGATTTTCAAGTCGCTGAGGTCAACTTCGAGCGTGTGCTGTTGATTAAATGTAGGCAACCAAGCCTTCACGAAAGGATATGCAAGAAACAAAGCGCCGGTCGCCGAAAAGGCCTGAACGATCCGGAGCAATAGCGTACGCCGGTCTACCATTTACCCGATCACCCCGACAGGCTCCTCAAGTCGATACACTCGATGCGCAGTGTCATGGAACAACGACTGCTTCTCTTCTTCAGACTTGCTCGAAGTCATCTTCTTAAACGCATTCCATAAGACCACATAAGAACAGGAATCTTTGTCGACTGGAAAATTGCTTTCAAACATGCACCGATCAGCGCCAAATGTATCAATACAATGCATGTAGTAAGGTGCTGTTGCGTCAACAAGCTCATCTGATGACGCAGGAAGATCCCGAGTATGCCAGTCGAAGCCATTCCGCTTCATGTTGATCCCCCCAAGCTTGAAATTTACATTTGGACAATCTCGCAACTCAGAAATATTCTCCTGCCACTCTGAAAACACCTGATTCTTCTTTCCTGCGTACGGACCAATATTAATTGGACCACCAAAATGATCCAATATCATCACAACATCAGGAAAGGCTTTGGCCAGATCAACAAAATCAGGAATCTGAAAATGATATAGCCATGCATCAAAACTTAGGTCCAACTCCCCTAACACTTCCATGCCTCTGCGAAAATCATCAAGCAGCAAAAGATGATTTGGGGGATTACTATGGGAGTTTGGGATGTCTTCGCTGGCATGCCAACATGCAGCGTGTCGTATACCCCTGAATCTATTAGCGCTCGCCTGAATGTGGGCTCCCAGAACCGACTTTACATCCCGCCCCAACGTCAGGTCGGCAAAACTGACTATCCCGCTGGCAACCTTTGTCTCGCCAAACCCACCACTTGCGCTCATCGCTGCAATACCCTGCACAAACTCAGTTTCACCCACAGGTGCTAAGGCATCACCGGCAGCCTGCCGATACATAGAGTGGCATTCCACAAAGACAGTACTTGTCACACGATG
>JAQWMV010000001.1 GCA_029246605.1 Pseudomonadales bacterium | reverse complement strand
CCCAGTCAGGCCTTCACCAGCATTGCCATTTCCAAGACCCTGGACTGTAATCTGTTTTGCTGCACCACCATCCAGATTAAATGATACGGTGCCGTTCGCGCTAAAATTACCGTCGTCATCAATGCCGTAAATTTCAATAGCGACGGCATCTTCGTTGGGGTTGATGAACCGTAGAAAGGTTTGGCGATTGATATTGCTGCCGGAATTGGCAACGAAGAGCTTTGTTTCTATGGCCAGTGTTGAGTCTGCGGAGGTGCTTGCTATCGCCTCCGGGTCAACGCATTCATCCTCGGCCATCGCGATGGCACTATCGAATGACTGCCAGGTTTGACCGTCATCACTGGATTTGAATATACCGAATTCACTATCCGCATTAATGCCTGGTGATAGAACACAACAGGCTGCGAACAAGTATTTTCGAATCGTTGTAGCGACAGTGTGCATCTGAATATCAGCAATACGTTCCCTAGTGTTACGGGGCCATCCTGCATTCCTGTCGCGGAGTAAGCAAACGTAGCAAGCCGAAGGGGGCGGAAGGCACGACAAACGGCCGTATAGTTACCGAATACTCGACTTATCTACATGATCTGTATGAAGATTTAGCCAAATTGAGAAATGACCCCAGAAATGGATTCTTTAGCATCACCGAACAGCATTCTGGTGTTTTCCCCAAAAAACAATGGGTTATCAACACCGGCGAAACCCGAAGCCATGGAACGCTTCAGAACGAAAACCGTTCTTGCTTTGTCCACGTTAATAATAGGCATTCCATACATGGGGCTGTCTTCCTCCCGAGAACTGGGATTAACAACATCATTAGCGCCGATGACTATAGCAACATCTACATTCTCAATGCGTGGATTGATGTCATCCATTTCTACCAGCTGCTCGTAGGGCACATCTGCCTCTGCGAGCAAGACATTCATATGACCGGGCATTCGACCTGCAACGGGGTGTATTGCGTAGGACACCTCAGCACCGTTTGCTTCAAGAATCTGGCCCAGTTCCTTCACAACGTGCTGTGCCTGAGCGGCCGCCATACCGTAGCCCGGTACGAAACATACGTTGCTCGCTGCTTCAAGTACGTAGTATGCATCTTCAACGGAAATCGGCTTAACTTCGCCTTCGATGGCTTTGCTTTGTTTAACCGAACCAAAGCCACTGAACAGTACATTGGCAAGGGAGCGATTCATGGCCTTGCACATAATGTTGGTGAGAATAATGCCAGCGGCGCCGACGAGAGATCCAGCGACGATCAAGATGTTGTTATTGATCGCGAAGCCTGCGGCACATGCTGCGATGCCAGAGTAGCTATTTAGTAGCGAGATAACGACTGGCATATCGGCCCCACCAATCGGTATCACGGCCATGATGCCAAGGACTAGCGCCAGGCCTACAACAACATAGAGCCATTGCGAGTCAGGTGACGGGTTCATACAAAACATTACCGCAGAGGCAATCATGCCAATGAGGAGCAGACTGTTAACTACGCGTTGACCAGTAAAAACAAGTGCGCCACTGCTAATGAAGGTTTCGCTTAATTTGCAATAGGCGATCAGACTACCCGTGAACGTAACACCACCTATCAGAATTGCTAGTAGCGCCGTGATTGCTGTGAATGTACCAACATCTCCGCTATACAATGTGCCCCAGCCGACCAGCAGACTGGCGATACCGCCAGAGCCATTGAATAATGCGACCATCTCAGGCATCACTGTCATCGCAACCAGTCGCGCTGCGAGGGTACCGATGATAGACCCAACAATAATACCGCCGAGAATATACTCATAGGAGACAATGCCCTCAGCGGTTAACCCTGCCACCACGGCGATAAACATACCGAGTGCAGAAAAACCATTACCTCGTCGTGCGGTGTTCGGATGGCCGAGCATTTTTAAACCGAAGATAAACAGTATCGCAGCGACGATGTACGAAAGGTTTGCAATCAAATCGATACTCATTTGCTGTCCCCACTCTTGCTTTTGAACATTGACAGCATTCTGTCAGTGACCAGGTACCCCCCGACCACGTTGATCGTGGCAAAGGTGACGGCGACGGTTCCGAGGATCGTTGCCATTTGCGAATTCATTGCGCCTGCAGAAAGGAAGGCGCCCGCTAATGTGATACCCGAAATTGCATTTGCACCAGACATGAGTGGCGTATGCAGCGTGGCCGGCACTTTTGATATGAGTTCAAATCCTAAAAATACTGACAGAACCAGAATAAAGGTTAGAAAAACAACTTCCACTGGATGCTCCTAGATTATACTTGTTTTAGTTTCGTAAGCTCTTAATGGCTTCGTTGACGATGTCACCGGCGTGCGTAATTACACAGTACTTTAGAATGTCATCGTCCAGGTCGAGATTGAAAGTCGTTTTTTCCTCATCCCAGTACTCAGACACCAGAGTGTAAAGGTTCGATGAATACATCTGACTGGCGTCCTTCGCCACATGGGCTGGCAAGTTTGATACACCTATGATGGAAACACCATTTTGTACAACGGTTTCGTCTGGTGAACTGCCTTCGACGTTACCACCAGAATCTACCGCCATGTCAACGATGACACCACCGGGCTTCATCGCGTCAACCATGTCCTTAGTGATTATACGAGGTGCTGGCCGCCCAAATAATTGTGCAGTTGTGATGACTACATTTGATTGGCTAATGACGTCTTTCATCCCCAGACGTTGAAGTTCCAATTGTTCGGGGGTCAATTCTTTGGCGTAGCCTTCCTCGGTTTGGCCGGTCTCACCGAGGTCAATTTCGACAAATTTGGCGCCAACCGAGCGCACTTGTTCGGCGACGATTGGTCGAGTATCAAATGCCTCGACTCTTGCGCCGAGTCTCTTCGCGGTGGCAATAGCCTGGAGCCCAGCAACACCTGCACCTATGACGAAGACCCGAGCAGGACTCAAAGTGCCAGCAGGCGTCATCATCATGGGCAAAATTCGGTCCAGCCTATTGGCCGCAAGCAGAACCATGACATAACCAGCCAGGTTTGCCTGGGAGCTTAACGCGTCCATTTTTTGTGCACGAGTGGTGCGTGGGATCATTTCCATACTGATTGCCGTGACACCTCGTTTAGCGAGGGAATCTACCAGTGCAGCTTCGTTGTAGGGATCAAGGTAACTGATGTGAATTGCGCCACGTTTGATCAGATCAATATCTGCAGGCGTTGGTTTGCGCACACGTAGGATAATGTCCCCTTGTTGTAACAGCGCTTCACGGTCATTGGATACGCTTGCACCAGCATCGGCGTATTCTGAGTCGGAAAAACCTGCCTGTTCCCCCAGACCTGCTTCTACAGTGACGGAAAGGCCAACCGTGGTGAGTTGTTTTACGGAATCCGGGATGAGCGCAACACGTCGTTCGTGGGCCCATGTTTCCGCGGGAACTGCAATCTGCATAAAGTAACCTCTTCGCAAGTTTTGTTGTCAGCGCCATTTGGGCTGATCCAATGAAGTTTTGGGAAAGTATCATGTTCGCTGGGCCATTTCTAATGGTATTCATCAGAGATGCCTCAAGCTGTCACTGTCTGTTCCAGCTTGTGGTTAATAGCCGCTAATTGTATAAAGACTCGACCGAACAACACCTAAAGGACCCTTACTCATGAGCTGGCACAAAGAAGCCCACGAGATTGAGTTACGTCGTGAACTCTCCAAACAACAGGGTGGAGAAGAATCTATACAGATTCACCATGCTAAAGGCCGGCTAACTATTCGTGAACGGATTGACGGTCTGGTTGCACCTAATAGCTTTGAGGAGCACGGTGAGGGCGCGGGCTTCGCCGAAAAAGATGAAGACGGCACCATAAAGGAGTTCTCTCCCGCAAACTACGTGATTGGTTTTGGCGAAGTGAATGGTAAACGAATCGTCGTCGGTGGAGAAGATTTTACGCTGAAAGGCGGTTCGCCCAATGGCGCGGGCTTGCGCAAGAGTGTCTATGCAGAAGAATTAGCTGTGCAGTTCAAGTTACCCCTCATCAGAATGCTCGAGGGAGGTGGAGGCAGTGTAGCTGGAAGTGCCGGCCCCAGGCCTAAGACCGTGGGTAGCCCAGTGTATGCAGAGCCTAGGTTCAAGATTATCGCCGATGCGATGAATACGGTCCCGGTTGTATCCGGCGCCATGGGTCCCGTGGCCGGTTTTCCTGCCGGGCGTCTGGTAGCCTCGCATTTTTCAGTCATGGTTAAGCGCACCGCACAAATCATGGTGGCGGGTCCAGCACTGGTAGAACGTGCCCTTGGCGTATCAATGACTAAGGAAGAACTGGGTGGCTGGAAGGTCCATACACGTAGTGGCATAGTCGATAATGCCGCAGATTCAGAAGAAGAAGCGTTAGATCAAATGCGTCGTTTCCTGAGTTATATGCCGCAGAACATATGGCAGTTGTCGGAACGTGTACATTGCCAGGATGATCCGCGACGGGCCGATGATGAACTGATTTCTATCGTACCAAGGGATGGTCGTATGCCCTACGACATGCGTGCGCTGATCGAACATGTAGTTGATGTGAAGTCCTTTTTCGAGATAGCGCCTGACTTTGGGCATGGTCAGATCATTGGGCTGGCTCGCCTTAATGGCGCGGCAGTTGGCATCATTGCCAATGACTGTACCCATTTCGCCGGTGCCATGACTGCCCAGGGTTCCCAAAAAGCAAAACGAATGATGGAGCTGTGCGATATGTTCCACATTCCAATTGTAAATTTTCTGGATGAACCAGGCTTTATGATTGGCCCTGATGCTGAAAATAGTGCGGCTATTCGAAGTGGAATGAGTGCGGTATCTGCTGCAGTACAATCGACTGTCCCCTGGGCGACTATAGCAATCCATAAATCATTCGGCGTTGCCTCAGCGGCGCATTTTGCGCCTAATACTTACCAGCTGGCGTGGCCATCGTGGGAAATGGGGGCACTTCCGGTGCAGGGTGGTGTGGCAGTAGCTTTTCATCGCGAAATTGCGGAAGCAGAGGATCCTGAAGCAAAACGTAAAGAGCTGGAAGAAAGTTTGATGAAGAACCGGTCTCCTTTTCCAATGATGGAAAGTTTCGCGGTACATGAGTTGATTGATCCGAGACAAACACGATCCAGGCTTTGTCGCTGGGTCGAATGGGTGCAACCACTACTGGAGGACCTGAAAGGGCCAGTCAGATGGGGTATGCGGCCTTAATCTGGTATTTTTATGGTGTACCTTGCTCGACTATCGATAGTCCTTTTAGCCTGCTGGGCTACTTTTTGTCATGCAACTCAAAAAGTTGAGGTTGCACTGTTTGCTGAGGTTGAAAGCATTCAGCCAGGCCAGCCCTTTTGGGTGGGTTTTCACCAGACAATCACGCCGGGATGGCATACCTATTGGCGTACCCCAGGGGATTCCGGTGCTGCTACACAATTGCACTGGCGTTTACCGGAGGGGTTTTCGGCCTCCGAAATTCATTGGCCATTTCCGGAACGCATTCCCTATGGTCCACTGGTCAATTTTGGCTATCACGACGAAGTGCTACTGCTGGTTCAACTGACACCGCCAGCTAACATAGCAGGTGAAGTAATTCTGACAGCAAAAGCCCAATGGCTGGTGTGTGAGGAGATATGCATCCCTGAAGATGCGGAGGTGAACCTGACGTTGCCTGTCGCTTCTGAAGGTCCTGTGCTCGATGATCGATACCGAGAAAAATTTTTACTATCGCGGCAAAAAATTCCAAGAAAGTTACCGGTACAAACATCAATCGATGTAGCTGGACAGGATATTTCGCTATCTGTTGCGCTGTCGACCGATAGCCGTGTTCAATCGCTAACGTATTTTCCTTACGAAGAAGGCGTTATTGACCTTGCTGCGCCCATCAATCCGAAGGCTGCAGAGGGGGGAGGGCTTTTGCTGGCGTTGAGTCCGGGTTGGGACTTCAGTAATCAGTCTTCCTTCGATGGTGTGCTCGTGGTCACCGAAAAAAGTCGCGATCAGACTGCATTTGAGATTACGCCGACGGTGCAAATTCTCGCTGGTATGGGTTGGTTGAACGCCGTGTTGTTCGCATTTCTCGGTGGCATGATTTTGAATCTGATGCCCTGTGTATTTCCCGTTCTATCAATAAAGATTCTATCTCTACTCGAGTCGGCAGGATCTATTCGCCTGCACGGACTGATTTACTTTGCCGGCGTGGTGTTGAGTTTCGTTTTTATCGCGGCAGTATTACTCGCATTGCGAGCTGCGGGTGAACAGATAGGTTGGGGGTTTCAGCTCCAGTCACCTGTCGTGATTGCGTTGCTTTGTTACCTTTTCGTATTTATTGGTCTGAATTTGATGGGTTACTTCGAGTTCGGGCTGTCCTTTAGCAATTTGGGTAACACGCTCGTTCCACGTGATGGTTATCTCGGTTCTTTTGCCACAGGTGTTCTTGCAAGCGTGGTGGCGGCGCCCTGCACAGCCCCGTTAATGGGCGCCGCGATTGGTTTTGCGATGGTCCAGGATGCTGTTATTGCACTGTCTGTGTTCGCTGCGTTGGGAGTCGGTATGGCAACGCCATACCTTGCACTATGTATCACGCCTGGTTTGTTGCAGCGATTACCAAGACCTGGGCGGTGGATGGTGACGCTTAAACAACTTTTTGCGTTCCCGATGTTCGCCTCAGCGATTTGGCTTATTTGGGTTCTCAGTATCCAGTCTGGACCCGATGGTGTCCTATACGTTCTTCTGGGGTTGTTATGCATCACATTTGCAATCTGGATGGCAAATCTACGGGGTGGTGTTGTCTACAGACTAATTATTGGTCTGTTGGTACTGACGTCCCTGGTCTTGATTTCAAATCTAACGACGGACAAGACTACTGCGAGTAGTGATTTTGTATCCTATAACAAGGCAGCTCTCGAAGAAGCTCGGCGTGAGGGTCCTGTGTTCGTCAATTTCACGGCAGCCTGGTGTATTACCTGCAAGGTCAACGAGTTGGTGGCGTTACAATCTGATAACGTCATGAGGGTATTTGATGAAAACAAGGTCACCTATATGAAAGGTGATTGGACCAATGAAGATCCCGAGATTACAGCAGCCCTTGCAGAGTATGGGCGCAACGGTGTCCCGTTATACCTGTATTTTGATAAAGGCGAGGAAAATGCGCAGATATTGCCGCAGATTCTGACTGAGGAGATTGTGATTGAGGCGGTTACGGCGCGCTAGCGTCACGGAGGAGTATTGTGACGGACGATAGCGAAAAACCGGGGTACCGCAACCGGCTGGCGGAAGAGGATTCTCCCTACCTCCTGCAGCACGCCCACAACCCAGTGGACTGGTATCCCTGGGGTGATGAGGCTTTTAATAAAGCTCGGTTAGAGGATAAACCGGTATTCTTGTCTATCGGCTACTCGACCTGTCACTGGTGCCATGTGATGGAGCATGAAAGTTTTGATAATGATGAAATCGCCGGCTACCTGAACGAACACTTTGTCGCCATCAAGCTGGATCGTGAACAGAGGCCGGACCTTGATGATATTTATATGACTGGGACCCAGCTAATGACCGGTCACGGTGGATGGCCTATGTCAAACTTTCTATCCGCCGATGGCAAGCCGTTTTACTCTGGTACCTACTTCCCGCCAGCTAACTTTATGCAATTGTTACAACAGCTCACCGAGGTTTGGTCTACCCGACGCACAGAAGTCCTGGCGCAGGCCGATAAGATGGCGGTAGCCATTGAGCAATACACTGCAGCCAAAAGTAACAATGCACAGCTCGGAGACCTGTTATCACTGGCAGTGAATGAACTTCATGGTCGGTTCGATTCAGTACACGGTGGTTTTGGTGAGGCGCCCAAATTTCCTAATGAATCCCAGTTAGGGGTGGTGATGACAGATTGGCTGAGGACCGGTAATGAGCAATCGGAAACTGTGCTGCGATTAACACTGGATCGCCTTTACCAGGGTGGTATTTGCGATCAGATCGCAGGAGGTTTTCATCGTTACACTGTAGACCAGCATTGGTTGGTGCCACATTTTGAGAAAATGTTATACAACCAAGCGCAGCTTCTCTCCCTCTATGCAAAAGCCTATAGCGT
>JAQWMV010000243.1 GCA_029246605.1 Pseudomonadales bacterium | reverse complement strand
TTTCCATTAGTAGAGAAGGCGACATCATAGACTTTTTCCTGCAGTTCGCCGTTGCCATCACGCCAGCCTTTGATGATCTGCACACGATCAAGATTGGCGCCATCGGGGTCTTTGGTTGCTCGCATCAAGAACGTCGGCGCTTTGTTCTTGGTCTCTTTGCTCTGGGACAGGTCGCCCCCCATGGGAACGCCCAGAGAATATCCCGCCTGTGTAATATCCGGTTGCTGAGCGTGGTCTGCAGTAAAATTCCAACCGGCGAAAAAACGTAAGGAGATTCGAGGTCCGGTCGTGGCATAAACCTCCCGCCGTTTCATCGCCGCGAAGATTGCCTCCCGGGTGTTTTCTTCTGCCCAGACTGCCGCATAACCGGACGAGGAATAGTACCCCTGTGCGCTGGCACGATAAGGGTTGGGCTCGCTGCCGCCCATCTTGCCCCAGAAGTTGTCTTCATCGACCGTCGCCAGCCCGGTGTGTGCATCCGTTGAACCGATCATGCCAAACTTATAGGGATTCACACCGACCTTCGCCTCGATGTCGAGGCCGGTCTGCAGCGCGGAACGCGCATAGGAACCGCGTGTTATTTCCTCTTCCGAACGACTGTCCATGGCCGACTGGAAAGCCTGATATATGCGCCAAGCCGCTTCCATCGCGACAGTCCAGCGTAATGGAATATTAAAAGGTTCGTGGTCTGCGAATTCATCGTCAGGGGAGTTCAGCGGATGGGTCTCGCTATCCCCTTTGATCTGAGTCACTTCCATGAGGGGTTCGATACTCGACCGTATGCGGGCGTAGTCCGGTGATATCGGTTTGCCCTCGTAGGTCACACTCATGAACATGTTACCGCGGCTAACGTTACTGTTATGGGGTATGGAGATGACATCGCTGCCGGTCGTCTCACGGTACGCAGCAAGAAAAGCCCACAAATCCTCAGGGTTAGCACTGTCAAACTGCGAGAAGAGCCGGGTCTTCAGCGTTTCAGTCGGTCCGCCCGCAAACAGCACGTTGCGGTGCAACCCCGACGGTGAGTATTCGTATCCGGCGAAGGTCGTGAATTTGCCCGGGTTGTTATGACGTTCGGCAACAGTGACAACATTCTGCCAGGCCTCACGCTTGAACACCTCGTCGATGCCGTAATCGCCTCCCACTTTACCCAGCGCCGCAGTGCCGGCATTGTATTCATCCAGAGTTTTTGCACGTAGTACATCCCGCAGTGCGGGCCGTGCGGACAAATCGGCACGCACTTTGGCCAATTCCTGTCCTTTTTCCGATGCAAGAAGCCGCGGATCACCGCCAACCAGTGCCGGTAGCACTCCCAGATTCGCCGCATGGTCTGCCACCATCAGAAAGTCGAGGGGTCGGCGTATTGTGACATCGTCGCCGCCAGTTGCTCGGATGGTCTCACCCTTGGCGAAGCGGTAAGCCTCATCCGGCGTGGTACGTGTGCCGAGGCCGTAAGCATCTGAGGAGAGATAAGTATGCACATGGGTATCACCCCAGTAGACATTTTCCGGATAGTCTCGGTCAACGTAGGGAGAATAGGGTTCCTGTGCCACTGCAGGCATAGCGATGGCGAGTAATGCGACGAGGTTTTTCATATTATTCCTTAAGAAATTCGGGGCCCTTCAGCCAATCTGCTGGAAAGCGATCGGTAATTTCCTGCATTGCTGCGGCAGACCTTGGGTACTGTCCTTTATCATCAGTATCCGCTATCCAATATAGTAAAGCTTTACGCATCTTGGTTAACTGTTCTTTGTAGGCAGGATCGGCAGCCAGGTTGTTCACTTCATCCGGGTCATTCTTGAGATCATAAAGTTCCTCAGCAACCCGCTTGCCATAAGGTGCCATCTGAGCGCCTTCAAGTTCCGCTGCTTCAGCCATACGTCGCATCGCCATTAAACTGGTAGTCTTGCCTTCAGGGTCTCGCGTGAAAGCGACCTTTTCATAAGCCCCCCAATTAAACAGTGGTCGGTCGAGCAAAAAATTTCTGATGTAGTGAAACCGTTCGCCCATCACAGAACGCGTTCTGTCGATAACGTTGCCCCACCGGTCTGCTGACGAATAGATGTATTCCCGGTGAAAGTCCTCAGCAAAGACATCTTTGGCATCCATAAACTCGGGAACCTCGACACCCGCAAGCCCCAATGTCGTCGCGGCAATATCCATCAGGTTTACTAGGTCACGCCTCGTGCCTGGTTCAATGAGATCCGTACCGGGTGCTGCGATGATAAATGGAACATGCAGACCTTCTTTATAAGCATATCCCTTGCTTCTGGGCAGATCCGAGCCATGGTCACTGTATAGAATAAATACAGTGTTTCCCCACAGGCCCTGATCTTTAAATTGTTGTATTAATTCTCCAACACGATGGTCCGTACGCAGGATAGAATTGTAGTGATTCGCAACGTGTTGCCGGACCTGAGGGATATCCGGATATTGCGCTGGTACCCTGACCTCTGCGGGATCAACCGGCTCTATACCGAGGATACGAAGCTGCTTGTCTATGGTGGCTACGCTTTTACCCCCAGGTATGGACATCTGCCAAAAAAACGGGCCTTTCTTAACGTCACGC
The DNA here is from genome assembly GCA_029246605.1 of Pseudomonadales bacterium. Lineage (GTDB taxonomy): Bacteria > Pseudomonadota > Gammaproteobacteria > Pseudomonadales > Azotimanducaceae > UBA7455. The sequence continues at coordinate 308 of JAQWMV010000243.1, read as the reverse complement.
CAGGATCCGCTGCCACGCAACCCCTTATAGTTGACTGTGCCTTTTCCTTTTCCTTTGCCTTTACTCTTATCCGTAGATGCCTGTGCTAGCATCGTAGTCGCTTGTTCGGCAGTTAAACCTGCTTCCATAAGTTGTTGCTTGCTCACCTATTTGCTGCCACCTTTCCCGGCTTCGTCATCACGGCTACCGGGAGAATAAGGGTGCGGCGGATTACCGAAGGAATAAAGATCGCGCCGATCATAAGTAAAGTTATAGTCATCCTTGTGGGCGTTGTAGGTTTCATAGCCTGCCTTGCGCATTAATTCCGG
>JAQWMV010000241.1 GCA_029246605.1 Pseudomonadales bacterium | reverse complement strand
CGGGTGAGACCGAGTCTCACGTCCCTGGGTGGGAAGACCTGCGCGGGTGGGGGAGCCGTTTTCTTTGCCATAGTGTTCTTTCTAGACGGGTGCACGTTACGAGTTAGCTGGATTATAAGAGAAATAAACCACTATTTCAGTTGGATAGGTATTCTTTCCATTTTGCTAAAGTAGATTCGTCTGGCTTAGATCGCACGTCCAGCCGCGAAACCCAGGCAACTGGTGCATATTGGTATCCTGATCAACAGCAGACAACACCATGAAAGCAGCAGTATTAAGAGGCGTTCGCGAACAGACAATAGAAGACATCGAAACCGACGGCCCCACGGCGAAAGAAGTGGTGGTCAAGGTCGCCGCCGCCGGCGTCTGTCACAGCGACCTGCACTTTTATAACGGTACCTGGCAGGGTGGGTTCCCGATGGTACTCGGCCACGAGTCCGCAGGAATCGTCGAGGAAGTCGGCGATGATGGCCGAGCTATTATCGAGAGCTGCGCGATTCTCCAGTATCTGGGTGAAAAATATCCAACCAGCCTGCGATAGAGATTGTGCTAGTGTAGTGCGCCGTTCTGTTTGGAACTTAATCGACGGTTCTCGCTAACGACCTTCTCGAGGGTTCTCTTGTGGACCAGTCAGATAGGACGGTCTCCGCAAATGGTAATACGTTCAACCACACGACGTTGGGGAAAGAAGTCTGCGACAGCATAATGCTGGGTACAGCGGTTGTCCCAGAAAGCCACGGTGTTTTTCTGCCAGCGCAATCGGCACTGGTACTCGGGAATGGCTGCCTGTCGGTAAAGCAACTGCAGCAGTTTGTCACTTTCCGCTTGATCCATGCCCACGATATAACGGGTAAATGCGACGTTGACGTAGAGACACTTGTTACCCGTCTGAGGGTGTCTTCGTACAATCGGATGCTCTGGATCGGGGTTTTGGCGCCGGAATGCTTCACGATCTGTAACACCTTCTTTCCGCATGGCCAGATCGATCCAGGACGAGGGCCAGCCGTGTACGGCATTGGCGCCATCGATAATCGTCTTAATGTCATCGCTGAGTCCAGCATAGGCGGCTTCCATGTTGGCCCACATCGTATCACCCCCTACGGCTGGGATTTCTCTTGCCCGAAGAATGGAGCCAAGAGGCGGCTTGAGTTTGAAACATACATCTGAATGCCAGAGGTTATTGTGCGCGCGAGCTTCCTCGTCTTCCTGTATTCGAAGTATTTCCGGATTTTTGCTGTCTTCAGAGGTGGTGGGATGATCTACCTCAAGTTCGCCAAACCATGAACCAAGGCGTTTCTGATCCTCAATATCAATATCCTGGTCCCTGAAGAACAGGACTTTCCATTGCAGGAGTGCCTGCTCCAGTTCTTCCATAGTGGTCTCGGACAATGCACTCGTGAGATCAATGTCGCCGATTTCTGCGCCGATGTTGGGAGTGACTGGGGTTACTGTGAATGCTGTCATGTTAGCTACTGTGGTTGTTGATGTCTGAGTCGTTCATTTTGCCCCATTGGCGATGGCGGCACAATTGTGCGACCAAGGTTTATTGTAGTGACCAGTGTTGTTCAACTCAATTTGACTAATCGACTATTGACTGTTCCCTGACAGGATCATCACTCCAATAACTGACGCCGTAATCGCTCAACCTGATCATGGGTGACGCCAATGTG
>JAQWMV010000219.1 GCA_029246605.1 Pseudomonadales bacterium | reverse complement strand
ATGCTCCTGGGTCAGACCCACTACGACAACGAGGATCACAAACAGGCCATCGCGCAGTACAACAAAGCACTTGAAACCGTACCTACCTATGTCACCGCGCTGACCAACCGCGGCCTGAGCTATGTCCTGTCTCGGAACATGAAAGCTGCCTACAAATTTCGCGGCCGCGATTGAGTCTAACCCTGAATACATGCGGACACACTATTAGTAAAATGCAGAACCAGACTATCAACTCCAAGAGATGGTCTCGGGGGCTTTACGCCACACCGAGTTCATGGAGTCGCTCATCAAGATAACTTTTCGCTGTATAAAGTGCCGACAACACGACATCGGGTCGAGGATGTAAAAACAACGGCAAAGACATTCTGGAAACCGACATGTCGGCGCCTTCAGGATTTACAACGCGATGGGTCGTTGATGGAAAGTGACCAGCAGTCGCTTCCTGCAACATATCACCAATGTTAATCACCACATGGTCAAAATCAGCCGGCACTTGAATCCATTGGTCATTACCGTCGACGACTTCCAGGCCATCTGCACTAGACATGGGCAGTATCGTTATCAGGTTGATATCTTCGTGGGGTGCAGCTCGCGTGGCACTGACCGGCCCACTAATCGGCGGATAGTGCAAAATCCTGAGTAAAGTGACCTCACTGCCCTCGATCATGTGTGAGAGCGGTTCACTATAGGACTCGGCAATCGACTTCGGAGAGTATTGCTCAATCCACGACAGTAACGTCGCCGCAAAGACATGCGCAGACTCATAATATTGCATCAATTCATCACGAAGTTCAGGCGGACACCGTCCCCAGGGGTAGAAATGAAAATACTCCTTTAGGTCCTGCCGGGTCTGACCTTTGGCTGACTCTGCATTCGCCATCGAAAAAAAGCCATCCTGGTTTTCTCTATCGACCGCATAGGTTGCTGCATCGCCACTGGCAAAAAATTCCGCCCAATGCGCGTAGATGGATCGAATAAGGGGTTTATCCAGTGGATGGTTCTTCAGTACACCGAAACCGGTCGACTGTAGCGACTCAACAAATTGCTGATCGCTACCCGGTGCCTCGAAATCAATTGCCGAAAGCACGGTCATCGCTAGGTAAAGGAAAGAAAGAAGCCAGCGATGGCTGCGCTCATGAGATTTGCCAGCGTGGCTGCCAGCAGCGCGCGCAAGCCCAGCTCTGCAATCTCAGGACGACGGGATGGCGCTAGTGTACCAATGCCGCCGAGTAAAATAGCAATCGAAGCAAAGTTCGCAAAACCACAAAGCGCAATAGTAATGATGGCCTGGGAATGGGTGCTTAACTCCCCCATCACTTCGGTGAAATTGAGATAGGCAATAAATTCCGTGAACACCAGTTTCTGACCGATGAAACTGCCTGCGAGGTTGGCTTCGCTCCAGGGAATGCCCAGCGCCCAGGCTACGGGCTGTAACGCATAGCCCAGAATCAATTCGATGGTCAACGACTCAAAGCCAGCGAGCCCGCCAACCCAGCTGATCATGGCGTTCAACATCGCAATCAACGCAGTAAATGCCACCAACATTGCACCGACGTTCAACGCAAGCTGTAGGCCAGACAGCGCACCACTAGCAGCGGCATCAAATATATTCACATAGGGCTCAACATCATCCCCTTTAAGGTCAACCAACTCATTTTTGGGTGCACCCAGCTCCGGTTTGATCATCTTGGCCATCATCAAGCCGCCCGGCGCTGCCATAAAACACGCCGCCAGCAGAAATTCCAGCTTAATACCCATCACCGCGTAACCAAACATGACGGAACCGGCAATAGAGGCCAACCCCCCTACCATCACAGCAAACAATTCCGAGGAGGTCATCTGCCTGATAAAAGGTTTAACGACCAATGGCGCCTCAGTTTGGCCGACAAAAATATTTGCAGCGGCGGACAAGGATTCCGGTCGACTCGATTTTAGCGCCAGCTGTAAAGCGCCACCGATAATCCGAATGACCCAGTCCATAATCCTGATGTGATAGAGCACGGCAATCAACGACGCAAAGAAAACGATCACGGGCAATACGTTTATCGCAAATACAAACCCAAGATTGTTCCAGGATTGCTCTGCCAGATTGCCAAATAGGAAACTGATACCCGCCTGGGAGTAGGAAAGGACGCCGGAGACACTCTCAGCCAGGCCACTCAGCATCTGCTTGCCGAGAGGAAAATACAGCACAAAACCACCCACAAAGGCCTGAATGGCAAAAGCGCCGCCGACGGTTCTTATGTTGATCGCACGTCGATCGGTGGAGGCAAGCAACGCAACGAGTATCAGACCAACAATACCTATCATGCTGATCATGGATCACATCCTATTTGGGGAACCGACTGAACATAGGCTGTTCACGGCATGGTTGTCAAATCTCAACCACCTAAATTGAAAACGAGTGTATCGACATGTTCACAGGGTTTATCCAGCGCGCCGTATTCCCTATTTTTTAAGGCAAGTAGCGCGCTGTTTCTGAACGCACGCGCGTTGCGACCCCCACTGCTCTTGAGCAGCCGAATATTCTCCACTCTGCCCGCTTTATTAATCACAAACCGAGCGGTCACCTCACCGGAAGTATCATCGATCGCCATTACGTGGGGATGAAACAGCGTCAGTTGGGGTTCAATTTTTTCGTGGCAGGCTTCAAGCTCAACTGTGGTATCCGCTACTTCCTGAGCGGCGACCTTCTCGGGCTGTTCACCAAACACTGGCGCACAGACTAATAATGCCGTAAACAGTACTCGATTAGTCATTATGCAATCTCGTTAACCTTCTAATCATTCAGACGCCCTAAGCCGTAAACAGTTCCGCTAGAACCTCACCATACATATTCCATTTGAACCCAGGGAATCGATTATTGTTGGTGGTCGATCTGGATCACTGCGATCGTCATTGGTCGCGTCCAGACACAATTCATCTGACTTTGGATACCACTTCCAAGAAAACGATGGGGGTGCAGGTTCACCGTGGGCATAGGGTGAGTCTCATCGATAAACTCTACGCAGCGCTCTGAGAACAGTGAGTTGAAGATCCAGACGCTGGGTAACGCGAATACTCCCACCCATACTTTTAACAATAGAATCTACAGGGTTCCCAGTTAAGTGGTCTTTCCAGGATGGTTTCGG
>JAQWMV010000122.1 GCA_029246605.1 Pseudomonadales bacterium | reverse complement strand
GTGGCTGATAGTAAGGATCGGTGTCCAAAAACTAAGATGGGGCAGGCTGTTGATAATAAAGGCTGTCATGCCATAGTTAGCCTGACCGGCTTAAATTTTGCGACGGCCAGTGCTGATCTCACCGCTGGTGCGAAACGTCAGTTAGCCCAGATTATCAGCAACCTTGAGAAAAACCCGAAAATCCACGTCAGAATTGAAAGCCATACGGATAGTCAGGGCAATGAAGCGAGCAACCAAGGTTTGTCTGAAGACCGCGCCGAGTCTGTTATGCAGTATCTTATCGAGCAGGGTATTAGTGCAAAACGACTGGATGCGCAAGGATATGGCGAGAATTCCCCGATAGCGTCCAACGATACGGAAGACGGCATGCGCCAAAACCGAAGAGTTGACTTCGTTGTGACTAAAAATTAACACAACGAATGTAGGTATTTTTCGCGAACAATGGCAAAGGTTGATAGGTCACTGATGAATGCATCGGAACTAGAACACCCGAAGAGAAAACTTGATATTCGGAGTGCCCAAAACGTCAGAGATTTGGGCGGGTATGCTACGAACGATGGCAGGCAGACCCAGTGGGGTCGATTTGTTCGTGCTGGAGATATGGACCAGCTGTCTGAGGCGGATCAACAAAAACTTATCGACCACGGCATCAACACGGTCATTGACTTGAGAATGGTCAAGGAAGTGACCCAGATGCCCAATGTCTTTTCCGGCTCCTCGCAGGTCAGATTTCATGTTCACGACTTTTGGGGCGATCGCTTTCACGACTATCGATCCACGAGTCGTGGCGCTCCTCCGGAAGTGAAATTAGCGGACCTCTATTGTGCCGGGTTGGTGCAGTCAGGTTTTGTTATGGCGGATATCATGACAACGATTGCCGATAGTGAAAATCATGGCTTTGCCTATCATTGTCGTTCCGGTAAAGATCGCACCGGTTTGGTATCAGCAATACTCCTCGCCGTTGCTGGTGTGCCTGAAGAGACGATCTGCGCCGATTATGCTTTAACTGGAAAATTCTTAAGAAAGCCGGACTCGGATAAGCGCGTCAAACCAGGCCAGCCCGGTTACTTCCTCACTGGGTGTTCACCAGAAACGATGGCGCTGACCCTGGCGTTTATTACACAGGAATACGGTGGCGTCGAAGACTACTTAGCCCAGTTGGGCGTTAATGTAGATCAGATTTCGCGTGTTAAGGCTAAGCTCATGGACTAGGTGGTAAGGCTCTGGGGGCTGCGCCGATATATTGTGCCTTTGGCCGGATGATTCTTGAGTCCGACCGGCATTCAACAAAATGCGCCAGCCAGCCAACGCAGCGTGACATGGCGAATAGCGCCGTAAAGTAGTCTTCCGGTATGCCAATTGCTTCGTACACTGCCCCTTTATAGAATTCAACATTGGCCCATACTTCGTTGCCCTTGGCTTTCATCCTGTTGTTAAACGCTGCTTCCAATGCCGCCAGCGTTAGATATTCATTCTCCTAGTCGCTATCCAGGCACAGCCCTTCCGCTATAGGTTTTAGGATGCTGGCCCGGGGGTCAACGGTTCGGTATTCACGATGCCCCATACCCATCAGTAACGCTTTGTCCGCAAACAGTTGGTCAATATAGTGCTCGGCATTAAATATCTTCCGGCTGCAGAGTCCACAGATTCGATGTCACCACTTGATCAGGCGACGCGGGCATTGGGTAATTTCCATTTTGATACACTGAGTTCTGCAGTTGAATACGATAGCACCGGTAAATTGACATTTGGGGTTCGCCTGGAAGGAATTAACCCAGTTTCAGACCCGTTACAGCCGGTTATATTGAATCTGAACATGGAAAATAACATACCCCAGATGTTGCGTAGTTTGCAGGGCACAAGGCAGGTGGAAGATATTGTTAATAGAAGAGCAGCGCAATGAGCGCTTTTTTGGTAGCTAAGCAAAGGCTATAGTACTTGGTAGCGTAGCAGGGTGTTACACATGAAGAGTTTGATTTTACTGATCGTGTTTGCTGGTTTGGCAGGCTGCTCACCAACCATTCAGGTGGCGCCGCCGAAAGAACCGATCGAGATTAACCTCAACGTAAAAATTGAGCATGAAATACGTATCCAGGTAGATAAAGAACTGGAAGGTTTATTTGATGAAGACAGTGGGCTGTTCTGAGGATGACTAATATGAAAAACATGATTGTAACAATACTGCTCTGCATTCTTACGCACTCAGCGTGGGCCATTGAACTCGCGGATGCGAAGGCACAGGGCCTCGTTGGAGAGGCGAATAGTGGTTATATCGCAGCGGTAAAACAACCCGTAAGTGCAGATGTGAAGGCGCTCGTAAATGAGGTAAACACTAAGCGCAAAGCGCTTTTTCAGCGTGCAGCAAATAAGACAGGCATCAGCACTAGCCAGGTGAGTGACCGGTCCTATGAATTGGCGGTTGAAAGAACAGCACGTGGTCACTACTACCAGAATAAGGCAGGGGACTGGGTAAAAAAATAAGTGTCTTCTCCTCGTCTTTTTGGGGTAATGCTTCTGGTGTTATCCAATGTAGTTGATGCGGATGAACGTGCCTGTAGCAATCCTGTTTATGCGCATGGAATCTCTCACCTCTTACCCCTGAAATATCCGCCAGACTTTACACATTTTGAATTTACCAATCCTGATGCACCTAAAGCTGGTGAGATGAAAGTTGCACAGATGGGTACCTACGACAATTTCAATAGTGTGATTGAAAAAGGTCGCCTGGCAATCGGTTTTGAAATTAACGGTGGATTGGTCTATGACCGTTTGCTGGAGCCTGCAATCGATGAGCCTGTGACGCATTACGGTAGGTTGGCAGAAGGTGTGGTTGTCGGTCCGAATATTGAGTGGGTAGCGTTTAAACTGCGCGCTGATGCGACCTGGCATGATGGCAAACCCATTACCGTTGACGACGTTCTATATACCTATGAAACCTTTCTGGAACATGGATCTGTAGCCATCAAGACTTCACTCGCGGATATCGCGGAAGTATTCGCATTTGGCGACCAGGAAATCTGCTTTGTTCGTAAAAAGAATATAGAAGTCAATCCAACGCTGCCTTTTACTATTGGTAGTTTCAGCATTATGCCAAAGCACTATTGGCAGTTACACGACATCTCAAAAACGACAATTGAAGCACCTCTGGGAAGTGGTCCATATAGACTGCTACAGGCAGAAATTGGTCGTAATCTTATTTATGAACGGGTGGATGACTACTGGGGTCGAGATATTCCGGTGAACAAAGGCAGATTTAATTTTGACCGCTTGAAGTTTGATTACTTCAAAGATGAAACTGTCATGGGTGAAGCCCACAAAAGCCAGGTGTTTGATATTGGAGAAGACAATGTCTCGAAGAACTGGGCCACGCAATACAACTTTCCAGAAGTAAAGGCAGGTTTGTTTAAGCGTAAACTGCGACCGCTTACCCGTGTTGAAGGTCTGTGGTGGCCTATTGTGTGGAACGTTGATCAGCCGCATCTTCAAGATATCCGTGTTCGAGAAGCGCTATGGCTGTTGTTTGATTTTGCCTGGACTAACCGTGTGCTGTTCTACGATTTCTATGATCCTGGGATCAGCTTGTTTCAGAATTCTCCCATGGCTCAGCAGGGGCTTCCGAGCGAGAAGGAACTGGCGCTGCTGGAGCCATGGCGCGATCAGGTACCACCCCGTGTGTTTACGGAACCCTTTTCGGTCACACCGAGCACAGGGTCCGGTGCCCAGAGAGATAACTTCCGACGATCGCTTGAACTCTTTAAGCAGGCCGGCTGGGAAGTTGTAGATGGTGTCATGCGGAATGTCGAAACGTCGGAGCCGTTCACTCTTGATTTCATTAGTGCGTCGAGTTACGGGATTCGACAGATGCTGTCACTTTTTCAGAATCTTGACGCAGTTGGTATAGCGACGACGGGATTTGCTCCTGAGGTATCCAATTGGTTACACAGGACGAGGACCGGTGCCTTCGATGGTAACACTGTTAGATATGAAGCGAGCAACACGCCTGGCTTACAGCTACGTAACTGGTTTGGCAGTGCTGCCGCTGGAGAGGACTATGGACAGAATTGGCAGCGCATACGCTCCCCTGTGATCGACAGTCTGATAGCGTCAGTCATTGCTGCCAATACCGCAGAAGATTTGTATGCGGCGACGCGGGCGCTGGACCGAGTGATCATGTGGAATTTCTACATTATCCCACTGGGCTCAATGCCGGGATTTCGACTCGTACACTGGAATAAGTTCGGTGAAATAGAAGGACAAGCGTTAAGTCGTGTACCCTTTGTTGATGCATGGTGGTGGGATGAAGACAAGGCACAGCGCGTAGCAGAAGGCATAGTAGAGCTTGAGTAGTAGCTGCGACGGTAAAAGAAACCCCTTGCATTAGCAAACTGCGCCCACTAGACTGCGCGCGCTAACTCAAGAAGTTAGCAGCGCCATCGTTAGTTGTGAAATCTAGCCCAACCGTTAGATTCAGTCCCTCCTTTCGGGCCTCGCCCATTTGTAGAGTCCAATTTCTGTATGCCGCGCGGTGCACTCTTGCACCTACATGGCAATCGCGATTTAAAGCAATAGCCCACATTTATATTTCGGCGAGTAGAGAAGTCTCGCCCACAGGATTTTTAGTGAATTTTGATACACTTGGTTTGATAGAACCGTTAACCCGCGCTGTGCGCGAAAAAGGCTACGAAACGCCGACCCCTATTCAAGTTGCAACCATTGAAACTGTACTGAAAGGTGCAGACCTAATGGCCTCTGCACAGACCGGTACAGGAAAGACGGCCGCGTTCACGTTACCGCTGTTGCAATTATTGACAGACCGGCCAAGAGCTAACAAGCATCCAAGGGTGCTGATCATCACGCCAACCCGTGAGTTGGCTGCGCAGATTCAAGATAGTGTCGTGACCTACGGCAAACATTTATCGATTACCTCTGCGGTTGTATTTGGCGGTGTGAAGATCGGCCCACAGATCAAGAAACTGCACCAGGGTGTAGACATCCTGGTAGCAACGCCAGGGCGACTGCTCGACCTGTATGGTCAAAAGGCGGTTAGTTTTAAAAATATTGAGGTTTTAGTTCTGGACGAAGCAGATCGAATGCTGGACATGGGATTTATCCCGGACATTAAACGCATCCAGTCGTATCTACCTACTACGAAGCAGTCACTATTGTTTTCTGCAACGTTCTCCGATGAGATCCGTAGGTTGGCAAAAACCATGCTGCACAATCCCGTGGAAGTTGATGTTGCGGTAAAAAATGCCACTGCAGATACCGTCAATCAACACATACATCCCGTCGACAAAAGCCAGAAGACCAGGTTACTGAGTCACCTGATCAGGGAACAAGGTTGGAACCAGGTGTTGGTGTTTAGCAGAACCAAACACGGCGCTAATAAACTCGTGAAGATGTTGTCTAAAGACAACATCCGAGCGATGGCGATACATGGCAATAAGAGCCAGGCACAACGGACCAAAGCACTGGATGATTTCAAACGCGGTAAAGTCGATATTCTGGTCGCCACCGATATTGCGGCACGGGGCCTCGACATAGTACAACTGCCACGGGTCGTGAATTTTGATCTGCCGCATGTGCCAGAAGACTACGTACATCGTATAGGCCGCACCGGCAGAGCTGGTCTTGAAGGTCACGCAATCTCGCTGGTCAGTGCAGACGAGATCAAGCAGCTGCAGGATATCGAGCGACTGCTCAAACGAAATCTTGTCAGAGAGGAAGTCGAAGACTTCGAACCAGAGCATACGGTACCGGCATCAAAGCCCATCGGCTCGTCCAATACCAATCGTCGATCTGGCAATAAAGTTCCTCAGTTCGGTAATCGCGGCGATAATAACAACAAGAAAAATTTCCGCGGACGATCACGATGGAAGGGCAAGTCCGGACAATCGGGCAATCGTCGCGCTGCCGGTGATCGCTAGTTAGTGGCTTAATGTGAAGAAGATTGGACTTTTTGTCGATGTTCAGAACATCTATTACACGACCAGGGATACCTATGGCCGCCAGTTTAATTATCGAGAACTCTGGCGGCGATTAAGCAAGGAAGGGGAGATTGTTATCGCCAATGCCTACGCGATTCATCGTGGCGATGAGCGGCAACTTAAATTCCAGAATGCGCTTAAAGACATTGGCTTCACCGTTAAGCTCAAACCCTACATACAGCGCCGCGATGGCTCAGCCAAAGGTGACTGGGATGTCGGCATCACCATTGACGTGCTGGAATCCGTCAGGAAAAAACTCGACACCGTAGTTCTGTTGTCAGGAGACGGTGATTTTGATCTTTTACTGGAGAAGATAAAAAGATCCTATGCCGTGACCGCGGAAGTTTACGGCGTAGAGTCCTTGACTGCGAATAGCCTAATTGATTCAGCGAGTTTCTTTCATCCTATCAAAGAAGACTTATTGCTTAGTTGAACTAATACCAGCGCTCACTCGGCAGGTACTGTTTATACATACAGCAATGCTGTAAGTTATCACCATGGAACGTTGGCCCCGAATAGTGATTCACGCAGACATGGATGCGTTCTATGCATCCGTTGAGCAATTGGACAATCCTGAACTCCGCGGTAAACCCATACTGGTAGGTCCGAAGAGCAATCGTGGTGTGGTTTTAACCGCAAGCTACGAAGCACGACCCTATGGGGTCGGCAGTGCAATGGGCGTTGCTGAGGCACGTCGACGTTGTCCGAAAGCGATTATGGTGGAGCCGAACTTTGCCCGCTATCAGGAGATATCCGAGCAGGTAATGGACATCTTTGCCGACTTCTCACCGTCAGTCGAAGCAATCTCTCTGGATGAAGCGTTTATGGAGATGACCGGTGCGGAGCACTTCTTTGGTCCGCCAGCTGCCATGGGTCAGCGCATCAAAGAGGCAGTGTTTGACGCGACGAATCTACACATCTCCGTAGGTGTATCTGGCACTAAATACGTAGCGAAAGTAGCCAGCGCACATGACAAACCTAATGGCCTGACGATCGTGCCTCAGGAAGAAGCGGTTGCATGGCTGGCACCGATGCCTGTTAACCGCTTGTGGGGAGTCGGCAAGAAAACCACCCCTAAATTATTGCAACTGGGATACAAGACCCTTGGTGATATCGCCAACGCCGATGAACGTGTACTGCGTCAACAGTTGGGTTCAGCCGGGCCACATTTCTATCGCCTGGCGCATGCCAAAGACCCAAGACCAGTGCTGCGCGGCAGAGCAGCCAAAAGTATCGGTTCCGACAGGACGTTTAGTCAGGACATTTCCCGACCAGAAGAAATCCTGGTGCATCTGCGGCGTTCAGCAGAACGTATCTCCCGACGCGTGCGTGCCAAAAAGTGCCTGGCCGGCGGTGTCCGTATTCGCCTCAAGACCACCAAATTCCAGCTTCTCACCCGGCAGCGACATTTGTCGAAGCCCGCCAATACTACTGAAGCTTTTCTGTCGTTAGGAAGGCAGCTACTTGCCGAGCTTGATCAGAAAGGACCTTATCGCCTGGTCGGGATGACGGCCTTCGACTTGCACTGGCAGGATGAACTACAACAGCTGGATCTGTTCGAAAACCCGGATGACCGAAAACTTGAAACAACGGTTCATCATTTGATCGAACGTTTTGGAAAGGACGTCGTCATCCGAGCCAGGGACATGCAGAACCCAGGAACGATTGCTAAAAGTGGTGTAGACCTAGATTTTCTTGCAGTTCGAAATGATGAAGAATCCTGAGATCGGATCTGCTTTAGTCCAAGAAATCACTTTGTTGCGAGACCTCGGTGCCAGAGGGAAGACACGGTATTACCTTTCGCTTTCGCTCAAGCCATCCCTGGGTCGCTGCAGAAAGCCATCCCTGGCTTTCTAAGCCGCACAAGGAAACACCGTATCTTCCCTCTGACCCCTTACGTGAATTCCTGCTTTTCAGACAAGAACTAGCTAGCCAAGTCAGGTAGGTCCCTGAAGTATTCGAGCGTCTTTGGGTTGGCCAGAGCGTCGGTATTTTTTACGGGCTCGTTATGAATAACGTTCCTAACGGCCAGCTCAACGATTTTACCGCTGATGGTTCTGGGTATATCACCGACCTGAATAACTTTTGCAGGTGCATGTCGCGGTGTCGCATTTTTTCTGATGGTGAGTTTGAGTTCGTTGATGATGTCATCGTTTAGGGTGAGCCCCTCCCGCAACACAACAAACAAGATGACGCGGGTATCATCTTCCCAGTCCTGTCCGACCACAATGCTATCGATCACAGCATCTACCTTTTCCACCTGACGATATATCTCAGCGGTGCCAATGCGCACGCCGCCGGGATTTAATACCGCGTCGCTACGACCGTGAATAATGATACCGCCATGTTCTGTGATTTCACCATAGTCACCCTGAGCCCAGATGTTAGAGAAG
>JAQWMV010000119.1 GCA_029246605.1 Pseudomonadales bacterium | reverse complement strand
AGTAGTGAGACAAGTTCAGGAGTTAATCAATGCCCGGAAGTAGTATTGGCACAATGTTCACAGTGACAACCTTTGGCGAAAGCCATGGGCTTGCAATCGGTTGCATTGTGGATGGCTGTCCGCCTGGGCTTGAACTCAGTGAACAGGATCTGCAGCAGGACCTGGATAGACGCAAGCCTGGCACTTCAAAATTTACAACTCAGCGAAAGGAAGAGGATAAGGTAACGATATTATCTGGCGTTTTCGAAGGCAAAACCACGGGAACCTCTATCGGCCTAATCATCCATAACGAGGATCAGAAGTCTAAAGATTACTCCGGGATCGCAGATCTGTTTCGTCCTGCTCATGCCGATTATACGTACGAGAAAAAATATGGTGTACGAGACTATCGCGGTGGTGGCAGGGCGTCTGCCCGAGAGACTGCGATGCGCGTTGCTGCCGGAGGTATTGCCAAGAAATTTCTTCAGACCAGATATGGTATCGAAATATCGGGTTGTTTATTGCAAATGGGTGACATCACTGTGTCAAACATTGATTGGTCGGAAGTCGCTAATAATCCGTTTTTCTCACCCGATGCATCCGTGGTTGGTGAAATGGAAAGTTTGATCGATAGTCTCCGTCGTGATGGGGATTCGGTAGGCGCTAAGATCATGGTAACCGCCAGAGGGATGTTCGCAGGTCTCGGTGAGCCAGTATTTGACCGTCTTGACGCAACCATTGCCCATGCAATGATGAGCATTAATGCCGTCAAGGGTGTTGAAATCGGCGCGGGCTTTCTAAGTGTTACACAACGGGGCACAGAGCACAGAGACGAGATGACGCCAGATGGCTTCCTGTCTAATAATGCCGGCGGTATTTTAGGTGGTATTTCCAGCGGTCAGGACATTGTTGTTAATTTGGCGTTGAAGCCAACGTCGAGCATCACTAATCCCGCGCGAACTATAGATCGACAGGGAATTGCAGCGGAGATTTCTACTAAGGGGCGCCACGACCCCTGTGTTGGTGTTCGTGCAACACCAATTGCTGAAGCTATGCTTGCGCTGGTTCTTATGGACGAGGTGTTAAAGCACCGCGGCCAAAATCAGGACGTGATAAGCGCCATTCCTGATCTCTAAGGTCTGGGTCAGCATTATTAGTAAGCAGATTGATAAATTCTGTCGCTGGATTTGAAATTGTGCGTTCCGCATGGCGGATGACACCCAGTGTTCTGCTGATGTTGATATCTCGTAGCTCGAGCTTATGCACCGTATCATCGGTCATTGATTCGGGTAATACGCTCCAACCCAGCCCCACTGAGACCAGCGTCTTGATGGTTTCGTGATAATTCGTTGACATAACTACCTGTAGATCGAGGTTATGGTCAGCAAACAGCTGTTGCGCAATGTTGCCTGTGAAAGTGGTTTCATCGGGCAGAATGGCTGGATGCAGCGAAAGGTCCTGCAGCAATGCAGGTGTTTTACCCGCCAGAGGATGATCCTTTGCACAGACGAATCGCAGCTGATCTTGCCAGATGGGTAGTGAATAGATGTGGTGTTCAGGATTTGGAGCGAGTGTGATGATGGCAACTTCCACATCTCCGAGGATTATTGCCTCGTAGGCCTTAGCCGAATCCATGAAACGGAGATCCATTCTGACCTCCTGATATTGCTGGGTGTAATCCTTTAGGATCATTGGCAGGCGCCATATGCCAACATGGTGATTGGTTGCAATAACTAGTCGACCATTGACCGATCCTGACAAATTGTGGATCGCGCGTTTTGTATCTTCAAGTTGTCCGAGAATACCCTGCGCTCTGGGTAGTAGTTCTTTCCCGGCTTGAGTCAGTTGTATCCTGCGGCCAATTCGATCAAACAAGAGACTCTGAAGCCGTTCTTCGAGCAAGGCAATTCGTTTGCTGACAGCCGGTTGCGTGATGTGTAGCTGTTCTGCGGCCAAAGAAAAAGATCCTGATTCACAGACGGCATTAAATGCTTTAAGGCTTTCAATATCCATATTACTCATTCTAATAGGTTATGTTGTTAATAAATAATATAAATTTGAGTTATCTGATGATGAGTCCTACACTGCGCACCATTCGAGTAGGAGAGCAATAATGTTCAATGTAGCTGTAGTGGGTGCGACAGGGGCGGTAGGCGAAGCCATGATGGATATTCTCGAGAAACGGGATTTCCCTGTGGACACTCTGTTTCCCTTAGCAAGCGAACGCTCGGCCGGAACCAAACTCCAGTTCAAAGGCAAGCCCGTCATG
>JAQWMV010000159.1 GCA_029246605.1 Pseudomonadales bacterium | reverse complement strand
ACCAGCACCTGAACCGCAATATTGCGGCGCAGTTGGCCCATGGCATGTTGGGGCAGACTGGATTTCGCCTGTTTAGTGCACCGACCTTTTTACCCGTTTATTTGTATGCGCTGTCTGGTTCCGAATTTATAGTTGGCCTCTCACGATCCCTAGAATCTTTGGGTCAAACGTTGACGCCCATGCTGGGTGCATCATTGATTGGCCACCGAAAAAAGATGCTCGGCATCACGCTGTTTATCAGTGTGCTGATGCGACTACAGATACTGTTTATTGCGTTGACCGGCCTGTTTCTCGGCGCCAGTGGCAATGCCATCTGGCTCATCATATTTTTCATGGTACTGATGGGGATTTTCCAGGGTGTGTCCGTGGTCATGATGAATTCCCTGCGGGCTAGGGTGATCCCGGTGCGGCGCCGCGGCATGGTCGCTGGTTGGCGCAATTTCTTATCCAGCGGCACCACAGCAATACTGGCCTATTTTGCCGGTGGATACTTTATAGACCATAACGTTCTGGGTGATGGCTATGCGGCGCTATTCCTGCTGGCTTTTGTGATCGCTTCACTCGGGATTGGCACCCTGGCGTTTACTAAAGAACCGCCGGGTATTGCACTGCGGAAACGCGAAAACGTAATTCAGAGCTTCAAGGCTGTACCGGGTCTTTTAAGGGGTAACCCGGCATTCGCACGTTTTTTTGTGGTGGGCACGTTGGGTTCGATTGGTCGCATGGCGATGCCGTTTTACATTCTCTATGCGAGCACTCAGATGGAAATTTCTGGGGCGATGCTAGGCGTGCTGACTACTATTTGGATGTTGGCGGGTACGGCGACCAACATAGTCTGGGGTAGCATTGCAGACCGAAGCGGTTACCGGTTGGTGCTGATCGTCACGCTATCCCTGTGGACGTTTTCCCATTTCCAACTGTTATTTGTTGACGGTATCCTGGGCGTGATGCTGTTTTTTGCGCTGTTCGGTACGTCATCCAGTGGCTTTATGCAGGCCCGGCAGAACATGGTGTTGGAGTTGGGTTTGGAGGAGGACATTCCGCTCAGAATCGCGGTGTCCAACATGGCGAACAATATGGTTGCCGGAGTTGGTCCAATGCTGGGTGGCTTGATTGCCCTCACCTTGGGTTACGAGATTATTTTCATTGTGTGCATTTTTGTGCAACTGGTGGCGCTTTACATCCTGGTCGAATATATCCCGGAGCCAAGGCGTGCCAGCGTGGTGCTCACTACTGATGAGGATTGAACCTCGCCCCTGGGTGCATTGAACTTTCCCAGGGCTCGCTGCTTCGAGTGATGTGCATTTGTGATACCTTTAACATCCTTCTTTTTTTGGAAAAGGTAATCAGCAATGAGCAAATCATTAACAGCCATATCCCCTGCAGATGGGCCCATTGCCGTCACCGGTGCAAGCGGCTATATCGGTTCCTGGGTCGTCCACGACTGTGTTGAACAGGGTTACACCGTGCGCGCTTGTGTACGTGATGCCAGCAACAGCAACAAGGTCGATCATCTGCTTGCTATGAATAACCAGGGCCTGAGGGGTTCAGTCGAACTCTATGAAGGCGATCTTTTCAAACCCGGCAGTTACGACGCTGCATTTAAAGGCTGTTCTGGTGTAATCCATACCGGCGCCACTGTTGGCTACAACAGCGAAACGCCACAGGAAGTCTACGACGGTTGCTTCACCGAGGTGACACATGTGCTCGATTCCGCGATTAAAGGCGGCACACTGAAACGGTTTGTGTTCACCAGTTCATTTGCCGCAGTGGGCCATCCTCGGCCGGAAGGCTATGTGTTCACCGAAAAAGACTGGTGTGGCGACAACATTGAGGCTTATAACGGCGGCTGGACTGAAAATAGAATTCCCGAGGACCGCAATACCGCCTATGCCATGGCAAAGGCAAATACCGAGAAAATGATCTACCAGCAGGCAGCGGAAAATGGCACCTTCGACGCCATGGCCATACTGCCGCTGCACGTCATTGGGCCAATAATGTGCGAGAACCATGACCAGGGCATGAGCTGGCAGAACTGCATGCGCTACATGATGAAGGGTAAACAATATAAGAAGACCGAGGGCGGTCGCATGCTGTGGAACAACACTGACGTACGTGATTGTGGGCGCGCCCACCGTCTATGCTGTGAAAGCACGATCGCTAAAAATGGTTCTCGCTACATTCTTTCTGCCGCTGACCGTCGTGGTGAACTCTATACCTGGCAAATGCAGGAAATGATGCAGAAACTGTACCCGCAGATTCCGGTTATGGGTGGTGAAGAGATGGATGGCGACAAGCCTGCTCAGCATACCTACGAAAAACCAAGGTCCTACTGCCTGCTCGCCAAGCAAGAATTGGGACTGGAAACCTACTCGATCGAGGACACCATTCGGGCTACTGGTGATTCATACCTTGCGCTAGGGCTTGTGTAACAAACGATACTAGGAGGGGACAACTATTGAGAGCACTTCCAGCCATTCGATACGTTGATATTGAAACCGGTATCACCCATGAGGAAAAAGTCTACGGCGGTTTCTGGGTCAAGCTGCTGTACGGTAACTGGTTCGGCAGGATGCTGTCGGCCATTATTGCTTTGCCTTTTTTTAGTGCGGCGTATGGTTGGCTGCAGGATCAACCCGCCTCGAGGAAGAAAGTGCGGCCGTTTATAGAACGTTTCGATATTCGGATGTCAGAGTTTCTGCCAGAAGAAGGGCGCTCCGATGACGATCCTTTCTCGAGCTTTAATCAGTTTTTTACCCGTCGCGTCACTGATTCAGCCAGGCCATTTGCGCAGGATTCGGCATTCCCCGCACCCTGCGATGCACGTTACTTTGCCTACCAGGCGCTGAACGATTCAGTGTCGATTCCGGTGAAAGGGTCGCTCTTTAAGGCTCGCGCGTTGGTCGCAAACGATAAATGGAACAGCTATTTCGAAGATGGCCCCGGATTTATCGCCAGGTTGTGTCCTGTCGATTATCACCGGTTTCACTACCCCGATAGCGGAGAGGTTTTGGACTCCTGGCGCATTCCAGGTGCACTACACTCCGTGAATCCCTGGGCACTTGCCTTTCGCGAAGAAATCTTCATGCTCAATGAGCGCCAGGTAACTATTTTGGAAACAGAAAGTTTTGGCAAGCTGGCGTATGTTGAAGTTGGCGCGACCTGTGTTGGCAAAATCAAACAGACCCATGCCAGTAAGACATTTTCTCGTGGTGATGAAAAGGGCATGTTCCTGTTTGGCGGTTCAACCGTGATCGTTATCGGCGAGAAAGGCCGCTGGCGTATCAATGAAGATATTATCGAGAACACGAACCAGCAGGTCGAGACCTATATTAAAATGGGTAAGGCGATTGGCACTCTTTGAGAAAGTAATTACCTACCAATGGCTGACTGCAGCTTTTGGAGACCTTTTGTTATTTTATTCTGGGTTTTACGAACCTTACTAATATCGTAGCTAACCTGCATCTGTGGCCAGGCATTAGCCGTCGAACCAAATACCGTCTCCAGTCTAAGCGCCATTTCGGGTGAAACCCCGTTATGCTGATTAACCAGATTATTCAAAGTTTGTCGATTTACACCGAGGGCTATAGCTGCCCCCGTACCCGAATGAAAATCTAGACCGTCATTAAGTTCACGCTCCATCTCTGCAATCAAATCTACTACTGAATTAGTGCTCATCTCTTTGATCCAGCTATCCTCACAATATTTTATGCCAGTCTTCAACCGGTCAATTTTCAAACCTACGGCCAACATGGCAAGAAAGCAAATGAAGTATTTGGTTATTGTTGACACCTCAGCCGATGCATTGTTAAGTCGTGCCCTGATATCAAGGACCCAGAACAATGAATGACTTAATCGATCTACTAAAGTCACACAAGAGTATTCGCAAGTTCACCGACCAACCGATTGACGAGGCGCTGCTATTTGACCTGTTGCAGGCAGGGCAGGGCGCAGCTACCTCTAGTTTTCTACAGGGCACCACCGTCATTCGCGTCCGTAACAGTGAGACGCGCAAAGCCATAGCGGCGGTCACCGGCGGGCAAAGATATGTCGAAACCGCAGCGGAGTTTCTCGTCTTTTGCGCTGACCTCAAGCGGCCCGGCAATTGTTGCAGGCAATATGATCAGCCGTTCGAGGGTGACTACACAGAACAATTCATCATCGTCACCGTCGACGTTGCACTCATGGCGCAGAGCATGGTGGCTGCAGCAGAAGCGTCAGGGTTAGGTATCTGCTACATCGGCGCCATTCGGAACGATCCGCAAACCGTCACCGACCTATTGCAAATACCGAAGCATGTGTACCCAGTCTTTGGGGTGTGCCTTGGCTATCCAGACCAGGACCCGGAAGTGAAACCACGCCTACCGCTCTCCGTCGTCCTCAAAGACGAAATCTATGACGACGCAGCCGATGGCCCCCTGATCGAAGAGTATGACAAAGATATTCAAGCCTACTATGGCACCCGCACTGGTGGCGGGCATGGCACCAAGTGGAGTGAACAGGTCTCATCGCTGTTATCCGGAAAAAGTAGGCCTCACATGCGAGAGTTTCTTTCAGGTCAGGGGTTTACGTTTAAATAACACCTGCCCTCTGCCCCCGAGGTCTCGCGACAAAGTGACTTAAGGCAGGAACCAGTTAGGCCTAGTATTGAGGATAACACCTGATCCCACGTCCTCACTTAGGTGTAAACCAAAGTCGTAGCCAATTCAAAGGAGATAATAGTGTCCAGCAGTTCCAAAACCGGTGCAGAGATCATCGTTGATACATTATTAGCAGCCGGGGTTCGCCACGTCTTTGGTATCGTCAGTATCCATAACATGCCCATCGTTGATGCCATCAGCCGCACCGACGGTATTGAACTGATCACAGCACGCCATGAAAGCAGTGCTGCTCATATGGCCGATGGCTATGCGAGGGCGTCAGGCAATCTGGGCGTCGCACTGGGCAGTACAGGACCCGGAACCACCAATCTGATGACCGGAATTTATGAGTCCGCTTTCTCTTCTTCACGCATGTTGGCGATTACCGGTCAGGCAGAGACGGGCTATTACGGTAAGGGTAAGGGCTATGTACATGAGGCCGATAATCAAAAATTGATGTTGGAAACGGTTGCGGGTGCAGTCGCTTCTCCGCGCAACGTAGGTGAAGTAGGGCCCATGCTGAACAGAGTGATTGAGTCCATCCTGAGTGGGCGTCCACAACCAGGTGCGATCGAAGTACCGATTGATTTACAGTATGCACCCTGCAGCATTGCAGTACCTGAACTGCGTATTGCTGACCCCGTAGGCCCAGAACCTGAGGTTCTGTTGGCAGCAACAACGCTTATCGCTAGTGCCAGTAAACGGATGATCCTTGTTGGCGGTGGCGTTTCCTCAGTGGCGGCTCGAGATGCCCTGAAGGCATTTGCCGAAAAAATCGATGCACCGGTGTTCACTTCCCCAAATGGTAAAGGGGCGTTTCCACTCGATCACCCGTTGCATATGGGCAATGCAATGTTGCGCCCACCTATTAAAAAGCTGCTGGCTGAAGCAGATGTTCTTATTGCTATCGGAACCCGCTTCCAGGCAGGAACGGGTGGCATCAGGATCAAAATGCAGCTCCCCGCGCTGGTGCACATCGATATTGACCCACACAGCATTAATCTAAATTTTAACGCCGAAGTCGCCATGGTCAGCGATGCGAAAGTCGCGTTGGATGCATTGCTTGAGTCAGATTATGAAAAAGGTGATGCCGAGCACCTCGAAAAGATTCAATCTGCGTGTAGCGAGACCAATGCATTATTCCGAGAGCGCCTGGGGCCAGATCACGCTAAGGCAATGGATATTTTTGCTGAATATCTGGGCCCTGGGGAATTCTTTGTGCGAGACAGCACCATCCCAGGATACAACTGGGGCAATACGTTGCTGCCAATAGATCATCCCGGGGGATATATCTTCCCGACCTCCGGCGCGATAGGTCCCGGCTTCCCCATAGGGCTTGGTGTTGCCGTTGCCACGGGTACCAAGACAATGATCCTGCATGGCGACGGAGGGTTCATGTTCCATGTCGGTGAACTTGCAACCGCAGCCCAGTATCAGATTCCAGCCGTCATCGTGATCTTCAACGATGGTGGTTATGGCGTATTACGGGGGCTGCAATCCAAGCAGTTCGACGGGCGTTTCAATGGCACCGAGCTACATACCCCAGACTTTGTAAAACTCGCCGAGAGCATGGGTGTTTCAGCATTGTATGCAGACAACGTGGATGAGTTTGATACCCAGCTTAAAGCTGCCATGGATGTGGCTGGCCCGGTACTGATTGAGTTGAACGCCAACAATATGGTGCCCATAGATGGTGTCGTTCCGGCACCTGGGTCCCATGCATGACTGAAAGCACGACGGATGCCATCTCTATTCGGGAAGGCGTTGTAATAGGCAGGGCCGGTGACAGACCCCTCCTGGGCGATGTTTATTTGCCATCGGATGATGCAAAAGCGCGCCCGGCGATAGTTGTTGTCCATGGTGGAGGCTGGCGCAAGGGCAGTCGAACCAGTGTAAAGGGTTTCGGTGTGCTACTCAGTCAGGCGGGATTCGTTTGCCTGTGTGTCGATTACCGTCTGATCGGTGAGGCGCTCTGGCCGGCACAGATTGAAGATATCAAGTGTGCGGTCAGGTTCTTAAAAGCGAATCAGGATGAGCTTGGTGTGGACCCGGACAGAATTGGAGTCAACGGTGATTCCGCAGGTGGTCATCTTGCTTTGATGGCGGGGGTCACGTCTGACTTTGAGGGCGCCGGTGGCCACGAGGAATTTTCAAGCGACGTGAAGGCGGTGAGTTCCATGTACGGCCCTTCCACAATTCAGGGTGGATCGGCTGCCTCGCTTATTGGTGAGCATGCCAGCCAGGAAAATCGGGACGCAGCCAGCCCGTTGGCATATGATCTTAAGAACTTTCCTCCCTGTCTGCTGATGCACGGGGTGGAAGACCAGGGTGTACCCCTGACCGAGACCACAGATTTTTATCAAAAGCTCATGCAGAGCAATCGCATTGCTGAGCTGCACCTCTTCGCCGGGGAAGGCCACGCATTTGATCGTCAGAGCAGCACCAAGGAAAAGATGGTAGATATCGCAGACCCCTCGTCGGTCTGTGGTGAAACAGTCATCGAGCTCATCCGATGGTTTTTCTCTAAGTATCTGTAGCAACAAACATGTTCGCATTGATGGAATGAACACAGGAGTATTGTAAGTGGTTGATAAAAAAGAAGAAGCTATGTCCAGAGGTCCATCGGCGACCTGGGTCAATAAGCCTGAACCTGGTCAGTTACCAAAAGGTGTTACGCACCATACGTTCTACTCCGAAGCACAACAGGAAGATGTCGGCTACTGTATTTACCTGCCGCCTGGCTACGATCCTGAAGCAGCCAAACGCTATCCGGTCATCTATAACCTGCATGGCGCCGGTGACAACGAACTCCATGGCTTTATTGAAATGGAGGTGCTGGATGCGGGTATTCGAGAAGGTCGTTGGCCTGGAATGATCGTCGTGCTCGCCAATGGGGGTATGCGCACGTTCTACAAGAATTCCTATGATGGAAAATTTCAGAGTGAGACCCTTATCATTCAGGATCTGATCCCTCACATTGATAAAACCTATGCCACCATTGCTGAGCGTAAGGGTCGGTGTATCGAGGGTCATAGCATGGGGGGGCGTGGGGCAACTCGGCTTGCGATGAAATACCCGAATATATTCTGTTCACTGTTTAATCTCGCGGGTAACGTGCCACGGACCTTGGCCGGTTACGACCCGGCGAGTCCGGATACCTACCCCAATAACTACCTTGGACCTGACAAGGAAAATTACGCAGACAACGACGCATTCGAACTGCTCAAGAAAAACCTCGATGATATAAAAGACAAACTGCGTATCCAGATTTTCTGTGGGACTCAGGATGTAGCTCATTTGGGAACTGTGCGCGAATTTCACGAGGCTTTAGTGACGGCGGGTATAGATCATACCTATTTGGAGATAGAGGGTGCTGGGCACGGAAGGAAACCCATCATTGAGAGATACCGGGACATCTGGTTTGATTATCATGTGGAGTCACTCAGGCAGGCAGAGTCCTAAAGAACAGGCAGGTCTCCGTCATCCACCGGTACTGGGTGGTGCATACTGACGAAGTGCTGACGTCACTAGGTTACTTTGCGAAGACGATTATTTATTGGCGCGATTCGGGAAGAATTTGACAACTTAATTCAGTAGTAGACGCCTTATTTGGTTGGTGTATTATCCGGACTGGATCGGGAAGAAAGGAACGTTATTGTTAATGTTGTTGTTAAGAGGATATCGAGTTGGGTAGATATGTAGCACGCCGATTGCTGTTATTGTTTCCGACGCTTATCGGCATCATCACGTTGAACTTTTTTATTGTGCAACTGGCACCCGGTGGTCCGGTTGACCAAATGATTGCGACCCTGACCGGGCAGGATACCGGTGCTACCAGTCGTATTGCCGGTGCGCAAAGTGGTCCCCAGGCTATGGAAATGTCTGAGTCGCAAACCCAGTACGCCGGTGCGCAGGGCCTCGATCCAGAGCTTATCAAAGCTATCGAGAAACAATTCGGCTTCGATCAACCTCTGCACGTTCGTTACTTCAAAATGTTGGGGGATTATCTATCCCTCGATCTGGGCGAAAGCTACTACCAGAATCGCCCGGTGCTCGAACTCATCAAAGAACGATTGCCAGTGTCGATATCACTCGGACTCTGGTCAATGTTGCTGGTGTATACAATTTCAATTCCCATGGGCATTGCCAAGGCCGTTCGTGATGGTTCTCGGTTTGATGCCTGGACCAGTGGCTTTATTTTTGTGGGCTACGCAGTACCTAGTTTTCTGTTTGCCGTGTTCCTGATTGTCTTATTTGCCGGTGGGTCCTATCTGGATATTTTTCCACTGAAGGGCCTAACGTCCAATAACTTTGAAGATTTATCCCCAATGGGCAAAGTCGCTGATTACTTCTGGCATATGGCATTGCCGGTCGCGGCATTAACCATTGGCGGATTCGCCACTTTAACGATGCTCACCAAAAATTCGTTTCTGGATGAGATTTCCAAACAGTATGTACTTACCGCACGCGCAAAAGGTATAAACCAGAAGCGCGTTCTGTATGGTCACGTTTTTCGCAATGCGATGTTGATTGTAATTGCAGGATTCCCCGCAGCGCTGGTCGGTGTGTTGTTTACCGGCGTGTTGTTGATCGAAGTGATTTTCTCTTTGGATGGGTTGGGTCTGCTGGGTTTTGAAGCAGTGCTCCGACGCGACTATCCCATTATGTTCGGCACATTATTCATATTTACCTTTATAGGCCTGATCATGACCTTGGTTGGGGATATTACCTACACGCTGGTTGACCCGCGTATTGACTTCGACACGAGGGAAAACTAATGGCTAGTTCTACTGTCGCACCAACGGATGGCTATATTGTCGATGAAACAAAAAAGCCAAAGTGGCAAATGTCACCGCTGACAAAACGGCGCTGGGGAAACTTCAAAGTTAAGAAACGTGGCTATTGGAGTCTATGGATTATATCGATAATGATGATTCTTAGCCTGTTTGCTGAGTTTATTGCAAACGATAAACCACTGGTAATGACCTATAAGGAAGAAGTGTATTTTCCTGTGCTGTTCAGCTACCCGGAAACAACCTTTGGCGGTGTATTTGAAACCGAAGCAGTGTACCGCTCGGAAGCGGTCCAGCAATTTATTAAGGATGGCGATGGCTGGATGCTCTGGCCGTTGATCCCCTTTAGCTTCGATACCATTGATTTAAATACAGCGGGCGCCGTGCCAGAAGCACCGAGTTCAAGGCATTGGTTGGGTACCGATGACGTCGCAAGAGATGTGTTGGCTAGAATTATCTATGGCTTCCGCTTATCGGTGATATTTGGTCTGTCATTGACGTTTTTTAGTGCCGTGATTGGCATCACCGTGGGGGCAACCCAGGGATACTTTGGTGGGCTGGTAGATCTGATTGGCCAACGGATAGTGGAGGTCTGGGCCGGTTTGCCGGTGCTGTTTCTGATCATCATTCTCACCAGCCTGTTTGAGCCCAATCCGGTCGCGTTGTTGCTGTTATTGCTGCTGTTTAACTGGATGGCACTGGTGGCGGTAGTACGGGCAGAGTTTCTGCGCACCCGGAATTTCGATTACGTTAATGCGGCAAAAGCATTAGGCGAAAATCACATGGTCATTATGTGGAAGTACATGTTGCCGAACGCCATGGTAGCTACGTTGACTTTCCTACCCTTTATCGTCAATGGTTCCATTACCACGCTGACATCGCTAGATTTCCTTGGTTTTGGGCTACCGGCGGGTTACCCCTCGTTGGGTGAATTGCTGTCCCAGGGCAAGGCAAATATACAGGCCCCCTGGCTGGGGCTGTCAGGCTTCTTTACCTTAGCCATCATGTTGACGTTACTAATCTTTGTGGGGGAGGGCGTTCGTGATGCGTTCGACCCAAGGCGGTCTGCAACATGAGTGATCGCATTTTGGAGGTCGAAGACCTTTCAGTTGAATTTCGCGGCGTTGAAGTCGTACATAACGTTAGTTTTCACGTTGATCGTGGTGAAACTGTGGCGATTGTAGGGGAGTCGGGCTCGGGCAAATCCGTAACGGCACTTTCTATCATGCAGTTGCTACCCTATCTGTACGCCAGCCATCCGAATGGCTCCATTCTGGTTGATGGCGAAGAGATGGTGGGTCGCGATGAAGAAGACTTGTTGAAAATTCGTGGTAATCGCATCGGTATGGTTTTTCAGGAACCGATGACATCGCTGAATCCATTGCACCATATTGAAAAACAGATTAGTGAAGTGCTTTATGTGCACCGCGGTATGGGTGTGGCCGAGGCACGTGTTCGCGCGTTGGAATTACTGGAGCTAGTGGGTTTGCAACATGCCGAAGAGCGACTGCGTGCCTATCCCCATGAACTTTCCGGTGGGCAGCGCCAGCGCGTCATGATCGCGATGGCACTTGCCAATGAACCAGACATTCTCATTGCAGACGAGCCGACGACGGCGCTGGATGTGACTATTCAGGCACAGATTCTGCGCTTGCTGGATGAGTTAAAAGGGCGGTTGAACATGGCGCTCGTGTTGATTACCCATGATCTGGGCGTGGTGCGTAAAATGGCCGACCGCATTTGTGTTATGACCGACGGTGTGATGGTCGAGCAGGGTTTGTCTGAAGAAATATTCACTAACCCACAGCACGAATACACACAGCATTTACTTGCTGCCGAACCCAGTGGTGATCCTGTTGCCGCCAACGCAGATTCACCGGTGGTAATGCATGCAGATAACGTCGTGGTGGAATTCAATCTGGCCAGAGGTCTGTTCGCTAAAAAGAATGTGTTAACTGCCGTTGACCAGGTGTCATTAGAGATCCGTCAGGGGCAGACACTGGGTATTGTCGGGGAGTCTGGCTCCGGAAAAACAACACTCGCTATGGCCCTGCTTCGACTACAAAGTAGTAAAGGTGATATCTATCTGGGTGAAACCCAAATCAACGGATTGAAATCGAATGAACTTCGACCACTGCGCAGCGAGATGCAGATCGTATTTCAGGACCCTTATGGCAGTCTGCCACCGAGATTGTCCGCCAACGAAATTATTGAAGCGGGACTCAAGATACATCATCCAGAGATGACGCCGATCGAACGCCGTAAAATGGTCTCGGAAGTGCTGGTTGAGGTTGGTCTGGACCCTAATCTACAGGATCGATATCCCCATGAATTCTCAGGTGGTCAGCGTCAACGTATTGCCATTGCGCGAGCGATTATCCTGCGGCCTAAAATCATCGTTATGGACGAGCCAACATCAGCACTGGACTTATCAGTGCAGGCACAGGTTGTGGATCTGCTACGCGATCTACAACATAAGTATAATCTGGCTTATCTCTTTATCAGTCACGACCTGAAGGTAGTGCGTGCGCTGGCACACCATCTCATCGTGATGAAAGATGGTGTTGTTGTCGAGCAGGGCCCCTCGGAGAAAGTGTTTTCTGAGCCTGAAACGGCATACACCAAAGCGCTGATGGCAGCTGCCTTTGATCTTGAAGTGGTTGAAGCGGGCTCTCAGTAGATAACCCATGAAGCGCGTCTGTCTTAGCCTGCTTTGTGTCTTGTGTACTAGCGCGTTTGCGGAATCCTATGAGGACCGAGTTGCCAGTGTGTTGCGGGAAACGCCGCTGATTGATGGCCACAACGATATCCCCTGGGCAATTCGCAATCGCGTGAACAATCAGCTGGACCATATCGATCTCAGTGCTGATCTAACCTTGCTTGAAAACCCAACCCACACAGACATTCCGCGACTGCGCCGTGGGCAGGTAGGCGGTCAGTTTTGGTCAGTCTATGTGCCGATTCGCGAATATGGTGGTACCGCTGTGCAGGTACAACAGGTAATCGAGCAGATTGACCTGGTGCATCGCATGGTTGAGCGCTACGCAGATACTTTCGAACTCGCCTACACCGCTGCAGATATCAAGCGCATTCACGCCAGCGGTAAAATTGCTTCCTTGATCGGTATGGAAGGTGGCCACGCGATCAATGATTCGTTGGCGGTACTGCGCCGCATGTACCAGTTAGGTGCGCGTTACATGACGCTGACACATTCTAAGGGGTTGCGCTGGGCGGATTCAGCCACAGACGACGTAAGACACAATGGATTGACGTCATTCGGGAAGGCCGTGGTGGGTGAGATGAATCGCCTGGGTATGCTGGTCGATCTGTCTCACGTCTCGCCAAAGACTATGCGCGATGCGATCGAAGTCAGTGCGGCACCGATTATTTTTTCGCATTCCTCTGCCTATGAAGTGGTTCCACATGATCGCAATGTGCCGGACGATATTCTGCGATTGGTCGATAGGAATAACGGCGTCGTCATGGTGACGTTTTTCCCTTCTTATGTTTCAGAGGCCACGAGGCTTTATGGCGTTAAGGCGAACGCCGAACGGGATCGACTAAAAGCTGAGCTGCCGGAAGCGCAGACAAATGAAAAATTACAGGCCTGGCGGGAAGCCAATCCAGTGCCGCGGCCAACCCTAGCACAGGTAGCGGATCATATTGATCATATTCGCAGCGTTGCCGGTATCGACCACATCGGTCTTGG
>JAQWMV010000148.1 GCA_029246605.1 Pseudomonadales bacterium | reverse complement strand
TTATCCAGTAACTACAACATGGCATTGTTCTAATGCGGAAATTTTCAGGTTTCGATTTTGATTAGCTATGTCCTTATCTTTTCTTCTCTAAGCCTGTTCTTAGCAGGTCTCCTCAGACATCTGGAATTGGTTCGAAGGTATAAGGTTGCGATTACAGTCCTAACGGGTTGTTTCGCGTTCGTTACTGGGTTTTTTCTAGTGTCGGACTACTTTACAGGGGATGGGATAAACGCATCGGTATTTTACCATTTGCAGTCTGGAATGACAGGCACTGGGTATTCAGATTACTGGCAATTGATACTCGCTACTATCACAGGGCTTATCCTGTTTACGAGTATCCCGGTATTATTGATCAGATTTTCTGAGCGAGGTGGCGCTAAAAAGCGACATCAGGAACTTGTATTTTTGGTGTTAGTCCTCGCGTCATTTCTAGCTACCCTGCGACCTTGCAAAGCGTAGGTTGTCTGTTGCCAGCTGATGTACCTCTCCCTGATGTGCACCGGCAACCGAGTCTGATACAGGTAGGAGAGAAGCGTAATCTTGTTTACCTCTACGCCGAGGGATTGGAAAGAATGTTTTTGCATCCCCAGTTCGGGGAACTGATGCCGCGCCTTAACGCTTTGATGGAAAGTGGTACGCAGTTTACGAATAGTGGTATGGCGTGGCGGACTAACTGGACTATTCCAGGCATGACAGCATCTCAATGTGGCATCCCCTTTGTTACGTCGTCATTGGGCAATGCCAGCCGGGGGATGGATGTCTTTCTACCGAACATCGTCTGCCTCAGTAACCTACTTCACGAGCAGCGATACCGAAATGAATACCTAAGTGGGTCGTCGGTGGAATTTGGAGGGACTGCAGAGTATTCTTAATACACACCACTATGAGGAAATCAGTGGTCGAGAAAAACTGGTTGAACTTTTACCAGATCAGTCGTACCAGAGCGGGTGGGGCTTTACGATGATTCGCTGCTTGATATTGCAACAAAAAGGTTTCCGCAGCTATCCAAGCGTCAAGGTGATTTTGCACTATTTGTTTCGA
Organism: Pseudomonadales bacterium; assembly: GCA_029246605.1. Lineage (GTDB taxonomy): Bacteria > Pseudomonadota > Gammaproteobacteria > Pseudomonadales > Azotimanducaceae > UBA7455. The sequence goes on along the minus strand of JAQWMV010000148.1, from coordinate 6,468 downwards.
CCATTGATTCGCACCCCCCCTCAGGTCGAGTCACGAAAAAGTGTGTCGGAAAAATTGATCTTAGAGATGACAGGATGCTTGATACTGTAGAGGCGGTTAAAGAACTGGCCAGCGACCCATCTTATCATCCCTTGATGCGTGGCCACGACGTGATCATCGCCTGTGCCCGTCAGGGTAATGTACTCAACCAGGCACTAGAGATGGCAAAGCTGGGTACACACATCGTTCTTGCTGGTTTTGTACCACCCACTACCATCGATCCCGGGATTCTCCTTCACAAGCAACTCGTTCTTAGTGGCATCATGGCGGGAAGATATGGTCAGAACAGAATCAACGGTCGAATCTCTCTACATGTGCTCGTTCAGGAACAACTTGACCCGACGCCTTTGCTTTCCGGCTCAATGCCCTTCAGTGACATTCAGAACGCGATCGGTTTGACCTATGCCGGTGAGAAACTGGCGGTACTACTGGAACCGTAGACGGGATAGTTCATCCGAAGGCAAAGCGCCAATCGAGGGGGTTGAGCGCTAGGCTTCGTGATCAATAAGACTTGATCCAGTCTACTTCCAGGCGAAATGGACCGTCAAGATTGTCATAGATCATAATACCAAGCGACTCTATAGCGGATTTATTCAAGTCGGGTCCCGGAAGACGGGCGCCTCGCCAGTTTGGCCAGAACTCCGTAAACGGAATGCGGATATCCAACCATTCATCCTCGCTCGTCGGGAAATAGGCCCAGTAGGAAGCTCTAGTGGTGCCAGTTTCTAAGCGAATGATGTATACGCGACCATCACCACGAATTCGCATACGCAGCCCTTCGTTTGATTCGTTGAGTCCTAATGCTTGAGGCACAGAGCGTATTGATGAAAAGCCACCACCATTTGTATTGGTTCTGCCTGTGAATACCAGGATGCCGTCATCGACCTGATACCCGCCTCGAGAACGTCCGCCCATCACGGTATCGTTTACAGTAAGCCAACGCAGGTCTGGTGTCTGATTGTCAAAATTAGTTAGTGTCGCAGTGTCCTTCGTGTTTCCGAGAGAACTAAAACTCAGGATAACAGCCACCAATGTCAGAAATCGCTTCATGGGGTTTAGTACGCTCATGGTGCGTAACTGGATTGCTGGACAGGCATTTTTTAACGAAATGAATGGTGCCGATATCTAGTACCTCGTCTATACCCTGTCCGGTGAGTACAAACTAGCGGCCACACCAGTAGACTTATTGCTGCTTAAGCCTGGCCACTTCTTCGCGTAAGCGCTTCAATTCTGCCTGGTCTGCCTGAGCACGCTGCCAGATGTCGGCGGTATTGCTTGCCGGGCCAAAGGCACTCGGTGGCATTAAAATCGAACGCTGATTGTCGGTAAGTTCACCGTAGTTGTCAGCGTTGTAATAGCTTGGTCCCCAGGCCACTGCATGTGGGCAGTATTTATAGAAGATGGTTCTGCGTTCGCCATCACCTTCCCAGGGAATGGTGCCGTGCAAACTGGCTTCGGTAAAAATGATGGCGTCGCCAGCCGATGCTGCAACCCGATTCACAAATTCCGGTATGTCCTTTTGCGTTTTACTAATTTGCCATTCACGGGGTAGCGCCAGGTTCGCTTTGTGGCTGCCGGGGACACAGGCAAAACCGCCGCGACCCGGGGTCACCGTGTCCAGTTCGAATGCGACGGCGACCAAGCCGTTAAAGAACTTGCCGTTGTTGTAGCGGTAGTAGCACTGCCCACCATCGGTGGGTCCAACCAAAGTTGCACCATCACCGGCGCCCTGGCCACCGCCGTGAAGAAAGAGTTTACGTTCGCTGTCGTCACTGTCGATTTTGAGGTAGTCGTGATCCAGGCGATAGTTGGTGCCAAGCAGTGTTTCCAGATAGGGTTTGATAGACGGGATATCGATGAGATCGATATAGGTTCCACCCCACTCTATCAGGGACGGAGCAGACCATGCGGAATCACCATCTTTAGGCATTCGCGTACGATCAGACCCAAACCCGCGGTTTTTACTACCACCTTCCCGGTGTGCTTCAAGCCGTTCGGATAAGTCGGTTATCTGTTCGCTGGTAAGTGCATTTTTGACGACGATGTAGCCGCCAAGATCAAACAGATATTTTTCGTGTTCATTCATAACTGACTCTCGATTAGTGCATGTGAGTCTTTATGAACACATCGCGGATTAAGGTCAAGTTAAACTATCGGCCAGTCGCTCTATTTTGATCTGAATCACGTCAGTTCGTCCTATACTGAAGCCCGCTTCACAATAGCAAAGGTAGTACATCCATAAGCGATAGAAGCGGTCGTCATAATTGTGGGATTGAATGTTGGGCCAGGCCGCATCGAATTGTTCTCGCCACAGTTTTAAGGTGAGCCCGTAGTCTTGGCCGAAGCGGTACAGATTAGTGATGCCGAGGCCCTGTCGTTTGAGCGCTTCATCAATCTGCGTCACCGTCGGCAGCATGCCCCCAGGGAAGACATATTGTTGGATGAAGTCAGGTCGGTGTTGATAGTCAATTGCGGCCTGCTCATCGATAGTAATGATCTGCATCGCTGCAATGCCGTCTGCGCTTAGGGTTGCGGCAAGTTTGCTGGCGAATGTGTCCCAGTATGCTTTACCGACTGCCTCGAACATCTCGATTGAGAGCACTCGATCGTACTGGCCTTCGATATTCCGATAATCCTGAAAGCGAACCGAAACGTCTTCGGCTTCTTCGAGTCTCTGGTTTGCATAGTCGACCTGTTCTTGTGATACGGAGATTCCGGTCGCCCGACAGCCGACCTTATTCAAATGTTCGAGCAGTCCGCCCCAGCCACAACCGATTTCAAGCACGTTGTGTTCAGCTGAAACTTCCGCGATCTCACAGAGTCTTTCATACTTTGCGTGTTGTGATGCTTCCAGATCGTTGGTGTTTTCGAATATACCTGCCGAGTAGCTCATGGTGCGATCGAGCCACTGCTGGTAAAAGTCGTTGCCAAGATCGTAGTGGAAGGAAATATTGCGACGGCTGCCAGATTTTGAGTTGCGATTTCGGGCGTGGCCAATGATGTCCATGAATCGCTGTATGCCGAGACCGTTGGCTATACGATTGACACCCTGTAGATTGTCAGCAATGAAGATCAGTAAATCCGGCAGTGAGTCTGAATCCCAATCCCCGTTGAGATATCCTTCGGCGAAACCCACACCCCCTCGGCAGATAATTCTGAGCACTGCACGCCATCGCTTAACGTTGAGGTGCGCGCGTCTTCCTGTTTTCTGGCCAGTCAGCTCGATTGCCGCATTGTTGGGGAGCGAGATCAGTAGGGTGCCCTGATGAAATTTATCTCCTAGTAATTTGCGTACAAAGCGTGCTGTAAAGTTATCCGGGACTGTCGCAGCATCCATAGCGGTGCTTGACTTATCCATGTTGAGTTTCCTGTGTCGGTTTGTGATAAATACGCAGACCCTTCATCCAAAGCACCAGTGCCTGCCAATGTATATCGAGCGTGACACCGAGTGTCGCAAGCGGAGCAGTGACTAAGGTGCTGATCAGATTGCGGCTGGAGAAAGCAATTCGTTCCCCCTGGAAGCCAGCGAATAGTGTGGACCCTGCATCGTCGAAATAACGGATCGCAACCTTAAGCGAGCCCATGGGCTCGGTTACGGTGAACTCGTAATGCCCCTGCATACTGAAAAACGGCGATACGTGTAGCAACTTTGGGACAGGCTCGTCACTGTTGCACAGTTGAATATAGGTGCAGGACTCACCAAAGGTGTTGTGTACTTCGAACAAGGTAGCGACGAGTTCCTGATCATTATTAAAGCAGTACACCACTGAGATAGGGTTGAATACGTAGCCAAAAAACCGCGGCAGACACAGCACTTTGAATTTCATGTTGTGCAGCCCATGTGATGCAAGACGCTCAGTAAGCCATTCACGAAAAGGTGTGCCATCCCGTGCACCGTGATCAAGGTCGTAAAAACTCAACATGGCTGGTGAGTTGATGGCAAACAACCAGCCGCGCTGCAGCTGGGCTAACGTTTGTAGATCAAACAAAAACCACGGTAAGCGATGCTTAAAACGATGCTGCACATGACCGCTACGATGATGGATGACGATGCCTTTGTAGATTCCCGACGGATTCATGCAGCTACCTGCATAGTTTGTCGCTGCACACTGATTCGCGAGTTAGGTTCTGCAAGTTTCCACGGTCGTTCTTTTCCGGTAATTTCTTCGGCTACGGCCAGACCAGCTTGCAACCCGTCCTCGTGAAATCCATGGCCAAAATAGGCACCACAGAACCAGGTTCGATGCGTCCCCTGTAAATCCCATAGTCGTTTTTGCACGCAAGCAGTGTCGCTATTAAGAATGGGATGCTCGTAATCTAATTCGGCTAGTGGTGATCGGGGAAGTTCGCTCGGATTTAGGGTTACAAAGACGTTGGTATCCGTTACCAATCGCTGTAATCGATTCATCCAATATGACACGCATAAACCTTGCTCGCCGCGGTCAAGATAGTTCCAGCTTGCCCAGGCTCTTTTGCTTCGGGGCATCAGGCACGGATCCGTGTGCAGATACGCTTTGCTTGCGGAATACTTAAAGTGCCCAAGCGTTTCGATCTCCTGGGTTGTGGGATTATCCAAGAGTGCAATAGCCTGGTCAGCGTGGGTGGCCAGCACAACTTGGTCAAAGTGTTCGACATGACCATTAACAGCAATCATCACACCGTCGCCGCTGCGCTGTATGCCCGATACTTTTGCGTTGAGTTCAAGTCTGATACCGGGTGTTGCAAGCATGTTCTGAACGTAGGAAATGCTGCCGTTTTGTACGGAGTACCAGGACGGTCTGTCACGTAGCTGCAACAGGCCGTGATTGTCGAAGAAATTAATAAAGGAGCGAGCCTGCATATGTCCGACGGTAGTGACATCCGTCGACCAAATGGCAGAGGCCATGGGCAGTAGATGATCCTCGGCAAACGCTTCCGAATACTCTGCCAGCAGATCGAATAAGGTGGTTTCGGGATTCACGTTGAGTTGGGTTGCATCAGCATAAAACCTTTTGATGTCGCGTAGCATGGACCAGAATCTAGGTCGCAGCAGGTTTCTACGTTGCGCGAATAAGCCGTTTAGTCCCTGACCGCCGTATTCGAGTCCGCTGGCGGATGAAACAGAGAAGGACATATTCGTAGGATTGGTCGCAATGTTCAGATGGTGGAACATTGCGGTCAGATTCGGATAGGTTGCCGGGTTGTAGACGATAAATCCTGTATCCACCGGCACGGACTGGCCATCGATTACTGGGCTCACTGTATTGGAATGACCGCCTGGCCGCGCTGCATGTTCTAGCAGTGTTACTTCTACACCATGCTGTGCCATCAACCAGGCTGCGCTGAGGCCCGATATTCCGCTTCCGATGACTGCGATTCTCATTGTGTTTGTGTACTCCTGCGTCCACTATAGTGTACTGCTTTGTACGTCGCCGCAACAAATTTTGATGTTAGGTGATCCATTTAAATGGATGTGACGTAACAATAACCGTGAGAATACGAATTGACAGCTCAAAATCAGATATGAAGCCTGCGGGAGTGGACCGAGAAACGGAATTGCTGCTCGCTATTAGCGAGCGTCAGAGTCAGCAGGCCTACGCAGAACTATTTGAGCTCATGGGACCGAAGATCAAATCATTTTTGATGGGTCGCGGTAGCACTAGTGATGAAAGCGAAAACATTACTCAGGATGCCATGCTCTCCGTTTGGCGTAAGGCAGATCTGTTTGATCCCAAAAAGTCATCCGCCCGTACCTGGGTCTATGCCATCGTGCGCAATCGAATGATAGATCTGCAACGTACAGCCACCCGTATTAACAAGGGAGTGGAGAAGTACAAGCATGAAGGGGACGTCGATTTTGTCACGACGGGTGGTGTTACGGATGCCGCGTCCCATGCTCAACTGCAGAAATTGTTGCTACAACTACCGGAAAATCAGGCACAGGCTTTGGTGATGAGCTATGTCGAGGGAAAATCTCATAAGGAGATCGCCGTGGAAGTGAGCTTGCCGCTAGGGACAGTGAAGTCTCGAATCCGAACCGGCTTTCAACATTTGCAAGAATTGGTGACTCAACAATGAATATTTCACAACACCCAGATCAATCATGGTTTGTCAGCTATGCAGTTGGTGGTCTGACACCGTCGTTTAATCTTTTATTGCAGGCACACCTTTTGGTTTGTCCACAGTGTCGATGCGTCTTGAAGAAAGCCGATGAGTTGGGCGCCCAGTTCATGTTCGGTTCGGATGATACGCCAATAGAACAATTTACGACGCCAACGCCGCAGGTGGGCGCAAGAGCAGAGCAAACCATTGAATGGGGAAAGGAGCAGGTGACGGATCTCACCGAGTTTTTCGATCACTATATTGGCATGCACCTGGATAGTCTGAAGTGGATGAAGGCAGGTAAAGGGCTACGGGTGTGCAGATTGACGGATACCGAAGAAGACAAGA
>JAQWMV010000141.1 GCA_029246605.1 Pseudomonadales bacterium | reverse complement strand
GTTCCGGGCTTCTCGGTGCTCGACAGTACATCGCCGACCTTTAGTTGACGGTTATAGACGTAATGCTGCTCAGCATGCAAACCACCACCGCCACTGCTTTTCTCTCCGTCGTTCTCGTCAGCTTTTGGCGTAATGCCCGTCGGGCCTTTGGCTGAACCCATCCATTCCTGACCAATCTTCGGCCTTAGGAAATAATTTGGATCGAATTGTGCACTTGCCTGCACGAAGGTCGGTGGCGCAGCGATAGCGCCTACTGCAGTGCTTTTCGCGTAGTCTTCATGGTAGTAGATCTCGTTGGTATCGCCGATAGAACGAGCGAACATCATGACGTGACCGGCTTCGATTGGAAATTTTTCAACTGCCATAGATTGGCTCCTGGTGAAATTGCTGGATATATTGTCCTGCAAAATACCCATAGTCTGCGGGACACGTCAAGTAGGAAATAAATGAGTTTGGGCTTGTTCGATATTAAGAGCGGGAGTATTATTTTTCTCCCCCTGATCTGACACCGTCAGAAATTAGGGAAAAAAAGTAAACACAATCGGAATTCACTTTATATGTCCAGACCTGTTCGAATCGAGTTTCCTGGTGCGATTTATCACATCACGAGTAAAGGCAGTAAAGGTCAGGCTGTTTTTCAGGACAGGGAAGACCGAGCGGTGTTTCTAAATATCCTCGACAATGTTGTTAGTCGATTCTCTTGGTTAGTACACAGCTATGTGATGATGGATGAACATTACCATCTCGTGGTTGAGATCCCGAAAGGAAATCTGTCGAAGGGCATGCGCCAGTTGAATGGTGTGTACACGCAACACTTCAATCGTCGACATGGCCTGGATGGACCGATCTTCCAGGGTCGATTTAAAAGCGTGTTGTTCGAGAAAAGCACATATCTGTTACCTATTTGCCGTCACGTGGCATTAAACCCAGTTAGAGTCGGCACTCGTTCTCAGTTGAATCGTTTTCGCTGGAGCAGTTTCAGAGCGACGGCGGGAGTGGTTTCAGAACCATCATTTTTACATACTGAAGACCTTTTGCGAGGTTTTGGTAAAAGGGAAAAATCCAGTAGACGCAAGTATCAGGCATACGTGGAGCAGGGGATTGATGGTGATTCACCATTTTTGGAGCGAAGTCATCAGGTCTTGTTGGGGTCAGCAAAATTTTTGCGGGAAATGCAGCCGATATTGCAGGGGGAAAAGCTGGCGAAGCGAGGCCCTAAGCAGGCCCGGCGCCGCAGAAGTCTGAACGCGTTCTTTCGTACGGTCGGGACAAAGTCTCGTGCAGAACGAAATGAGTTGATCCGGCGCGCACACCTTGACTATGGATACACGCTGATGGAGATCGGTGACCACCTTAATTTGCACTATACGACCGTCAGCAAGGTCGTGAATGCGGAAAGACAGACTCTATAGTTATTTTTAACCCCTAATTGGGTGTGTTTCGTTAGAGGTAACAGAGTTGGACGTTCTTGTCCGGTCACGGTATCCTAGCGTCGCATGTTACAGCAGGAGTGAGCTTTAGTGCGAAGGTTACAGCAGAGCGAAGAAGAAGAAGAAATCGATTTGACCCCCATGTTGGATGTGGTGTTCATTATGTTGATTTTCTTTATTGTAACTGCGACTTTTGTCAAAGAAATTGGCCTGGATGTTAATAGTCCAGACAAGAATCAGAATATTAAAGATGCGGATAAGAAGAGTATCGTTGTTCGTGTCACCAACCGCGACCGTATTATGATTCGTGGGCGAGACGTCGACTTTCGAGCTGTTAGAGCAAATATCGAAAGGCTACATGCTGAAAACCCTGAAGCACCCGTCGTGATTCAGCCGCATCCCGAAAGCACCACCAATGTGATGATTCACGTCATGGACTCAGCAAGGCTGGCGGGCGTATATAACGTTTCTATAGCCGCCCTCTAAGTAAATTCATAAGCTGTTTTGGTGTGCAACAGCACGCACCGTGTAATGCTGTTGCGATGATGACCACTATTATACTGGCCGCATGACAGGCACCTTAACCTTTTTCGTTGTTTTCGCCGGCATAGTGTTGTTGTTTCGATACTTAAGGCAGCTAGAGATCAACGCATTTCGCTATGCAGATCTGTCTGTTTTCGAAGATTTCCGCTCATCGAGAAAAATAAAACCCGCTGATAGTGTTGAAAACGTTATCGACATAGCGTTACCCCATCATTTAAGCCGGAAGTCGTCTATCAGTTAAAAGAGATTCTTTCTGACGACGTCAATGAGCACTTCCTGAGGAATCTAATACGGGTGGCTGGGGATAGGTTCCTGGTGTTTACTAAGGTTCCTCTGGAGGATTTTCTCCGTGTCAAAGAGGGTAGTGCTCTAATGTTGTCTGGTAAGGCGATTTCCTTTTTGCTTTGTGACCGCCATAAGTTGAATATTGTCTGTAGTATTCAGCTAAAAGAGGCAGGGACAACTGCCCTGAAGCATACTGAGTTACTTCAGGATGTGTTTGAGCAGATTAACAAACCGCTACTCGAGTTTCCTTTCGCTAATAATATTTCAGTTGCCGACATCAGTGAACAGGTTCGACCGTTGATTCCGTCTTCACCTATTGTACGAAACTGTTCAAAGTGTGGTAAGGAAATGGTGATGCGTAAAGCGATCAAGGGGGGCATTCCGGGAAGACGTTCTGGGGGTGTAACGAGTTTCCAACCTGCAATGGAATTTCCCGAATAGGAAAATTCTAAGTAGGTTGTTCGCTATCCAGCTTGTTCTCGATGATCGATCGGACCTGTTTTGCTAACTCGTTGGCAGGTGTGTCTATAAAATTTTCGGGGTCGATGGGTCGGAGTATGGTGACCTGGATGTTTGTCTCACCATGAAAGTTTAGGC
>JAQWMV010000106.1 GCA_029246605.1 Pseudomonadales bacterium | reverse complement strand
CTCTCCACTATACTTTTGAGACTAACAGCAATAAGTGGCGCAGAATAAACAAACCGCTGCATACTGTCCATGACCAGTTGCTATCAATGTTTTACATAATTGGGGAACAATCCTCGATATCATTACCAAATGGTTTTTAATAGGCGCCAGATTGCAGCTTTAGAGCAGGCTTGAATCTCCAACTCGCAGCCAGTTTAGGTGTAACCTCAGTTTTAATGATTGGTTTCTTATCCTTGCTGAATCTAATAGCAACCCCTATCAATCTGGTTGACCATCCTGACGGCGAGCGCAAGCGGCATACGGGAACGATTCCGCTGATGGGTGGTGCTGCCATATTTATGACGTTGCTGATCGTACTGATACTGACACCGCGAGACACCAATGCCATTGTCTATCACGAGAATTTTTGGCCTGCGGTTGGAATTTTACTCGCCGTACTGGTTGTCACTCACGCAGTTGATGATATCCGCGGTATTAGCGCTCTGATGCGCCTTACTCTCGACGTTGGCACTCCGGTTATGCTTTGCACTATCGCGCTCTTAAAGTTAGACACCCTTGGGTGGCTTTTTGGGGACTCTGAAACCACCATGGAGCGATGGGCGATACCCATGACAGTTTTTTCATTCGTTGCCGCCAGCAATGCATTTAACATGACTGACGGCATAGACAGTTTGTGCACAGGGCTTGGAATAATCTGTTTTAGCACGATCATTGCCCCACTGTTAGGAAATGGCAATCCGGAATCTCAAGGTCTGGTAGAGCTTTGCAAGTTGGTAATCTTCGCGTTACTACCCATGTACCTTGCTAACCTTGGCCTTCTAGGTGACCGCTTAAAAAGTTTCCTCGGAGATTCCGGGGCACGCCTTATCGGGTTTATGGCCGCTATTGCCCTGATTTATTATGCTAACAAAAACTACATACATCCGGTCATGGCCCACTTTTCCCTCGCGGTTCTAGTGTGTGACTGTTTGATTCTCATGGGAGGACGCGCTTTTGATAGGAGATCACACTTGTCGACAGACAGGTGACACCTGCACCATTATTTCTAGTACTGCTTGCTCTGCCCCAAGCACTAGCCCAACATGACATTTAGGGAGTTTGAAAAAGACCACCTTAGCCACATCCCGGCACATAAATTCGTTGTTACCGTTGCTCCCTTCCGGGCCTGGCGGAGTTCACAACGCATTATTGCGGGAGGACCAAGGTGGAACCAGTAATTCTACCCTAAAGTTTGGAATTATCTAAGTGAGTTAACCCAATGTTCTTCAGAAACTATCTTTATTGGGAAACCCTGCTGCTTAAGTTCGACACCGCGTTCGATACTGCGACCAAAAGTGGTATGCACCCAGTCAGGACTACCAAGTTCACCAATCACTAGATAATCAGTTTCCTGGTTTGGTGAATGCACGACTGAACCGGACATATCCGCAATCGCCTCCTCACAATCTCGAGGAGAACCAAAGACAAAACGACCCGTCAGGCAAAACGTTTTACTTTCAAAATCTATAACTGGCACAGGATTATCAAGAGGAAGGGTCGTCGAGCGGTTGGGTTCCTGGAATACTGAGCTTTCCCCGGTGATATCTCTTAAGGTTGCCATTAGTTCTTTCTGCTCATCTTGCGAAAGCACGCCATCTTTCAGCATCTCTACCAAACGAGCATATAGAATATTGACCGGCCATTTATCCGAAATCTCTCGATGTTGCTCTATCCACTGCCCCATGAATATGGCTTCCTGTTCGTCCACAACACCATCGGCAATCACACCTCGACTGATGCCAATCAGTTCATCAACCAAACGATCCTGAACTCTCGAGGTGTTTCTTTTGGTTTTCTTCATTCCTGGCTACAACCCTCACCAAATTTCAGCACGTTAGCCATGCCATTCAGTAAAATATTTTTCTGTATCTAACGGTGTCAATGACCTGCGTCGCCTATCTACCTGACCCAGGTACAGATAGCCTAAAATTCTTTCGTTGTCCTTTAGACCTAACCCCGCATTAACAATTTCGTTATATGCCATCGCGCCGGTACGCCACATCGCGCCTACGCCCTGCGCATGCGCTGCCACCATCATGTTCTCGATAGCTGCACCACCGGAAAGCAATTGCTCTATTTCGGGTACACTTTTGTGTTCGGTTATGCAGGCAATGCCAACAATAATTATTGGTGCTCGGAGTGGTTTGGCTTTTGTTTTGGCGAGTGCCTGAGGCGTTAAGGAGGGATTCTGGCTCAAATCCGCGCGAGCAAACAATTCACCCAGATGATTTCTGCCCTCACCCTTGATGATCAGAAATCGCCAGGGTTTGAGCAACCCATGATCTGGTGCTCTCAACGCCGCCTTGAACATGTTATCTAAAGCGCGACTACCAACGTCCCCTTTTAATCGAGATGACGATACTCGACTTTGCAATGCTTCCAACGCGTCCACGAATAAATCTCAGACAAACAGACTGTCATCATACGCGAATACAATCACGGCCCGCAACGAGGACACCGCTATTGGCGCCAGAGCCTGACTTCGTCGGGAAGCGCTTCTTCATGGGTACGGTGCGCATTGATATCGATACCGCCTCGTCGATTAAATCGTGCACTCACCGCAAGACGGTCAGGGGAACATCGATTCATGATATCGACGAATATTCTTTCAGTTATCTGTTCAGCAAACTCTTCATGCTGACGGTAGGAAACCAGATACTTCAATAATCCTTCATGACTAATGCTGTTGCCACTGTAATGGATCATGATACTTGCAAAATCTGGTTGTCCTGTAATTGGACATAACGATTTAAACAAGTCAGTGAACAAGGTCTCACGAACAATTGTTGTACTTTCAAGTTCCAGGAATTTCGGGTTCCAATAGTATTCAGAAACATCTACATCCAGATGATCAATGCTATGCCCAACAAGTGAACCAATTCCTTCGTTCTGAACCTGCTCCGGTGTTAACAACGATACACTCACCATCTTACGCGCGGCTAGATTGAGATCAGACTCGAGGGTATGAATTACCTCAGCTCGATTCGCAAAAGGCGTATTGCTATAGGAACCAAGATAGAGTTTAAGTGACTTTGACTCGATAAGATTTAGAGACTTTAGTGGTATCTGGAACTGCGCCACAGCAACTTCAGGCCGACCCTTTGTATTCAACCAGGTGAACTCATAGGCGTTCCAGATATCAAGGCCCTTAAACGGTAAGTTCTCTGCCGTAATACCTAGACTTTGGCGCTGCCGTTGTCTTGGAATAGACTCAAGCAATGACGGCGTGTACGTCGTCACGTATTCCTTTGGTGTCGAATCTGTAATACTCGCCATAACCCGGTCTCCTTGGGTCGGTCCTAAACGGATCCAGTTCACTTGATGTGTGGGTACTTGTCAATAACTAACGACCTTCGGTGCAAATTTCTTCACGACCGGTAAGTGCCTCTATCCTGTTGCCAGGCGACCCTGACTTAGGTAAATTTCTCAAGAATTTTCAAAATGGATCAAATATGAAGTCCAGAGCTGCTGTTGCATGGCAAGCGGGAAAACCGTTGAGTATTGAGGAAATTGAAGTCGATGGGCCAAAAGCAGGTGAAGTGCTTATTCGTATAGTCGCAACTGGTATCTGCCACACCGATGCGTTTACGCTCTCTGGAGATGATCCTGAAGGTATATTCCCAGCTGTTCTGGGACACGAGGGAGGCGCCGTAGTGGAGGAAATTGGTCCCGGTGTTACCTCGGTAAGCCCAGGCGATCACGTCATTCCGCTATACACTGCCGAGTGTGGTAAATGTAAGTTCTGTTTGTCGGGTAAGACTAACTTATGCTCATCGGTCAGGGCTACGCAGGGCCAGGGCCTGATGCCTGACGGAACAACCAGATTCAGCGGCGGTGGTAAACAGCTATTCCATTACATGGGCACATCCACGTTTTCGGAATATTCTGTCGTCGCCGAAGTATCTCTCGCAAAAATACGCAAAGAGGCACCATTGGATAAAGTATGCCTTTTGGGGTGCGGTGTCACCACCGGCATTGGGGCTGTTCTAAATACCGCCAAAGTAGAGCCCGGTGCTACAGTTGCTATATTCGGACTTGGCGGCATAGGCCTCAGCGCAGTCCAGGGAGCGGTTCTTGCAAAGGCAGGCAGGATCATCGCCATTGACGTGAATACGGACAAATTCGACATGGCTAAAGCACTGGGAGCAACAGATTGCATCAACCCCAAAGACTACAGCGACCCTATACAGGATGTGATTGTCGATCTCACAGATGGCGGCGTCGATTACTCATTCGAATGTGTTGGTAACGTTAATCTCATGAGATCCGCCCTTGAATGCTGTCATAAGGGTTGGGGTGAATCAATCATCATTGGCGTTGCGGGGTCAGGCCAGGAAATCAGCACCAGACCATTTCAACTCGTTACAGGGCGGGTCTGGCGCGGTACTGCATTCGGTGGCGTCAAAGGCAGATCACAACTGCCCGGCATGGTGGATCAGTACATGGATGGTGAGATAAAGCTGGATGAATTCGTTACCTATTCAATGGACCTTGAGAACATCAATGAAGCGTTCGACCACATGCATGCAGGACGTAGTATACGAAGCGTAGTCGTCTTCTAAGTATCCGGTAGATCACGACGCTCTTCTCTTTGCCGGCGCAGTTCATCCTACACGATTCGCTCAGAATCTCGCCGATCTGGGGAGTGTCGACGCTCTTTACTTTCTTCGCTTTCTTCACCCATTGGGCTGCTCCCATGTAAAGGAACCATTACAACAAATCAGCCTGCAGATTATGAAAGTATCACTAAACTTGACGATAACCTCCAAGCTTCATAGAATGCGCGGCTTCCAACGAACAGCGTCCCCTTCGTCTAGAGGCCTAGGACACCTGGTTTTCATCCAGGCAACAGGGGTTCGACTCCCCTAGGGGACGCCATTTTTTGGATGTACCAAGAACTGTTGTAGAATTAGGCAGTTACGTAGGAATAACATGCTACGCCATAGATGGTTTAGACTGTTATATTGTAAAAAAAGCGGGAATAGCTCAGTTGGTAGAGCACGACCTTGCCAAGGTCGGGGTCGCGAGTTCGAATCTCGTTTCCCGCTCCAAATTTTCAGCACCTCAAGTGACAAACAGCGCTGCCAAGGTTGTAAGTTCGAACCAACGCGTCGGACCGCTCGTTTTCCGCGCCAAACCTATAACATCAAAATCAGCTCAGCTTATACACGAAATGCATAGGTTACTCTGCCTTTGGCACAAAGCCGGTCATCACTATCGGTAATATCAACATCAATGACCGCAAGCTGCCGACCTCGTTTAACCTCAATTGCGGTAGCAAAGACTTTATCGCCATGGGCTGGGCGCAAGTAGCTGATATTTAGCTCAGCTGTGCCAGCAGGCTGCTCACCGTCACCCATATCTGCAAAAACGGCAACCAACATTGCTTCGTCTAACATCGTTGCAAGCACTCCTCCGTGCAGGGAACCGCCGATACCCTTTGGGGTTTCGTTGGTTCTCGTCAATAGGATACGTCCATATCCAGCGCGTTGTTCAACCAGCGTAATACCTAACATCTGGTTTATAGGTCTGGTGTCAAATTGTTGTTTATAAGACTCTAACATCATCTGATGTTTTCCCTTCTGCTGTTAATCGTGCTGCAAAAATGCCACCACACAAACCAAACAGATGCCCTTCCCAAGAAACAAAAC